>NZ_JBFAAI010000004.1:0-435297 GCF_040639655.1 Actinoplanes sp. NPDC023801 | reverse complement strand
CCATGATCGACACTTCGGAGAAGTCACTTCCCGGACCCGCCGAACCCCAGCCTAGAACACCGCTCCTCACCGCTTCTTGACACAGAGGGGTGCCATGAGAGTGAACCGGGCAAGAGCCGGGCAGGACGAAAGCTATGTGCATTCTTCCTGTAAGCGCACCGGGCGCTCAAACCAGGTGGAACTGATGCGCCTACCGCGCTTGATCGCGTAGTCGGTGAAGGAGCCCACAACGGTGAACTGCCGTGAGAGATGAAGTGCCACGGACGCGTCATTGGGCAGCGCCACAGCAGCCACGACATGGTCAGCCTCGGTGTCGACCAGCTCGGCCAACAGCGTGTCATAGAGCCGCCCGCCGACCCCTTTGCCGATCGCGTCGGGAGCGAGGTAGACGCTGGTTTCCACAGTGTGCCGGAACGCAGGATGCGCCCTGTACGGGCTGCTGGTGGCATACCCGACTACCCGTTCATCTCCGGCAGCCACGATAAGCCGATACGGGCCGACCGGCGCAAACGTCGCCCACCAGGCCTGGCGGCCGTCGAGGCTGGCCTCCACTTCATCGAAAGTGGCATAGCCGGTTCGGACGTGATGATTGTAGATCCCCAGCAAAGCCGGCAGATCGTCCTCTTTCCCGGCGCGCACATCGATGATCACTAGAGCATTCTGCACGACCGTCGTGCCTCGCCGCGGACGGCTACGCCCGACCGTTCAGCCCTTCGGCGCAACAGCAAGGTGCAAGAGTGCTGCGCTAGCGGCCGAATCCGCCAGCGCTCCGTAACGCCCTCGAATCGCCAGTTCAGGATGCCGGTCTGCCAGACGAGATGTAGCCGCATTGCGGCTTGCGCGGGTCTGCGCACGTGGATGACGACACCCGAGCTGAACAGCCAGGTGTGGAGGCTCAACGCCGGGGTACCGAACCGAGGTACGAAAGCACCTATGTCAACGCTGGTGCTGAAGTGGCAGCAACCGGGGAAGGTGAACCTGTGACGGCCGGACACCAGGAGAGCGGGCTCGGCCAGATCGGCGAGGCTGTCGAGCGTTCCGGTGTACATCTGCAGTTCGTGCCGCAACCGATTCCCTTGGAAACGTGCTGGTATACGGTCGGCCTGACTGGCCACGGGCATCCTGAGCTGATTGTGTTCGGCTTGCCGCCTGACATCTCCCGGCCCGCGCTGCACACCGTTGCCGGGGAGATCATCGGGGGCCGACGGGCATTCGCTCCCGGCCAATATGCCGACGATGTCATCGAGGGCCACGAGATTCAGTTCGTCAAGGTGATCGAGCCGGAGCGTCACCTGCCCGTTGCCGCGCAGTTCTACGCCGCCACAGGTGCCACGGTGGATGCCTTGCAGATCGTATGGCCGGACCGGTACCACCGCTGGCCCTGGCAGCCCGGCACGCGCGTGGGCGATATGCCGGTACTCGGACGACCCGTCTCACCCGGGTGACAGGTCGGCTACCCGGGAGCTCGCAGCCGGCGTTCGCAGGGCGATTCCCGTACGCCTGGGGAAATGCACCCCGACCGGCGGAGAATTCGAGGGCCAGCCATCCGCTCGTCAGTCGTGCGAACCCTGGCTTGTTCAGGTCGGTGTCCCCAGATTCCGCGTGCGTGCAGCCGGCACGCGCGAACGGCCGGCATGTCAGGGCGTCACCGGGTTCGGCGTCGTGGTTCTACCCATCTCTGCGGTAGCAGTGGTGCGACCGGTTGGAAGCGAGCGGCAGCCGGCGGCAGGTCCACGATGGCGGGGATGCTCCGATAGCGCATGCCCGGGGCATTGGAGAGGCTCGGCTGCCTTTCTGCGGCGCAGCGCCTCGCTTCACGCCTGCCAGGCGGCGGGGTTCTTGTAGTGGTTCGCGACGCCGTTGCGCAGAACCGCGCGCAGCCGGGGCAGGTGTTCGGTGTCGGCGGGCAGGTGCAGGCTGTCCAGCAGGACCAGAGCGTCGTCCGGATCCAGACTGCCGTAGACGCCGTGATAGCTGCCGAGCAGGCCACGGAAGACCGCCGGACGAAGTGCGGCGACAGCAGCGGCGGCCTGATAGACGTCGCGCTTGTCATCCCAGCGGACCGAACCCGAGTCCTCCAGAACGTGGCGGGCCCGTAGGAGCAGCGGACCGATGGCCAGTTCCTGCAGCCGGCGAGCCGCTGCAAGATGGCGCACGTCATCACCGAGCAACGCGTCGAAGGCGGCCCTGGCGGTGTGCCCCACGAACCAGTACGTCCGCAGGTGCAGCCGCAGGTGCGCGATCGGCTCCGGAACCGCCATCCGGTCGCGCAAGCCGGCCCAGAAGGCGTTGGTGACCGCCGGGTCGGCGTTGTCGCAGACGTAGGCGTTCAAATGAGTAAGCACATCAAAGGCGCGGGTCAAGTCGAGCAGACCGAGCGACGTGTGTACGCGTCGGACGGCATCGAGGCTCTCGTCGGTGGTGATCTCGAACGCGGTGTGGAAGGCCACGTCCTCGGCCGACATGTCTTCCGGGGGCGTGCCGTCCCACTTCCACCGGTCGGCTCCGATCGGCGTGATGCCATCGTCAGCCAGGTATCGCAAGGCCAGGTCGGCATCCGTCGTACTCACCCGCGGGAGTGTGCCCGGCGCTGGTTCGGATGTCCACGCGACACCCAGCCGAGGTGTGGACGGCGACTCCCGGCGGCCAGTTGGAGCAGCGCCTGCCGACCTGAACCTGAGACGCCCGCGCATCGGCACAAAGATTCCATTCCAACCGGGAGCGAGATGCATTCCACCGGGAGCGAGATGCGGCCGGGGCTGAGTACGAGAAGGCTGGGGGACGGGCCGGACGGCCATGTCGGCCGTCGCGCTCGGAATGCGGCTGGACGGTCAAACTATGTCGATCATGGTGGCTCGACTTCGGGGCGGGCGGCGATCAACCCGGCAACACCTGTCCCGAATCCGGGCGACCTGGTTCCGGCCCGCTGAGTCTCTCGTGGATGTGCTCGAGCGCGTCGAACAGATCGCCCCACAGGTTCTCCGCGGCCTTGCGCGTCTCGGGTGTCAAGTTGCGGCGCACAATCCACTTGGCATCAGCCAAGCCCAGACCTGTGCTGTCGGAAATGGCCTTGATCGCCGAGATCGGCGAATCGGTGCGCCGAAGCAATTCCCTGGCTATGTCGTCAGCGCCCGCGGCGAGCATCGCCCGCGCCGCCTCCGTCAAGAACCGGATCCGCGCAACTCGCTCTGCGGCGTCGTTCACCCCAGGAGGGTAGCGAGGTCGTCGAGTGTCGCCACCAGGAGCAGGATCACGCGGCGTGCCCGATCTGCGGCCGGACGAACACACGTGCCCAGCGGCAGATGAGCATGTCGGTGGTCGGCAACGTGATGCCTACGATCCGCGCATGAAGCTTGCGGAGTTCGAGGCGCCGGCGGAATCCCTGCTACGGCGGTCGACTGAGAAGCAAGCCGGTCGACGGCCATTCCGGCACCGGGCGGGTGATCGCGAGCACTTCGCCTGGGTCAGTAAGCGGTGGTCATGCGGCTTCGCCGGGCGAGTGAGTGAACCGCTGGGCAGGGGTGTCCCAGCCGCGGGCCAGGTTGTGGCGACGACGGCCGGGACCGGAGCGGTTCACGTCCCCATGAGCACAGCCGCCGCAACGATGACGGCTCCTAGGATCAGGCACAGGATGATCGCCGTGGCGGTCAGGCGATGATGGCGGGCGCGATCGGCGGCGACCGACTCCTGCAGTGCCAGCCAGGTGGTGCCACCCAGCAGCGTCAGCGCGCCGACGGTGAGAACGAACATGCCGGTGAGGTGCCCGCCCAGCGCGACCATCGGGCGGCACCCGGCTGAACGCTGCACCAACAGATGCCGGTCAATGAAGTGTCGGCACGGCCGCGCCGTCGACCCGGCCGACCCGGACACCGGGCAGTGCGGTGAGCCAGCCGGAAAGGATCGAGGCCAGAGCCGCGGCATCGGGTGGGCGGCGGCCCAGTCCGATGGCGTACTCCCGGACCGCCGGCCCGGTGGTGAACGGGCGCGGCCACGCGTGCGCGTCGGTGACCCCGGCCTCCTCGAGGGCAGCCAGCAGGGCCCGCACCCGGCCCCGGAACCGGCCGATCGTCTCCTCGAACGACTCGCCGGCCACCGGCTCCACGGTCACCACCGCCCACGCACGGTGCCGCCGGTGCGGGGCGGTCGCCGGCTGCCCCTCCCACGACTGGTAGAGCTCCTGCGTGACCAGGTCGCGGAAACCGGCGCCGACCTGCCCGGTACAGATCCGGACAGGCGAGGACGGGGTCAAAACCATCATCGGGTACGCCTCCGTCAGCCCCGTGACAGCGCCGGCGAGGGCCACCGGCCGCGCCCAGTCCCACGCCGCCCACGTACCGAAGAAGTGCCGCAGCAGCTCGGCCGGCGGCAGGTCGCCGGCGTCCAGGGCGGTCCGGGCGGCCAGCACCACCGAGGCCAGGCCGGGCAGCCCGCCGAACGGTGCCGAGTCCAGCCCGCGCGCTCTCGCCCACGCTTTCACCGAGCGGGCCAGAACGGTGAAACCGGGAACCGTCGCCGTCGCCGCCAGCACGGCCTCCGCGTCCGACACGGCACTCAACGCCACGGCCGACGCCTCGTCGAGTTCCGCCCGCCGGGCCACCGCCTCGGCCACCGGCAGACCGCCCGAGCCGACGACGACCACATCGACGGAGAGGCCGCCGTCGTGCAGGCGCAGGCCCGGCACCCGGGCACCGGTCACCGGTCGCACCGACCAGCGTGCTCCGGCTGCCTCGGCGACCCGCCGCCGCAGGGCACCCATGTCGGGCCGGCCGGGAAGCACGGCCACCAGGTCCAGGTCGGCGCCGGGCAGATCACAACCGAGCCGCCGCGAACCGGCCAGATGTACGACGCCGTCGGACAGGGCCGACCGCAGTTCGCCGAGCACCCCGCCGGGATCCCGCCGGACCGGTGCGGGCGCCTCCGGGCCGGGCAGCCACCGCAGCTCACCGGTGCCCAGCATCAGTTCCGCCCGCGGATGCATCGGTTCGTCGCCGCGCCGCGACAGCAGCACCAGCCGGTCCACCCGTGCCGTCGCCGGCGCCAGCCGCGCGGTGGCCGTCTCCGGCCCGGTGGCCCGGCCCAGCGTCAGGTGCGGTGTGTAGCCCTCGGCGCGGCCACGGCACTGCGGGAACCGGCGCTGCAAAGCCCGGTGCAGTCCCGCCCACGGTGCCGGGTTCCGGGCGGCCGGGTCGAGCCAGATCGTCGCGTCGTCGCGGTGCGCGAACCTTCGTACGCCGTCAAGGGTTGCCTCGAAGGGGGAGACCTCGGCGGCCGCCGCCGCCAGATGAGGTGCGGCCTCGTCGAAGTCGGCTTCCGGAAGGAAGCCGAAAAGCACGTTGACGTGCGGCGGCCACCGGTCGACCTGCGGATCCAGGACCCGGCGCACCTCCTGGACCGGCGGCCACAGCCGCTGCGGCGGCAACCAGGCCACCGCGGTCCGGGCCGTCGGGCGGGCATCGACCGTCTCGGCCGGGGCCGCACCGACAGCCACGTCGACGACCACCGCGAAATGATCCGAGGCGAAAAGGCCGTCCTGCGGTACGTCACCGGTGAGTGCCGCGTCCACGGCGGTCAGCTCGCCGCCGCGCAGCAGCACCCGGTCCAGCCGCGACGCCCGGCCGGTCAGCGAACCGACCGCGGCGAGCGGGTTGCGTACCGGATCGAAGGTTGCCCTCCGATCGCCGGCGCCGTGCACCTCGATCCACGCGTCGCGCAGGCCCAGCCGGTGAGCGGGTGTGTCACCGCCGTCGTTGACGTCACCCACCACGAGGACCGGCACGTCCAGCGCGCCCAGGCCGGTGGCGAGGTCCGCCAGTTCGGTGTCGCGCCGGCCCGGACCGTCCGCGGCGTGATCACTGGTCAGGTGGACGGCGGCCACCACCAGCGGTCCGGGCACGGTGATCGCGGTGACCTGCTTGTACGGGCCCAGCACGTGCCGGCCCGCCTCCAGGACCGGGACCCGGCTCAGCAGCAGCACGCCGCTGTCGTCGACGTCCTTGCCGCCCGGATCGGTGCACAGCGTGTAGTGCTCGCGCACCCAGTCGGTCGCGAGGAGCCGTTCCAGCAGGTCACGCTCGACCTCCTGCAGCGCGATCACGTCGGCGCCGGCGCGTTCCAGTTCCGCGACCAGCAGCGGCCGGCGTCGTGCCGTGTCGATCCGATCGGCGTCGTAGCGGTCCCACAGCGTGTTCCACGTGAGCACCCGCAGCGTGCCGACCGGTTTCGCCGCGCCGGTGACGGCCGGGACCCAGCCGTCCACCTCGTGCCAGGCGTGCGGGGTGCGGGCGGTGAAGAACGGGGCATCCAGCAGGCGCGGCACCCGGACCCGGCCGGCCGGCGACGAGTCGATACGGTCCACCCCGGTCGTACGGTCCCACACCCGTTCACCGTCGGCCTCGAAGAACAGCACCCGATGCCAGGGGATGTCACCGCCAGGCACGAACGCGGCCAGCGGCACCCGCTTGGGCTCGGCGTCGTCCTCCCCGCCGCGGACGTTGACACCGATCACGAAGCGGGCCGGGTCGAGCCGGGGATCCCAGCGCACCCGGTGATAGATCTCCTCGCTGGTGCGCATCGTTCACACGGTAACGATCAGTCGTGCGGCCCGCACCCCCTTGACCGGGCGGCCTCAACTCAGCGGGGGCAGGCCGAACACCTCGGACAGTCCGGTCACCTGAATCGCCTTCAGTACCGGCGGTGACGGGTTGACAAGCGTCACGACGACACCGGCCCCCGCCGCGGCGTTGCGGACACTGACCAGGGCGCCGAGCGCGTACGAGTCGATCAGCGTCACGTTGGAGACATCGATCTGCAGGAACTGGTACGTGGACGCCTGCGCGGCCGCCGCGAGATTGTCACGAACCTGGTCGGCGTCGTCGAGGTCCAGTTCCCCCGCTAGTGCGGCACGCAGGGTGACGCCGTCGGTGCTGGTCTCGTACATGATCAAAGCGTTGCCGGACATGCCTCGACCGTATCGGTGATCGGCAAGATCCGCCCGCCGGGGCCTCCTGCCCGGGCCGGCTGGAGGCACGTGAGCCGCGTCATGACCGGTGGCCGTATCCCCGGTGAGAGGCGTAATTTCGTTATTGAGCGAAATGCCGAAGGATGGTGCGCCGAGATGCTGGAGGAGTGCAAGGCACTGTCGAACGAGACACGCCTGGCGATCCTGGAGTGGCTGAAGGACCCGGCCACGTACTTCCCCGAGACCCTGGGTGAGGACGCCGGCGTCTGCGCGGGACTGATCCAGCGCCGGGCCGGATGCTCCGCCTCCACGGTCTCCGCGCACCTGGCGATCCTCCAGCGGGCCGGATTCCTGCGGGCGACCCGGCGCGGACAGTGGATCTACTACCGCCGCGACGAGGACCGTATCCGCGCCTTCACCGAACGCCTGCACCACCTGTGACACCGGAAGGCGAGACGCCCATGCCCACCGCACTCTCCCTGCTCGACCTGGCACCCATCTCCGCCGGCCAGACCGCACGCGACAGTTTCGAAGCCAGCGTGGCCCTCGCCCAGGCCGCCGAACGATCCGGCTACCAGCGGGTCTGGTACGCCGAACACCACAACATGCCGGTGATCGCGTCGTCGGCGACAAGCGTGGTGATCGGGTATGTGGCCGCGCACACCGAGTCGATCCGGCTCGGCGCCGGCGGCATCATGCTGCCGAACCACTCACCGCTGGTGATCGCCGAGCAGTTCGGCACCCTGGAGACACTCTTTCCGGGGCGCATCGACCTCGGGCTCGGCCGTGCCCCGGGCAGCGACCAGGTCACCATGCGGGCGCTGCGCCGCGACCACCTCTCCGCCGACACCTTCCCGCAGGACGTCGTCGAACTGCAGGGCTACCTGGCCGGCAAGTCCGTGATCCCGGGCGTGCAGGCGGTACCCCGCGCCGGGCAGCCGGTCCCGCTCTACATCCTCGGATCGTCGCTGTTCGGGGCACAGCTCGCCGCGCGGTCCGGGCTGCCGTACGCGTTCGCGTCACACTTCGCCCCCGACGCCCTGCACCAGGCCGTACGCGTCTACCGGGAGACGTTCACCCCGTCGGAGCAGCTCGCCGAGCCGTACGTGATCGCCGGGGTCAACGTCGTCGCGGCCGAAAGCCATGACGAGGCGGTCGCGCAGATGACGTCGGCGTACCGGGCGCGGACCCGGGCGTTCATCTCCCGTGGCGGGGTCGGGCGCAACTACACCGACGCCGAGATCGACGCGTTCCTGGCCTCATCGGGCGGACAGAACCTCGCCTCGATGACCCGCTACACGGCGGTCGGCACCCCCGAGGAGGTACGCGACTACCTGGAGGGCTTCGCCGCCGAGTCCCACGCCGACGAGCTGATCACGGCGCACCACGCCCAGTCGGTGCAGGACCGGGTGCGCTCGGTCGAACTAACCGGCGCGGCGATGGCGGCCGTCGCCTCACGGTAGGTGGTCGGCACGGCGGAACAGGCGCCGCCGTCGCTGGCCGGCGCCTTCTGAACGAAGCCGAACGCGACCGGGTGCCTGTCGGCCCGGTCGCGTTCGCGCAGGATCCCGATGTTCGCCGGCGCCCTTCTACACGAGGTTGAGCATCAGGGCCAGGGTGCCGAGGGAAGCCATCAGCAGGGCCGTACCGGCATGCATGCCGATCGAGATGCGGATGTCACGCTTGCGCCAGACCAGCCAGACCGCCGGGAACAGGAAGACCAGCTTCGACACCACGGTCCACGGCGCCCAGAAGTGGTAGACCGAGAACAGGACGGTGTTGAGCACCGGCGCACCCAGGCGCAGGTGGGCGATGCGCGGCAGCAGGAAGCCCCGGAAATAGAGCTCCTCGATCAGCGGCAGGGCGAATCCGGTCAGCGGCAGGCAGATCAGCATCGTGGTGACCAGCAGCGAGTGGGCGTACCCGTCGAGGTAGGTGGTGGCGCTTCCGCCCGCGCCCTCGAAGGGCACCCAGGTGAAGAAGTTCTCGTAGACGAAGTTGTCCAACGGTGTCAGCGCCAGCGACACCACCGTCATCCACACGATGAGGCCGGCGACGATCGCGGTGATCTTCCCCCGCGAGTACGCCTTCTCCCGGTAGCCCACCACACCGCGCAGCGAGAGCCGGCCGTTGCGCCCGCGGCCGAGCCACAACATGCCGAACAGGAGCGGGACGAGAACCACCACCAGGGCGATCGCCCAGGCCAGGAAGATCGGGTAGCCGATCGCCTTGGTGAGCGGCTCGGCCAGCAGCAGGTAGGCGGCGACGATCAGGACACCGGGCACGAGGTGCAGTGCGATCGACAGCGGCACCGAGTGCCGGTCGGCGAGAAGCTTCTCGGCGATGCGGTTGGGGCGGGCGGCCTTCGAGGTGATGGGGCGAGTCAGCGCGTCGGTCATGTCGTAGAGCATCAGCGGACCGGCAGACACGGCCCTGACACGGCACTGACACCGCACGGGTCCGGCATGTGATGCGGGTGACGTGGCCGGGGCCGGGCTCACACGCTGAGTCACACGGTCGCGCGGTCTGCTTCTCCTGCGCCGCACTGGGCGGTGCCGGAGAAAGGTGAGATCGAGTGACGACTACCGAGATCGACTTCGAGCGATCAAGAAGAACCAGCGGGCCGCATGGGAGACCGGCGACTACACCCGGGTGGGCAACACGCTGCAGATCATGGCGGAGCGGCTGGTCGAGGCCGCCGACGTACGTGCCGGGCAGAAGGTTCTCGATGTCGCGTGTGGGCAGGGGAACGTCGCGCTGGCCGCGGCCCTTCGGTTCGCTGAGGCCACCGGCGTCGACTACGCCGTCAACCTGCTGGAGCGCGGGCGTGCCCGGGCCGCCGCCGAGCGCCTCGACGTCACGTTCATCGAGGGGGACGCGGAGGATCTGCCGGTTCCGGACGCCTCGTTCCATGCCACGCTCAGCACGGTCGGTGTGATGTTCGCGCCGAACCAGCAGCGGGCGGCCGGCGAGCTCGTCCGGGTGACCGTTCCGGGCGGGACGATCGGTCACGCCAGCTGGACGCCGACCGGCATGATCGGCAACCTGTTCAAGACCGTGAGCGGCTGGAACAGGCCGCCCGCGCGGGGCTCGTCCCGCCGACGCTGTGGGGCACGCCGGAGCGGCTGAACGAGCTGTTCGGCGACCGGGTCGAGTGGATCTCGCTGACCAAGCAGGAGTACGTGTTCCGGTACCGCTCGCCGGAGCACCTGTCGGAGTGGTTCCGTACCTACTATGGCCCGATGACGCGGTTCGCGGGCACGCTGTCGGGTGCGGATGCCGAGAAGTTCGCCGCCGACATCGCCGACGTGGCGCGTCGCTTCAACACGGCCACCGATGGCACTGTGGTGGCTCCGGGGGAGTACCTGCAGGCGGTCGGTGTCCGGCGCGGCTGAGTCAGCGGGAGGCGACGTCATGATCACCGTGCGGCTGCTCGGCCGGCCCGCCGTCGAAGGCGACGGCCGGCCGGTCCGGCTGCCGCGTGGCCGCAAGACGTGGGCGCTGCTCGGCTACCTGCTGCTGGCGGAGCGGCCGCCCAGCCGTAAGCACCTCGCCGAACTGCTCTTCGCCGACGCCGGCGATCCGCTGGGGGCGCTGCGCTGGGCCCTGGCCGAGCTGCGCCGCGCACTTGACGGCGCGGTCACGGTCACCGGTGATCCGGTGTCCGTCACGACCGGGCCGGAGGTGGTCGTCGACGTACTGGCCCTCAGCGGGGCCGCCGCCGCGGGCGACCCGCTCGCTGACGGGGAGCTGCTCGAGGGCGTCGACCTGGCGTCCTGCCTGGAGTACGAGTCGTGGCTGCTGGTCGCCCGCCACCGGATGTCCGCTACGGTGGAGGCACGGCTGCGGGAGACCGCCGCCGGCCTGCTCGCCCAGGGACGTGCCGATGCGGCGGTCGGCTACGCGCAGCGGGCGGTGAGCCGCAACCCGCTGGAGGAGACCAACCATGAGCTTCTGGTACGCAGCCTCGCGGTGTCCGGGGACGCGACGGCGGCTCAGCGCCAGATCGCGGTCTGCCGGGATCTGCTGCGCCGCGAACTGGGGATAGAGGCGTCACCGAGTCTGAGCGAGGCGGCCGACGTCGGTACCGGCTCGTCGATGGTGAGCCCGGTGGGCGGCCGCGCCGCGGCGATCAACCAGCTGGAGGCGGGGCAGGCCGCGATCGCCGCCGGCGCGGTGGACGCGGGCGTGCAGTGTCTGCGCCGGGCGGTGGTCGAGGCGGAGAGCTGCCACGACGACGCCCTGCGCGGCCGGGCCCTGCTGGCGCTCGGCGCGGCGCTGGTGCACGCGGTGCGCGGCCGTGACGAGGAGGGCGGGGTGGTGCTGCACGAGGCGATCGCGCACGCCAGCCGGGCCGGTGACCGGGCGACCGCGGCATCCGCTCACCGCGAACTGGGTTTCGTCGAGGTGCAGGCGGGGCGGCGGGAGACGGCCGACGGCTGGCTCGCCAAGGCGCAGGCGCTGGCCGGGGACGACAAGGAACTCGCCGCGGTGCTCGGCGTGCGGGGGATGAACGCTTCCGACCGCGGTGACTATCCGACGGCGCTGGCCTGCCTGCGGGAGTCGGCGGAGCGGGCCGAACGGGCCGCGGCCCGCCGTCAGCATGCCTGGACACTGGCCATCCTGGCCCGGGCGCACGTGCTGCGCGGTGAGCACAGTCAGGCCCGGCACGAGCTGGAACGATCCACCGAACTGATCCGGGCGGACCGGTGGCTGGCGTTGCTGCCGTGGAACCAGGCGTTCAGCGGTGAGCTCCGCCTGCTCGACGGCGACCTCGGCGGGGCCGGTGACGAGCTGGAACAGTCATGGGGGATGGCCTGCCAGATCGGCGATCCCTGCTGGGAGGCGGTCGCCGCGCGCGGCCTCGGGCGGCTCAGCGCCACCCGCGGCCGGCGGGCGGAGTCGGCGCACTGGTTCGGTGAGGCGGCGGCACGCAGTGTCCGGGTCTCCGACCGCTACCAGTGGGTCCGCGGCTACGTCCTCGACGCGGCCGCCGCGACCGCGATCCAGCTGGGCGACCCCGGCCGGGCGCGGCCGCTGGTCGGCACGCTCGCCGAGCTGGCCGCCCGGTGCGACATGCGGGAACTGACCGTCCGCGCGCAGCTGCACCGGTTCCGTCTCGGCGACCGCGGGGCGCTCGCCGGGGCCCGGCTGCTCGGGGCCGGTATCGACAACCCCGCGCTGGCCCGGATGCTCACCGCGGCGGTGTCCACGCCGGCGTAGGACCGGTTCGTCAGCAGGTCGGCTGGAAGGGCAGTTCGGGAATGTAGCCCGCCCACTCCTGACGGGTCAGTCCGCGGCCGGTGATGGTGCACGCGTGTCTGCCGGGAGCGGCGCTCAGGGCTTTCGGGACCGAATAGTCCCACAGGGTGACATGCCGGTAGCCGGCCGCCGCGAGGGTGCGGCCGTCCGGGCTGAACGCCAGGTCGCGAGTGCGCAGCTGGGGATGCGCCAGGGTGCTGAACAGGACCGGTGTCGTGCGATCGGTGACCTCCCACAGCCGGGCCTCGCTGATCCCGCCGGTGGCCAGGGTGCGGCCGTCGGGGCTGAACCCGATCCAGGTCACCATGTCGTCGGAGCCCGGCAGGGTGGCGAGCCGATGCGGCTGGGCGATGTCGGCGATGTCCCAGAGGATCGACTCGCCGGTCCAGCCGGCCCCGGTCGCCAGGGTCCTGCCGTCCGGGCTGAACGCCGCCGCCCATGCGGAGGTGCCCATGGCCAGCTCCGCGTGACGGGCCGGGGCGGACCGGTCGGAGACGTCCCACAGCGTCACGTTGTATCCCGAGGCCACGGCCAGCACCCGTCCGTCGGGGCTGAACTCGACCCGGGACATGTACTTGCGATCGACGAGTTCGCCGACACGGGCCGGCCGGGCGCGATCGGCCATGTCGTACAGCATGGTCTTGCCGTAGAGGCGTCCCACCGCGAGAGTGCGGCCGTCGGGGCTGAACCTCAGCGCGCCCACCTTGTCGGCGTCGTCCGTGATCGTGGCGAGCACTGCCGGCGCGGACGGGCGGGTCATGTCGAGCACCGTCACCTTCTCGTCCATGCCACCGACGGCGAGGGTGCGCCCGTCCTTGCTGAGTTCCATCAGCTGGATCCGCCCGCTGTTCAGCGCTGCGGCCGGCCCTTGGACGGGATGGGCGGGGTCGGTCAGGTCCCAGGCCACGGCGGAGCCCGGGTCGGGGGCGTCGGCGCCGATCAGGGTGCGGCCGTCGGGGCGGAAGGCCACCCCGACCAGGTCAGCGGGGGAGGGCCGGCTCATCACCGCGACCACTTCCCGCGCGAAGGCGCCCCGGACGTTCCACAGTGTCGCGGTGCGGCGCTCACCCGCCGTGATCATCATCTTGCCGTCCCGGCTGAGGGCCATCGACCGGATGGGGCCGTCGCGACCGCTCAGGTCGCCGAGCTGGCTGGACAGTGTCGCCTGGCCGGAGATCCCGCCGATCGCGAGGCTGTACAGGCGCGTCGTTCCGCTGGAGTCGCTGAGGCCCAGCACGGTCCCGTCGGCGCTGAACGCCATCCGGGTGAGCGTGGCGTCGCCGGTGGCCGCCTCCGTGGAGAAACCGCGTTTCGGCTGCGCGGGGATCCGCAGATCCCAGGGGACCACGAGGCCGTCCTCCTCGACCGCGATCACCTGGAGCTTCGGGTGGAACACGAGCGCCCCGCCGGCCTTGGCGGGCGGGATGGCGGAGACCTGGGCGGGCTGAGCCGGATCGGTCAGGTCCCACACGATGGCCGTCGTGCCGCCGCTGACCGCGGTCCGCCCGTCCGGGCCGAACGCCACCTGACGGACCCCGGCCATGGTGGTCAGCGCCACCGGAGCCCGGCCGCGGGTCACGTCCCACAGCGTGGTGTTGTCGTCGAGGCCGGTGGTGGCCACGGTGCGCCCGTCCGGGCTGAACGACACCCGGACGATCCCGGCCGGGTCGGTGAGTTCGACGATCCGGGCCGGGCGGGCCGGGTCGCGCACGTCCCACAGCACCGCCGGGGACTTCCCGTCGGCCACGGCAAGGGTGTGCCCGTCCCGGTCGGTGGCCAGCGTCTTGACAGCCGATCCGGCGGTCGGCACGCGGGTGACCCGGCGGGGCTGCGCCGGGCGGGAGACGTCCCACACCGACACCGCGCCACCGGCGTCGGCGGTGGCCAGCATGCCGTTCGCGAACGTGACGACGTCCGCTACGTCGGTGAGGGAACCGGCGTAGTGGGTGGACATGACGAGGTGGCTGATCTGGTCGCGGGTTCGCGCGTCGTCGTACAGCCGCTGGGCGGCGACGGCGAGCATGAGAGCCTTCCGCGGATCGTCGTCGATCATCGCGCGGGCCCGTTCGACAAGTCGCCGGTTGACCGCGATCCGCCGCTGGTGGGCTGCCTCCTCGCGCTGGCGGCGGGCCTCCTCGCGCTGCCGGTCCGCCTCGTCGCGCTGGCGGCCGGCCTCCGCGGCGGCTTCCCGGGCCAGGCGTTCCTGCTCGCGTGCCAGGGTCTCCTGCCGCCGAGCCCGGGCCTCGGACCGGTCGGCGAGCTCCTCCTGCTGTTGTGCCTGCTGTTCGTGCCGGCGGGCGATCTCCTCCTGTTCGGCGGCGTCGGCTGCCGCGTCGTCGGCGAGTTCCCGCTGCTCGCCGGCGAGCTGCTCCTGGCGGCGGGTCTCGGCTGCGGCGGCCAGCGCCCGTTCCTCGTGCTGCCGGGCGTTCTCCTGCTGCCGCAGTGACTCCTCGGTGGCGCGTTCGGCGCTGCCGCGCTGCTCGGACGCGATCTGCTGCTGTCTGCGGGCCTCGACGGCCGAGGCGTTGGCCAGTCCCGCGTTGCGGACCGCCATCATGCCGGTCATCGAGGCCACCAGCGTGAGGACCACCAGCGTGGCGGTGGCCGCCGACCACAGCCGGCGGGCGCGCCGATGCTGGCGTACGTCCTCGCTCTCCAGCTCGTCCTTGCTGACCCCGTGCATCGGTGCCGCCAGCTGCGCGATCGAGTCACGGAACCGGGCGTGCCGCAGGCTCAGGTGCAGGTCGTTGCGGGCCCACCGCAGGTCAAGATACAGCGGCTCCTCGGCGAACACGCCGCGCAGCGCGTCCGGTACCGCCGTGGAACCGGCGGTGAAGTCACCGGACGCGTCGTCCCAGTCCCATTCACCGTCGGTGAGCACCGGCAGGATCCGCCGCGGCGACTTGGTGGCCACCCAGTGTTCGATCTCCTTGTTCACCCAGGGTGAATTTGCCGCCTCCGGCGAGGCCAGCAGTACGAAGTACTGCGAGCCGTCCATCGCGGTCTGGATCGACGACCACAGCCCGGGCGTCACCGCCAGCCCGGTCTGGTCCCGGAAGATCCACAACGCGCGGCGCCGGTGCCACGGCCGTGCGAGCCGATGGAGGCCACGCTGAACGGCGGGCGCGAGCCGTCCGTCGGCGGCATGGCTGTACGAGATGAACCCATCGAAAGGCATGGCCCGGTTCCCTGCAGTCGGCACTCATCGGCGGCGACCGATTCTCCATGCCGGCGCGCCGCGGGAGAAGAGCAGGATCGTCACCTGATCGGCCTCGATCGCCGTCGCACCGCTAAACGAGCCGATCATCGATACGTTCGGCCTGCTGAGTGCCGTTGCGGGACTGGAGGGCCATGGCTATCCGGCCGGCGACCCAGCCGGCCCGGGACGGTGGCAGGCGGCCGAAGCCGAGGACGAGCGCCGGCGGCCGCGGCCGGATCGTGTAGCGCGACAGCGGGATGGCGGTGACGCCCAGGCCGGCGAGCCGGCTCACCACGGCGTGTTCGTCGGACCGCGATGGCAGCGGCAGGGTCAGGTGCAGGCCGGCGGCTATGCCCGGTGCGGCGTCCGGCCGTACCGCAAGGTGGTGTTCGTGCAAGGCGTGGAGCAGTGTGTCTCTGCGCTGGCGGTACGTCTTGCGCATCTGGCGCAGGTGGCGGTCGTAGGCGCCGCTCTCGACGAAGTGGGCGAAGGCCAACTGTTCCGGGATGCCGGGGCCGGCGCCGGACGTCTCCACGGCGGCCAGCAGCGCGCCGCGCAGCGCCGGTGGCGGCACCAGCCAGCCGAGCCGGAGCCCGGGGTGCAGCGTCTTGCTGACGGATCCCAGGTAGACCACGTGGTCACGGCTGAGGCCGGCCAGCGCTCCGACGGGGCGGCCGTCGTAACGGAACTCGGCGTCGTAGTCGTCCTCGACGATGGTGGCCGCGTTACGCGACGCCCAGGCCAGCAGGGCGCGGCGGCGTTCCGGGGACAGCAGGGCGCCGGTGGGGAACTGGTGGGCGGGGGCGCAGATCACGGCGGTGACACCGGCACGGCTGATCGCCCGGACGTCGATGCCGTGCTCGTCGACGGTGACCGGTTCGGTGCGCAGTCCGGCGGCGGCCGCCACCTCGCGGAGGCGGAACCAGCCGGGATCCTCGACCGCGACGCCGGGCGCGGCCGGGGCCAGGACCTGGGCCACGGCGGCCATGCCGTGGGAGGTGCCGCAGGTGATGATCACGTCGTCGCCGTCGACCGGGAGGCCCCGGGCTCGGCGCAGGTAGGCGGCGACGGTCTGCTGGAGCCGCGGTGCTCCGGCCGCAGGCGGGAAGACCGGCGGTGACCAGGCCGGATCGGTCAGGACATGGTGCAGGGAACGCAGCCAGGCCGCGGCGGGGAAACCGTTGACATCAGGCGCGCCGGGCCGCAGGTCGACATGGGACGCCGGCGGTTCGGGGTCAGCGGACGCGGCGGGCGGCGATGCGGTACGGACGGCGGGGTACGCGGCGACCCGGGTGCCGGACCCCTGCCGGGTCTCGAGGCGTCCCTCGGCGGTGAGCTGGACGTACGCCTCGTTGACCACCCATCGGGAACAGCCGAGTTCGGTGGCCAGGGCACGGCTGGACGGCAGCAGGTGCCCGGGACCGAGGCGGCCCTGTGCGATGGCGGCCCGGATCGCGCCGGTGAGCCGGGCGTGCATCGGCCGTCCGTCGCCGGGCAGCTCGATGAGCAGGGCAGTGGCCTGATTGGTCCGGTCAGAAGGCACGCGAGTGGACTGTACGCCAATACCAGTTGTGCCTAGCGTCGGTGTCCGACAGCCCGGCGTGCATGACCGGGCACCGAACGGGGAAGATCCACATCGATGCCAGAGAACCTGACCGTCATCGCCCACCTCCGCGCCAAACCGGGACGGGAAATGGCGCTGCGGGACGCCCTGACCGCGCTCATCGAGCCGACCCTGCGAGAGCCGGGCTGTATCGCCTACGACCTGCACGTCGCGGTGGACGATGCGGCATCGTTCCACTTCTACGAGGTGTGGCGCGGCCCCGAGGAGCACGCCGCCAACCTGGAGCGCCCACACCTGCGCGGCTTCCTGGCGCAGGCGGACGACCTGCTGGACGGCGACATCCGCGTCCACCTGCTGCGCCTGCTCGCGCCGGCTCAGAAGGGGTAGGTCGCCGGCTCGCCGCGCATGGTGATCCAGCGGGTCTCGGTGAAGGCCTCGATGTTCGCCGCCGGTCCGCCGAAGCGGGAGCCCGTGCCGGAGGCCCGTAGCCCGCCGAACGGGGCGTTCGCCTCGTCGTTGACGGTCTGGTCGTTGATGTGCACGATCCCGGTCGGGATCTGCTCGGCGACGGCCAGGCCCCGCATCACGTCGCGGGTGACGATGCCCAGGGAGAGGCCGTACTCGCCGGCGGCGGCCAGTTCGACGGCGTCCTCCACGGACGACACCCGGGTGACCGGCGCGACCGGCCCGAAGATCTCCTCGGCGAAGGCGGGTGCGGCGATCGGTACGTCGGCCAGCACCGTCGGCCGGTAGAAGAGATCCTGATAGGTGCCGCCGGCCGCGACCGTGGCGCCCTGGCCGGCGCTGGCGGTGACCAGCCCGTGGATCTTGTCGCGTTGCCCGGCGTCGATGATCGGGCCGAGCGCGACCTGCTCGGTGGCGGGATTGCCGACCGGCAGCTTGCCGGCCTTGGCGGCGAGGCGTTCCACGAACTCGTCGTAGAGGCGGTCGGCGACCAGGTGCCGTCCGGTGGTCATGCAGATCTGGCCCTGGTTGAAGAACGAACCCCAGGCGGCCAGGTTGACCGCCGCGCCGACGTCGGCGTCGTCGAGGACCAGCAGCGCGGAGTTGCCGCCGAGTTCCAGGTGTGCCCGCTTGAGGTGCCGTCCGGCGAGTTCGCCGATGCGCCGTCCGACGGGGGTGGACCCGGTGAACGAGATGACCCGGATGTGCGGATCGGTGACCAGCGCCTCGCCGACGTCCGGTCCGCCGGGCAGCATCTGCAGCACGCCCGGGGGCAGCCCGGCCTCCTCGAAGACGCGTGCCATCAGGGTGCCACCGGTGACCGCGGTCCGCGGGTCCGGTTTGAGGATCACGGCGTTACCGAGGGCCAGGGCGGGAGCCACCGACCGGATGCCGAGGATGATCGGCACGTTGAACGGCGAGATGACGGCGACCACCCCGGCCGGTATGCGCCGTGCCATCGACAGCCGGGGCTGCTCGGACGGCAGCAGTTCGCCGTACGGCCGGCTGGGCAGCGAGGCCGCCTCGAAGCATTCCTCCGCGGCGACGTGCAGCGCGAACCCGGCCATCCCGGGAACCGCGCCGACCTCGCGCACGTTCCAGTCGCTGATCTCCGTGGCGTGCCGCTGCCACAGGTCGCCGGCCTTGCGCAGCACCGCGGCCCGCGCGGTGTGGGGCAGTGCCGCCCACCGCTTCTGCGCCTCGGCGGCGTGGGCGCCCGCCTCGGCGACGTCCTCAGCGGTCGCCAGGCCCATCCGGCCGAGCTCCGCGCCGGTGGCCGGTTCGACGACCGGGTAGTCGCCGCCGCGGCCGGCGGTCCATGCACCGTCCTTGAAGATCTTCCCTTGCCAGTCGACGCCGTCGAGCAGTCCCACAGCGTGCCTCCTCACTCGTGTCCTCGATCAGCGCTTCGCCCGCGAACTGGATCGAGGCCGGTAGATGATCAGATGATTCCACCGGTGCACCCGCATCACCAAGATCGATCCCGGCGCCGCCGGCCGCGCGCCGGGCGGCCGACCGGCCGGTCCGGGACGGTCACGGCTATCGTGGTCAGCGGCGTCACACGGACGGGACGGGCTCGGTATGGCACGGATGGACGCACCGTTTCTGACCGTGGCGGTCTGGCCCGGCCCCGGCGACGACCGCACCGCCGAAACCATCGGTGACGTGCTCCTCGAGCGGGGCGCTAGGCCCGACGGCGACGGCTTCTTCATCGGCCGTCACGGGCGGATGCGGGTCCAGCCGGACCCTCGCTGGGATGCCGGTGACACCCGGCCGGTCGAGATCCTGATGTCGGCGGGACCGCTGGGCGACCCGGGGCACACCCGCCGGCAGATGACGACGTTCGCCCGTCACCTCACCGGGCTGCTCGTGGCGGTCGCCGACCGGACCCGGCCGCTGTACGCCGGCATCGGTGTCGAGGACGTCTTCCCCACACCGGACCAGCTCCGCGACGGCGTCACCGCGCAGGGCTTCGTCACCGACCCGTTCTTCGTACGCCGGGATCTGCTCGCGCACGCGGAGCTCGGCGCGGTTCTGGCCGGCGAGTTCCGTCGTACGGTCGAGACCGGCGCCGGCACCGTCTTCGCATCGTGGTGGCCGTTCGTGGACGGGCACCCCGGCACGCCGGGCGGGCTCCCCGCCCGGGGGATGTGGGCCGGTGGCCGGATCCTGGGCCGGGTGGCGGCCCGGCACATCGCCGGGCACGGCGGCCGCTGGTAGGCGGACGGCGCGCACCGGAGACGACCCGGGCATCATGGGCGCATGATCATGCGTATCTGGCGCACTCAGGTGGACGAGGAGCGGGCCGCCGAGTACGAACGATTTGCCGCCGAGGAGTCGCTTCCGATGTTCAGTGGCCAGCCGGGCTTCCTCGGCCTGCTGTTCGGACGGGCGGGAACCGACTGCTCGGTGGTGACCCTCTGGCAGGACGAGGCGGCCGTTGATGCGCTCGAGGCGTCGCCGGACTACCGCGAAACGGTCATGCGGATCGGAGCGGCGGGATTCCTGCGGGGCGCCTCGACCGTCGAGCGCATGAGCGTGCATGGCAGCCGGTTGCCCGGCAGCCGGCAAGCAGACTGATTCCGGGCGACGAGGCGACTGAGGTCTTCGGGGCTCGCCGGCTGTCCCACGGAAGGACTGACCGCATTGACCGCTGACCGCGTCCGGCTATCCGGCTTCAGTTCGCTCACCCGGCGTGATGCCGGCCCTGCCGCCGCCCGCCCCGGCTTCGACCCGGCGGCCGTGCCCGGACCGGTCCGCTCGCTGCCTGATCAGCTCACCACCTGGCAGCGGGTCCGCGAGCAGGTCCCGTGGCGCGATGTCGTACCGCATCCGCACGCCCCGATCCGTGCCGTCCGGGACGGGTTCGCCGCCCGTGCCGCGATCGGTGAGGACCCGCGACGTCAGAGCCTGCTTCTGACCGCGTACGCCGACGCGCGGCGTGCGGCGGAGGCCGGCACCGGCCTCACCCCGGACCTGACGGCCCGGTGGAACGGGATGCTGCGGGGCATCTCCACCGCCGGTTTCCGGCGCGGCCCGGCCTTCGCCAAGAACGGCCGGGACCGGTACGGGCTGCACGCCGACACCCGGGAGCGGTACGAGTCGTGTCTGTCCGAAAGCGCCGACCTCACGATCCCGGTGACGGCTCGCGCGGCCCGGGCGTACCTCGACGTCGCCTTCTTCCACCCGTACGACGACGGCAACGCCCGCCTGGGCGGCCTGGTCCTGCACTTCGTGCTGCTGTGCGGTGGCGTCGAGCTCGACGAGGTCCACCCGATCCTCACGGTGGTCCGCCGCGCCGACGACCCGGAGGGCACCGCCGATCTCGTCCGCCTGGTGCACGGCATCGCCAACGCCACGTACCGCCGCCGGCTCCGCTCGACGATCTCTGAACACGGGTGAACGCCGGCTGGCGAGCCAGCCCAGGGCCATCCGTGTTCAGCCGCCTTCGCCGCGGCACAGGAACCGGCTGAGCGCCGCGGCACGGCGATGTCCTCCCGTGGCTGCCGGCCGGGTACGGCTCACCGCAGCACCAGCAGATCGAGGGCGTCCACGACCGCACCGGACTGCGTACGGGCGGCCTCGTTCAACCTGGCGACGCCTGCCGCGTACGCCTCGTCGCTGATCAGCTGCAGCGGAGTGTGTGCCTCGCGCCGGAGCCCGGCAGCGGCCTCGGCCAGCGAGGCGGCCGAGACCTGGAAACGGATTCGCAGCCCGCGGTGGTGAAACCGGCGGTGGCGAAGGCAGCCTCGACACCGGCGATGCTCGGATAGCGATCGAGCACCTCGACGGCTTCCGGGAACCAGCGGAACAGGCTGATGGCCTCGTGCCGGCCGGCGAAGGCAGATCGGATCAGTACCGGGGCGCCCGGCTTCAGTACCCGCCGTATCTCCCTGGCCGCCGCCTGCAGGTCGGCGATGTGATGCATGACAGTGGAGATCCACATCGCGTCGATGCTCGCGTCCGCAGCGGGGATGTCGTCGGCGGCGCCCGCCAGGACCGGCTGGATCACGGCGCGGTCGCGCATCGCCGCCGAGGGCTCCACCGCCACGACGTCGGCTTCCGGCCACCACCTGCGAAACGCCCGTGTCCAGCTGCCGGTGCCGCATCCCAGGTCCAGCAGACGCATCCCCGGCTGGGGGTCGACGTAACGGCCGATCGCCGTGCGCCAGGTGGCCAGACCCTCCTCCCGCAGATGACGGGTCTGGGGCGCGCCGTGGAGCTGGTGACGCCGACGAGGAGGCCGCCCGCCTGGTACGCCGGATGCTGGACCATGAGGAGGACGTGCTGCGGGCCATGAGCCGGCGAAGGAGTCTCGTGCCGACACGCGACAGCGCGGCGGGTGCCGACTTCTTATGATCGTGCCGGGCCGGTCGATGGGGCGTCATGCCTGATCGTGGCGGCGGGGGTCCCGGTGTTGAGGAGGACGGCTTGAGCACGGTGAACGCAGCCGACAGCGACACCTTGCCGGTTCATGTCCTGCTGCAGCGGGCCGAGGAGCTGCGCCTGGCCGGGGACTACCGGGCCGGATGCGAGATGGCGCGGGCCGCCGCGGACCGGGCCGCCTCGATCGGGGACGGCACCGGTGAGGCGGCGGCGCTGCGCTGCCTGGGCACCCAGCTCATGCGGGTCGGCCGGCAGGAGGAGGCGATCGCGGCCTGCCGTAAGGCGGCGGTGATCCTGGAAGGACTCGGCGACCGGGTCGGTCTCTGCGAGGTGCTCACGTTGCAGGCCATGCCGCTCATCGAACTCGGCGTGCACGACGAGGCGCTCGGTGTGCTGGCCACCGCCCGTGACATCGCACAGGACCTGGGCAACCGGGAGTTGCTCTACTGGGTGCACAACCGGACCGGGGTGGTCCGCGGCAGCATGGGCGACCGCGAGCTGAGCACGGAAAGCCTCATGCTGGCCCTGGACATGGCCGAGGGCATGAATGCCGAGGCCAGGTTCTGCATCCTCAACAACGTCAGCGACAACGCGGTGTACGAGGTGACCAGGCTCCGCGGCCGGGGCGAGACGGAGGCCGCCGAACGGGTGCTGACCGGCGCGCTCGGCTACGTGGCCGACGCGCTGCGGCTGGCCCGGGAGGCCCGGCACCCGTTCCGGGAGGCGATCAGCCTCGACAACTACGGGATGCTGCTGGCACTGGCCGGCGACCTCGACACCGCGGCCCGGCTGATCGAGGAGGCCCGGCTGATCGCGGTCCGGGCCGGTTACCGCACCCTGGAATCCGCGGCCCTGCAGCATCAGGCCCGGGTGCGGTTGATGCGCGGCGAGCACACCGAGGCCATCGCGGGTCTGCGGCTGGCGCTGGACCGGGCGCACGAGGCGGGCGAGAAGCCGATGGCCATGGAGATCTCGCGGGAGCTGTCCGAGGCACACGAGAGGATCGGTGACTTCGTCGCGGCGCTGGCGTTCTACCGGGACTTCCACGATCTGGAACGCGAGCTGCACAACCAGGTCGCCGCGGCCCGGGCCCGGATGGCGGCGCACCACTTCGAGCTGGACAACGTCCGGCTGGAGGCGGAGAACGCGCGCCTGGAGGCGGAACTGCACCGGGCGCGCAGTGCCGAACTGGCCGCCGACAACGTGGTGTGGCAGCGTCAGGCGACCGAGGACGCGCTGACCGGCCTGCCGAACCGGCGTTCGGTCGACGACCGGCTGCCGAAGCTGGTGGCGGCCGGTGGCCGGGTCACTGTGGCGGTTGCCGACGTCGACTTCTTCAAGCGGGTCAACGACCGGTACGGGCATCTCGTCGGTGACGAGGTGCTGCGGCGGATCGCCGGCATCTTCCTGGACCAGGCCGGTGAGACCGACCTGGTGGCCCGGTTCGGCGGGGAGGAGTTCCTGATCGCCTTGCACGGGTGCGGGATCGAGGATGCGCGGGCGCGGTGCGAGCTGCTGCGGGCCGGCGTGGCGGCGTACCCCTGGGACTCGATCGAACCGGGTCTGACCGTCACCATCAGTGTCGGCCTCGCCGAGGTGGCCGGACCGGCCTCGCTGACGGAGGCGATGAGCCGCGCCGACCAGCGTCTCTACGACGCGAAACGCAGCGGCCGCAACCGGGTGCACGCCGACTGATCGACCGCAGGGCATTGACATATTGGAATCTTTGGATTGCGGTGAGGGGCGACATCCTTCACAGACGCAGGAGGTTCCATGTCGTCCGGACATCGCTGGCTGGCCACCGCCGCCACCGTCCTGACCGCCGCACTGCTCACGACCCAGCCGGCCGCCGCCGGACCCGTCACCGTCAAGGCCGAGGCGCCCACCCCCGCGCCGATCACCCTCACCGCCGGCGAGCGGGCCCTGATCCGATTCCAGCTGCCCGACGAGGCCGCCGTCGACCGCCTGCTCGCCAGGGGCGCCGACGTCGCCGCGCGTCCACGGGTCATCCCCGGCGCGATCCTGCTCGACGTCGTCGTCGACGACCGTGAGCTCGCCACCCTCACCGGCGAGGGCGCCACCGCCGTCCAACTGATCCAGCGGGAGTCCGACGGCGCCCGCCGGCTCGCCCGGAGCCGGAGCGCCGCCCCGGCCGCCGCTGACACCCTGCAGTTCCTGCAGGCCTACTGGTGGACCAGCAACGGGCGCACCTTCCTGCAGACCCAGGTCGCCACGACCGCCTCCGACGACCCTGACGTGGAGATCACGGTGACCTGGCGGACCGCGAGCGGTGACACCGGGTCGTACCCGCTGGTCCGCTTCGAGGACGCGGCGGAGTACCAGTACCACTACGCACTGCCCCAGCCGCTTCCCGCACAGCCGGTGACGGTCAGCGCGACCTCCAGCCTGGGCGGCCGGTCCCGCGCGATTACGCCGCAGGCCTGGCCCGGTGCCACCCCGCCGGCACTGCCCAGCGGATACCAGAAGGACTTCATCGACGCCTACATGACGCCCACCGACATCAGGGCCCGGATCCGGCGGCTCGACCGGCAGTACCCGGCACTGGTCGACGTGATCGACCTGCCGAACAAGACCCAGGGCTATCGGCGTACGGCGAGCGCGTACCTCGGTGATCCAGCGGTCGCCGCGATCGTGGTGGACTCGGTCCGTTTCGGCGATCAGGGCATGAACGGTGTCCAGGTGCGCACGACCGATCCCGGCCGGCCCAACCGGGCGCTCGCGGCCACGTACCGCGACCGGGTCCTGACCGTCACCCTCGCCACGGATGCCGGCGGCAAGGTGATCAGCACGACCGACGAGGTCGCCGCGTTCATCACGGCCCGCTTCCCGCAGCGGTTCCGCGCGTTCGTGGAGGACGGCTCGGCCGGGCTGCCGATGCCGGTCGCCGGGCCGGCGCGGCTGGACGACGGCCTGAAGGGCACCGAGGTGCCGCGCGGCCCGCAGACCGTCCAGGCGCTGCGGATCGGCAAGGTCCGTGACGGTTCGAAACCCGGCGTGCTCGCCTATTCGCAGGAGCACGCCCGGGAGTGGGCGACGCCGCTGGTCACCCTCGAGTTCGCGGAGCGGCTGCTGGCGAACTACGCGACCGACCCGGCCAGCCGGGCCCTGGTCGACTCGGTGGACGTCTTCGTCATCCCGATGGTGAACCCGGACGGGGCGAACTACTCGTTCAACGACTTCAACTTCCAGCGCAAGAACCTGGTCAACCACTGCACCGGAGCGTCCCGGGATCCGCGGTACCGCGACTCCTGGGGTGTCGACGTCAACCGCAACTACGCGGTCGGCTCCTACTTCGACGGGTACGTCGGTGGCAGCCCGAACTGCCTGTCCGGCACGTTCGCCGGAACCGGTGAACTCTCCGAGGCGGAGAGCCGCAACGTGGTCGCGCTGGCCACCCGGTACAGCAACATCAAGTTCTCGCTGAACGTGCACAGCTACGGCGGATACTTCATGTGGTCGCCGGGCGCCTACAAGATCCCGGGACGCGTGACGCTGCCCCGGCCGTCGATCGACGAGTCCAAGTTCTTCCTGGACAGCGCGAAACGCATCGTCGGCGCCATCTCCGCCGAACGCGGCACGGTGACGTGGCCGGCCTACACCGGCCCGGTCGCCGACGTGCTGTACTCCGCGGCCGGTAACTCCGCCGACCACCTCTACTACGACCTCGGCATCACGGCGTGGAACTTCGAGGTGGGCAACGACCGCTGGAACGAGGCCACCCAGCAGTGGGAGGGCGTCGGCTTCCAGCCTCCGTTCGACGAGGCACACGCCGAGGCCCAGGAGTACGCGGGCGGCCTGGTCGAACTGGTCCGCATCGCCCGCGACCAGTCCGTACAGCCCTGACAGCCCGCCGGGTGGCCCCGTCCGTACCGGGCGGGGCCACCCGGCGGCTCGCCGTTCACAGATCGGGCCGAAGGCCTCCCACACCCCGGAGATCAGCGGCGCCATTGCCTCGTCGTCGCGGCCGCGGTCAGATGCCCGCTGCCTGCCGCGCCTTCATCAGCTCGGCCTGCTCGTCGTCGTCGGTCCCGAAGAGGTCCCACGCCCACCTGGCCGCCCGCGTGCCGCCGCGTTCCAGATGTGGCCGGGCGCGGCCGGTCTGTCCGGCGTTGACGTAGTACGCCCCGAACATCTGATGAGCGGCCTGGTACCACGGGTGGCCGGCGTAGGCGTCGGTTGCGAGGATGCGTTCGGACGCGGCGTCCACCTGGGCCCGCGCGGCCCGGGATCGGAGGGCGGGCTTGCGGATCAGGCAGTAGGCACGCTTGAGCATGTTGCCGAACATCCAGCTGTCGCACCAGACCTCGATCCAGGCCTTGGGGACCAGCGACCACAGCGGATGCCCGTCCGGCTGGCGGCCGCTGCGCTGCTGTGCGAACCGCAGCATCTCGTCGGTGCTGCCGTACCACTTGCGGCACAGCACGGTCAGCCGCTGATAGTTGCCGGCGAACGATTCCGGGGCGAGGGCGTCCAAGCGGTCCCACACCTCGGCCGGTTCGGTGCGGCCGGCCGGAGCGGCCTTGGCGATGCTTTGGAGGATGGTCCAGGGCACCGGGTCGGCCGGAGCCAGTTCGGCCGCGCGGTGCAGCCGGGCACGTGCCGTCCGGGACAGTTCGAAAAGGCCCCGGACCTGCTCGTCCGACGTGTACGCCATGGTGTTCGTGCCGCGCGCCGACCAGGCCGCGAAGCACAGGGCGGCGCCCGCCAGCAGCCATCGGGCCGGGTCGCCGGGCGCGGCGTTCGCGTTCGCCTCCAGCATCCGGACATGTCGTTCACCGATCTTGCCGAGCACATCGGCGTAGAACTCACGACGGTCCGGGTCTGTCACGCCGTCCCCGAGGCAGGCGTACGCGGGTTCGGGATGACCGGCCGCGAGACTCTCGGCGGCATGCTGGAGTACCGGATCCGGCCACGGCGGGGTGATCATGGGATCGACCCTAGTCGGCGGGTGTCCACCGGTCGCATGGACACCCGCCGATCAGCGATCAGCCGGCCATGATGGCGTCGATGATGCCCTGCTGGGTCACGGTCGCGGTGTTGCGGTCGAACAGGGCGAACCCGTGCTGGCCGTTGTGGCCGTTGTCCCAGTAGGCGGTTGCCGCACCGTACTTCTTCGCGGTGGCCACCAGCGTGCGCGCATAGTCCGCCCGGTACCTGTTGTTCGTGGAGTCGTACGAGGTCTTGTCGATCGAGCCGTACTCACCGACGAAGACCGGGTACCCCTTCACGACGAAGGCGTCGTGCACCTTTTTGAGCTGGGCGTCCATGAAGTCCTGCTGGCCCCAGGTGGACTTCTTCGACGGGTTGGTGGCGGCCGGGCCCCACTGCGTGATGGTGCCGTCCTCCGTACCGGCGAAGTCCCACGGGTCGTAGTAGTGCACCGAGATCATGATGCGCTGCTCGGTGGCCGGGATGCCGGCCGACCGGTACTGATCGGTCGGCAGCACGAAGCCGCTGCCCACGGTGTGATCGATGTTGGTGTTCCAGCCCGGCACCAGCAGCCACCGCGACGTGTTGGTGCCGCCGGTCCGGCGGACGGTGTCGACGAAGATCTGGTTGTACGCGTTGATGTTGGAGTAGCACGGCTGGGTCGGGTTGCCGTACTGCCCGTCGAAGTTCTCGTTCATGGACTCGAAGATCAGGCGCCCGCTGTAGCTCTGGAACTTCGACGCCACCTGCTGCCAGACCTTCTGGTACTTCTCCTTGATCGTCGTCTGCGAGGAGGAGTCGCAGATGAGCCAGGCCCCGCCGACGCTCTTGTAGCCGTCACCGTGCATGTTGATCAGCACGTACAGCCCCCGGTCGTGGGCCAGGTCGACGACCTCCTGGATCCGGTTCAGCCAGGCGGGGTCGACGGTGTAGTTCGGTGCAGCCCCGATCTTGCCCAGGTAGGAGACGGGGATGCGGATCGTCTTGAACCCGGCCGCTTTCACCCGGTCGATGAGAGCGCCGGTCACGACCGGGTTGCCCCAGGCCGTCTCGCTGGGCACCCCGTTGATGTTGGCTTCCAGCTGATTGCCCAGATTCCAGCCCTTGCCCATGTCGGCGACCAGCTGTGCCGCGCTGCCGGTGACGGGTCCGGTGGACGGCGAGGTCGAGGGGGAGGACGAGGGCGAGGTGGACGGCGACGTGACCGGCCAGCTGCTCGGAGTGGTCACGCCCCCGGTGCACGCCGTGCCGTTGAGGGTGAAGGCGGCGGGTACGGGATTGGCTGAGGTGAACGCGCCGTTGAAGCCGAACGACGCCGAGCCGTTGGTGGCGATGGATGCGTTGTACGAGGCGTTGCGCACCGTCACCGCGGCGCCGGACTGGGTGAAGGAGCCGTTCCACAGCTGGTTGATGCTCTGGCCGGGGCTGAAGGAGAAGGCCAGGTTCCACTGGTTGATCGGATCACCGAGGTTCGTGATCTTGACGTCGGCGCCGAAACCGCCCTGCCACTGGCTGGTCACCTTGTAGTCGACCTGGCAGCCGGCCGCGGCGCTCGCCTGCAGGGCGACGGCGACCGAACCGGCGACGGCGACCGCGGCCACCGCGGCCGAGGTCAGCACTTTTCGCGTTCGAGACATGGGGATGGATCCTTCGAGGGTCGGGAGCGCTCCCACATGGGGGATGGGTGCGGCTCCGGTGAGGGAGGGGATTGACGCATACTATGCCGGACCGGCGGCGCGGGGCATCCATCCCCGTCGTCAAGGATCGGGCGGCTCGTTATCCGCCGGCGCCGCTTGACGGAATGGGCCGGGTTCGCCGGTCACGCTCACACGCGCCTGAGTCCCCGCGAGACCTTCCGGTTCCTTGGCCGGAGGCCGGAGTGGCGCCGTCGCGACAGCGGGATCGGCTCCTTGCAGGACTGGTTGATCCGCACCGCGACCTCATGGGCGGACAGCTCCCTGTCCGGTGCGGTGCCGCGCCGGCTGAGCGGTAACAGCGCCCAGAGGAAGAGGGGCCAGCCCGTGGTGACGACTGTCAGGATCGAGGCCGCCGGCGGCGACAGGACGAAGCCGGCGACCAGCAGCACCGACGCGACCATCGCCGTCAGCATGCAGCCCAGGGCGATGATGGAGGCGCGATGGGTGAAACGCACCAGCGCGGGTTTACGGCCGCGCCGGAACAGCGCCCGGTGCATCGCGACCGGCGCGATGACGGCTGCGGTCCCGCAGGCGGTGGCCAGCAGGGCCACGAGGTGGACGATGCGCTGCGGGCCGGTCATTGCGTCGAACCGGCTGGTGAACGGCAGCGCCAGCAGGAACGTGAACAGGATCTGCACCCCGGTCTGCGCCACCCGCAACTCGCGCAGGAGATCCTCGAAGTTGCGCTCCCAGCGTTGCTTCTCCGTCTCGTGAACCATTCAGCCCGTCCTTCGCGGCTCCCGTCGGCGACGGATTCCCGGCGATCCCGGGCTGAAACTGCAGGTTGAGGCGGGGTGTGCGTCGTCGCCCCTCGCGCGGCCCGATGTATTTGCACTAGAAATGCAGTATGTTCGCGAGGGGGCCGGCGCATCCGAATGGGCCCGGGGCCCAGCGCGGCCCGTGGAACAGGAGGCGGCGATGGCTGTGGATCCCGACGATGACTTCATGACGGCATTCCTCGCCGAAGACCCGGACCAGCCGGTGGTGATGCTGAACCTGCTGCGGTTCGCCGACGGCGGCCGACGGCTCTACGGTCAGTACACGAAGGCGTTCGGAGAACGGGTGGCGCCGCGCTTCGGCGTCGAGGTCGTCTACGCCGGCGACGGCGCGCAAGCTCTGATCGCCGAACCCGGCCAGCAATGGGACGCGGTCCTGCTGGTGCGTTATCCATCCCGGCATACGTTCGCCCGCATGGTGGCCGATCCGGAATACCGGCAGATCAGCTCGCTGCGTTCGCGGGCACTGGCTGAGGCGGTGCTGCAACCCACGAGCCCGTGGCGGCGCGGAGCCTGACAACCCCGGTGCGCATGCTCGACGTCGATCTGCCCGGCCGTGACGGCCGGCGGAGGACACGACCCGGCCCGACCAGGTCGTCCCCGGCTTCGCCTCGTCCGCCCGCCGGGCGTCATACCCCGGCTGGCCACGCACCGCCGGCATCCGCGGGCGGAGACTCCCGGCCACTCACCGGCCGGGAGTCTCCGCGTCGCCCGCGAACACGACCAGACGTGACCGGTCGGTGACGACGACTCCGCGTACGGTCAGCTCGATCGCTCCGGCCCGGACCAGACGTGCCAGGGCCCGGTTCACGGTGACCCGGCTGAGACCGAGCAGGTGAGCCAGTTGCTCCTGGGTCCCGCGCCATACCACGTCCGGATCCGCGCCCGGCCGGGCCAGCCAGAGGGCCACTTGCGCGACGGCGGGCAGAGTGACGGCGTGGATCAGTCTCCGGCGGCCGGCCATGGCGTCCCGGGCGAGCTGGGCGAGCACGTGGGTACGTACCGACGGTTCGCGTTCCAGCAGATCCAGGAAGCCGGCGCGATCAAGCAACCGCACGGAGATCGCGGTGAATGCCGTCAACCCCGTTGCGGGCGGGCCGCCGTCCAGCACCGCGGCCTTGTCCACGACGGCCGGACCGGTCCACTGCTCGGGCCAGATCTCGGTCCCCGCCGGCCCGACATGGGTGGCGACGACCGTACCGGACAGCAGGAACACCACTGAGCGAGCCACCTCACCGGCCGGCCGCAGCACGGTGCCCGCGGTGAAGCGGGCCGGCCGCGCCCGGGCCGCCAACGCCACCAGCGCTCCGGGCGCCAGAGCTCGCAGTGCCGGGACGGACGCCAGAGAACCCATGTATCAACTGATACAGCGCCGGGCGGCCGATCGTTCCTATCCTGCCGGCATGTGGATGATCGAACTCGGTTTCACCCCGGCCCCGGAACGACTGGCGGCACGCCCCGCCCACCGCGAGGTACTGTCCGGCCTGCACAGCCGCGGCGTGGTCCGCATGGCCGGGCCCTTCGCCGACGACTCCGGGGCGGTGATCATCGTGGACGCGCAGGACCGCGGGGCGGTCGACGCGATCCTCACCGCCGATCCCTACTTCTCGACGACCGGGGTCACCGTCGTTCACATCCGGGAGTGGCACCCGTTCCTGCGATGACGGCGACCAACAGGAGCAGGCCCGCGGTCCGGACATCCGGTCACGGCGCGGGCGAGGTCCCGGCCGGACGACTCGAGTCGTTGTACGCCTTCTTGGCGTCGACCACGGCTGCCTGAACGTGTTCGGGGTCGACGCCGCTCACGTTCAGCGGAGGGTGCAGGCGCCGGACAAGAGTCGCCTCGACCGAGGCCGGCTCCGCGTCCTGGGCCCAGGTCAGCCGCAGGTTCGCGTACATCCATGCGGTCAGCCGCGCCTCGTCCTCGGGGATCAGCACGACCCGATCCGTCCACGTCGTGCGGTAGCCCTCGGACACGAGGAGACCGGCCAGCGTACGGCGCAGCGTCGAACTGCCGGAACGTCTCAGATGGTTGCGCAGGATCCGGCCACGCAGGGTCGTCGCCCGGCCCAGATACAGCATCCGTAGCGACGGGACATGCGGATTCGGCATGCCGGGCAGGCCGGGAAGGACCGACGGAGCAGCCCACCACGCATAGACACCGCTTGCCCGGCCCAGCCTCTTGACGGCGACATCGAGCCCGACCGGCTCGGCGGACAGCAGGCGCAGGGCCTCCTCCGCCCGTGCCCGGGCTGCGGGAAGGTCGGCGGGTCGTGATCCGGGATCAGTCATCGAGGCCATGCTAGGCGCCCGGCCGGCGGGTGGCGTCAGTGCCCGCCGGCGAGCGCTTCGCTCAGGGGCGTACGGGTGTGCAGGACACGGCCTCCGGCGCGCCGGCTGTCCACCAGGCCGGCGTTACGCAGCACGGTCAGGTGGTGGGAGGCGGTCGAGGCGGCCAGCCCGGTCAGCCTGGCGCACTCCGACGTCGACAACGGCTGCTGCAGTTCCAGCACGAGACGGGCGCGGGCCGAGCCCAGCAGTGCGCTCAGTGCTTCGAGCACGTCCGAGGTGGGACGATGCCACGTCTCGGAGATCCCGTGCGCCGGATAGAAGATCGTCGGATGGGTGGGAGGTTCGTCGAGAACGGCGCAGCGACGGGTCGCCATCACCGAGGGCGCCAGCAGCAGTCCCGTACCACCGCAGTCGACGGATGCCTCGTAGTGCGGAAGCTGGACCCGGACCACATCGTTGTGCCAGGTGACGGTCGAGTGCAGGGTGGCGACCATCTCGGCGAGTCCGGCGTCGCTGCTGCGCCGGGCCCGTACCGCGATGTCGGCGCGCAGCAGCCGCAACATCTGCGGCCACACCGGCGCCAGCAACGCGTCCCACACCTGCTGCCAGGCCGCGACGATCGCCGTCCGGGCACGCGTGGGGTCCGCGATCAGCTCACGGATCTCCTGCTGCCGGGCACCGCTCGACCGGAGCACCATCTTCTCCAGATCGGACCGCAGCCGGTCGTCCGGCACACGACGCAACCGCTCCAGCTCCTCCTCGGGAGTCATGTCGCCGGACGGGTCGGTGGTGAGGAAGTCCGGCATGTACCCGTCGACGCCTGCGATCACCGCCATCAGGCGGAATCCCTCGCTGCCCGCCTCGTCCCGCAAGCTGCGGAACCAGCCCCAGTGCAGCGGCACCACCTGTGGACGCAGCACGGCGCGGACCGCGTGGACCAATTCGTACCCCGGGGAGATCCCGAACCGGATCGCCGAGATGTCGGTCGTCCCCAGCCGGAACTCCACTACCTTTCGATCCACATCGAAAGCGTAGTCGGGACGGCGCTCCACGATGGAGGGTGAGGACCGAACCGCCCCGGGCCCGGTCGCCCAACCATTACCGCTACAGAACAGGAACCCTTCCCATGGCGCAGTACTTCCTGACCGTTCCGCACGACACGGCCGAGTCCCCGACGATGGAGTCCATGCAGGCGATGGACCCGGCCGAGATGGAGTCCATGATCGCCGCCGTCGGCAGCTTGAACTCGGCACTGCAGGAGGCCGGTGCCTTCGTGCACGCCGGAGGGCTGCACCCGCCGTCGACCGCGACCACCGTCGACGCCACCCACGGCGAGACGAAGCGGATCCCCGGCCCCTTCGTGGAGGCACCCGCGTACGTCGGCGGATTCTGGATCATCGACGCTCCGGACGAGGAATCAGCCCTGGTGTGGGCGGAGCGGTGCTCGGCCGCCGCCCGGTCGCGCATCGAGGTGCGCGCCCTGCAGTGAGCGCCGGGTGAATGCACCCGGGTGCGACATGCCGAGGGCCGGCTCCCGCCACAGTGGGGGAGGCCGGCCCCCGGCATATGAGCTCCGCTGTTCGCCATCGACGAAGGCGGGTCCGTGCCGATCGATGTAGCCGGTCCCTCAGCCCGTCGCGTGTTCGCCGTGGTCGCTGACCTGGGCGTCGAACCAGTGATGCAGCGCGTCCCGGAGCTTGTCGTCGTCAGTGGTGTAGGTGACGCGTGCGCCGTCGGGGGTGTTCTCGTAGGTGATGGCGATGCGCCCGCCGTGGGCCCTCAGTTCCGCCAGGCCGGGCATCTCGGTGCCGTGGATGCGGGCGGGATCGGCGAAGTCGCCGGCCCGGAAGCGTTCCACCTCCGCCGTCAGGTGCTGCCTGATGAGCGCGATCTGATCGGTGCTCCGGGGATCGTCGGCGACAACGGTCTGGGTTCCGCCGGTGTCGGCCTTGGCGAACCGATGGGTGGTGCGTTCCAGGTCGAACGGCATGACCGAGGAGCCTCGTGCGGCGATCTCGGCCTGCCGATCGGCCGGCCTGTCGCCGGTGCAGCCGGTGAGCAGGGCGATCGCGCTCGTGGCGGCCGCCAGCAGCAGGTGCGGGCGGCGGTTACGGGGGTTCAACAGAGGCCTCCGCGAGGGTCTGCAGCGCGCGCACGATGTCGCCGCGCTGGTCGTCGGGAATGCGGTCGAGGACGGCGGTGAGCCGATTGCGGCGCGCGTCGGCCTGCCGGGTGGCCGCGGTGGCCCCGGCTTCGGTGATCACGAGCAGGACTCCGCGGCCGTCGTCGCCGCTGGCTTCCCGCTGGATCCAGCCGCGGCTGACGAGGTTGGTGACCAGGCGGCTGACGGTGCTCTTCTCCAGGCGGAGCCGGCGAGCGAGATCGACCTGACGCAGCCGTCCCTCACGGGCGATCTCCACCATGGCGTGCGCTTCGGAGACGGGCAGCGGCTGCCCGCACGGGGTGCGGTCGGGCTGGTGCAGCCCGAAGTTCCGGACGAACCGCATGAGGGCTTCCTGCGCCGCGTCGACCTCACCGGATTCCATGGTTCGACCGTACAACCAAATGGTTCGACGATGCAACCATCTGAAGGGCGTCGACGGCGTACGGGCGATGGGCGTCCATGACCGTGCGGCGAACTGGACGCGCACCACCAGAGGGCATCCGGTCAGGTCAGGCCGGAGGGGGCGGGGCGGCGGGTAACCGTTTCGGGTAGGCGTCTACCGCGAGACGCCCGGTCGCCTCCGGCCGGCCGATGTTCCGGGCTGCGGCGACGGTTCCGCGGATTGCTGCCGGCCCGACCAGGACGGCGGTGGTGGTGGGTGTCTTCCGGGAGCGCGACGGGGCGTGTGGTGGTCGGCGAGCGGGTGCGGGACCGGGTGCGGGACCGGGTGACCGCGGTCCTGTCCGGCGACCTCGACGGGACGGTCGCGGACGAGGTCGGCGCTCAGCTGAGACTGGGAGTGCGCGGGACCGGCCCGGGAATCCTGATGCTGGACATGGCCGTGGTGGACTTCTGTGATGTCGCCGGTCTGCGCGCGCTGCTTGCCGCGCAAGCGGAGGGCTCACGGATCGGCTGTCGCGTGGTGATCTCGGCGCCCTCCGAGGTGGTGGTGTGGCTGTTGGATCTGACCGGTCTGGGCGAGTCGTTCGGCTATCCGCCGGGCGAGTCGATCGGGTAACGCAGCAGCAGGCGGGTGCCGGTGGCGCCGGTGTCGATGTTCAGGTCCGCGCTGATCTGGTTGATCATCCAGAGTCCGCGGCGCTCGTGGATGCCGTTTCCGGGCGTGGCGGCGAGGAGACGAGGCCCCTCCGGGATGCCCGGACCGTGGTCGCTGATCTCGGCGTACAGGTTGCCGGCCTGGAGCCAGAGCAGCAACTGTCCGCTGCCACCACCGTGCCGCACGGCGTTGGCCGCGGCTTCGTGCACGGCGAGGACGAGGGGCCCGCGGTGCACCTCGGGCACGCCGTGCCGGGCCGCCGCGGCGCCGACGGCAGAACGTAGCGGGGCGAGGTCGTCCCAGTCGAAGCGGCGGATCAGCAGGATCCGGGGCTGCCCGCCCCGATCGGCAGGCAGCGGGCCGTAGTCGCGGGCCGCCACGGCGGCGGCGACATCGCTGAGGCGGCGGCCGGTACGGGTGGCGTACCGGCGGAGTTCGTCGAAGGCGTCGGCCATGTTCAGACCGAGTTGTTCGGCGAGGACGCCTTTGGCCTGCTCGATGACCACGCGGGTGTTCATGGAGTGCTGGAGCTGTTCGGCGAGGAGCTGCCGGTATTCGACGGCCCGGTGTTGCAGCAGCCCGATGGTGGTGACGTTGGCCAGGCCCCGGGCCGCGGTCGCGGTGGCGCTGTCGAGCGGACCGGGGACCGCAGCGAAAAGGTTGAGTACACCGATGACCTCGTCCCGCAGTCGTACCGGAACGGTGTGAACCGCCCGGAACCCGGCCTCGTGGGCGCGGGCGGCGAACCGCTGCCAGCGTGGCTCCGGGACGGCCAGATCCACGTCCGCGACGGCTCGGCCGGTGTGGAAACAGTCGACGCAGGGACCTTCATCGGTTTCCACCTCGAAGAGTTCCAGCAGGTGAGCCTCCTCGGAGGAGGATGCCATGACACGCAGGGCGCCGCGCTGGTCGGCGACCATGATGCCGGCCGCCCGGACGCCGAGCAGGTCGACGCAGCGGCGGGTCAGCAGGTGCAGGAACTCCATCACATCGAAGTCGTCCACCAGGGTGTCGGTGAGCTCGACGAACGCTTCGGTCAAGGTTTGATCATGGGGCGTTGTCACGGCCGCCTCCCGGTCACGGTCGTCGTCATAAATCTGCCTCGTCGCTGTTCGTCCCGGTGAACCGCAGCCGGCGGGCCACGACGTCAGCGGCGACCTCGTCGAGACTGCGTTCGGCGGCATAGGCGTGGGCCCGCAACCGCAGGAATGCTTCAGTCATCGGTGCGCTCAGTTGTGCACTGACCATGCCGGTGGCCTGATGCACCCCCGCGCGATGCGCGAACAGCTGCCCGCTGCTGGGCAGTTGCCCGCCGGGCAGATGCTCGGCCAGCAGCAGTTCGGTGGCCGCGTCGGCGAACGCGAGGGCCTCGGCCAGGTCGTTTCCCATCAGCGGTCCGGGACTGGTCCGGTACAGGTCGATCACGCCGAGCCGGACAGCGCCTACCTGCAGCGGCAGCGCGAACACCGCCTGTGCGCCGGCGTCGACCGCGGCCGGGGTGAACGCGGGCCACCGGCGCAACCAGAACGTGTCGCCCAGATCCGTGGCGATCACCGGCTGGCCCTGGGCGAACGCCTCGACACAGGGGCCTTCGCCGAGCAGCATCTGCAGTTCCTCGACCCGGGCACTGACCGGATCGCTGGTGTAGCGAACCTGCTGTGCCGGCAGCGACGACATCACCGCCAGGCCCGCGCCGCTCACGCCGGGCAGCTCCGCCACGCAGGCGTCGCAGAGCCGGCCGACGTCGGGGCCGTGTGTGGTGACCAGGAGCGCCACCCGGGCGCGGTGTCCCGCGTCAGGCATGGCGCGGACCGTCATCGACGGTGCACCCGAGGCTGTGGTTTCGGTGTGTGCCCTGCATGACGGCGACCTCCGGCCCTGGTCCGCGCGCCCGACGGATTCGGGTCCGGCATCGACAGCATCGGCATCACACCGGCCCGAACGATCGGCACAGCGACTACGCATTCTTACCGTACGCTCCCGACCTCACCGAGTACGCCCCATGCCGGGGCTGCGGGCAGGTTGTCCTCGAACGGTGGAGCGGACCGGACGGCGCGGTAGTCATGCCGGTGTTCTTCGCGGCCTCACCGCCGGGCGGTGCGGCGGTTTTCCGCCCGGATGATCATATCCGAACTGATGGCCGGCGCCGTTCACCACGCCCGGACTCCGGTCGAGGTGACTCTGCAGCGCCGGGACCGCATGGGGCTGCAAGCGCCGCAGATCCGGGGCCGCTCTCGATCTGGCCGCGGACATGGGACTGCGCAGCCGTATCGTCGCCAGCCGGCCGCAGTAGAACATGCTCCGGCGGGTCATCGAACCGGAGATCCTGCCGCTCTGCCGCGGTGAGGGTATCGGCCGGATCGTGTTCCAGCCGCTCGCTCAAGGGGTGCTGACCGGCAAGTATCTGCCCGGCCGGCCACCGCCGGAGGGTTCGCGGGCGTCCAGCGGCGGCCGGGCGCCGCGGTTCATCCGCCGGGTGCCCGGCGAGCAGCTTCTCGAAAGCGTTCAGCAGCTGCGTCCGCTCGCCGACGAGGCGGGACTGTCCATGGCCCAGCTGGACCTGGTGGACCGGCACCCGGCCAAGACCGCGCAGATGATCGCCGCGGAGGAGAGCTGGGGTCTCGGGTAGGTCGCCGGCTTCCGGGCACGGGCCTCGCCCTGGGAGCCGGGAGCGGTACGGCGCGGAGGCGCCCGGGCCGGAGAACCGGCCCGGGCGACTGTGGTGCGAGCGTCGAGATCAGGAGGCGTAGGTCTCGAACTCGGCGATCTTGGGCGTACCCGAGGAGCTGGTGATCTTGAAGGTGATCTTGGTGGTGGAGGTGGCCGGGAAGGTGATCACGCCACCGCCCGTGCCGGACTTCAGGACCGCGCCGGTCGCGCCGTTGAGGACCTGGTAGTTGCCGATCGAGGAACCGGAGGCCTCGCGGATGTTGATCTTCGAGACCGTGGTCGCCGAGCCCCACTTGATCGAGATGTCGCCGGTGGCGCCGCTCGGGGACCAGATGGTGCTCAGGTTGCCGTCGCGGACGTTGCCGAAGCTGGTGCCGCTGGCCTTGCTGGAGCCGTCAGCGCCGGCGCCGATGCTCAGGTTGGTGCCGGACGGCTGACCGGTCGGGCTGGTCGACGGCGACGGGCTGGTCGAGGGGCTGGTCGACGGGCTGCCCGACGGCGAGGTCGGCGTCGACGGGCTGGTGGTGACCGAGCAGTTGCCGTTGGAGACGGCCAGGCCCTTGTTGGCGCCGGCGGTCGCGGCCACGATGGACGGCACGCACGACGCGCCGTCGAGGGTGAACGAGTAGGGGATGCTCACCGTCGTGTTCGAGGTGACGTTCGGGCCGGCCGGCCGGTTGTCGGTGCCGGGGGCGGACCAGGTCACGTTGTCGAAGATGTTGCCGGACACCTGCCAGGACCCGAGCTGGTCGGTGTAGAAGGTGCCGAGCACGTCCTTGGAGTTCTGGAAGTAGTTGTTGTCCACCTTCGCCTTGGCGCCGGCCCGCGAGTTGATGCCGGACTCGTTCAGCGAGAAGTAGTGGTTGTTGTAGATGTGCGCGGTGCCACCACGCAGCAGCGGCGTACGCGAGTCGATGTTCTCGTACTTGTTGTGGTGGAACGTGATGAAGTTGTTCCCGGTGTCGCTCTCGCTGGAGCCGATCAGGCCGCCGCGGCCCGAGTTGCGCAGGATGGCGTAGGACAGCGTCACGTACTCGACGTCGTCCTTCATGTCGAACAGGCCGTCGAAGCCCTCCGATTCGCCGCCGGACGCCTCGAGGGTCACGTGGTCGACCCAGACGTTGCGGACCGTGCTCTCCATGCCGATGGCGTCGCCGCCGTTGGAGGTCGGGCTGCCGCTCTTCTTGACGTTCTTGACGGTCACGTTCTGGATGATGATGTTGCTGGAGTTCCGGATGTGGATGCCCAGCTGGTCGAACGTGGCGCCGCTGCCGACACCGACGATGGTGACGTTGCTGATGTCCTTGAGCTCGATCACGCCGGCCGCGGTGTTGCAGCTGCTGCCGGAGACCTTGGCGGTGTTGCCGTGATTGATCGTGCCCTCGACCTGGATGGTGATCGGCGTGTTGCTGGCGGCCCGGCCGCACAGTGCGGCGTGGATCTGGGTGCCGGTGCTGGCCTTGACCGTGGCGCCGCCCGCACCGCCGGTGGTGCCGCCGTTCTGCGTGGCGTAGCCGGTGACGCCACCGGTGGCCGCCGACGCCTCGAGCTGGGGGAGGCCCAGGGCGATCGCCCCGGCCACGCCGGCGACTCCGGCCACAGCGGAGAGTCGCACTGCGACTGATCGTCTCATCTCGCTTCACCTGTTTTCTTGTCGCGCAGTCGGGATGCGCGCGCATAGGGGATGGCGCGGCGGCCGATAAAGGGGATGACCGCCACTAGATGCAGGAAAGCGCTTTCCTCCTGCCTGTTGATGGAGAATAGAGCGACGGTGGCGAATGAGGCAAGCGTTGTCCGGGCCGCGGTTAGGATCCCTGCCCATGATCCGCAGAATCCTTTCGGCGCTCACGGTGGCGGCGCTCGGTGCCGCGGCGGGGGCCTGGCTGGGCTGGCGCTCGCCGGTCGCACTGCTCACCGATCAGGAGGCCCGTGCGCTGGTCGCGGCCGCGGTACCGGATGTGCCGGCGGAGTTCGTCGAGCGGTCCGACGCGGTCTTCGGCTATCCGTACGGGGCCGGTTGGTTCCTCGGCGGCGAGTACCTGCCCGGGTTCGCCGTGGTCACGGTGAACGTCGGCGCGGACGGGTTCGAGGCGCTGAGCGGCCGGGCGCGGGACGGATTCGAGCGCACCGGCTGGTCCACGACCGGCAGCCCGTACGGCGACGGCGGCTTCGTGGCCCGGCGCGACGGGCTTCTTCTCACGGCGTACGGGGCGGTGGCCTGCCTGCCGGAGGACCGCGAGGCATGTGGCTCGCAGCTGTCCGGCGGCCGGTTCGGCGGACTGGCCGTCCAGTTCGAACGCGACCGCCCGGCCCCTGCCCTGCCGCTGAGCGTGGCCGGCTGGCTGACCGGGTTGCTGGCCGGCTGGTTCGTTCCGGCCAGGTCCGGAGCACTGTGGTGGACCGGGATGTCGCTGACGCTGCCGGCGACCGCGGTCGTCACCCTCACCACCGCGGCACCGGGCAACGACCCGGTCTGGGAGCCGTACATGGGGGAGCTGACCCGGCCGCTCACCCTGGCCGGTGGACTCCTGCTGATGGCTGCCCTGGTCCGGGCGCATGGCGATGCCCCAGCCGCAGGGGGATCGGCTGGGGCATCGCGGTCATCGGCTCAGGAGCCGAAGTTCTGGGTGTAGTACGGCTTTCCGTTCGCGGCGTACGCGACGCCGGTGCCGACGCTCTTGGCGGCGCAGTTCAGGATGTTGGCGCGGTGGCCCGGGCTCTTCATCCAGGCGTCGGTCACCTGGGCCGCCGTCCGGTAACTCCAGGCGATGTTCTCGCTGGCCGGCGCGGCGTGGCCGGCGGTCTTGACCCGGCTGACGAAGTCGGAGCCGCCGCTGCCGGTGTGCGAGAACGTGCCGGTCCGCGCCATCCAGGCGCTGTGGCCGCGGGCGGCCGCGGTGAGCCGCGCGTCCACGGTCAGCGCCGCGCATCCGCCCTTGACCCGCTCCACGTTGGTGAGGCGGTTGACCTCGTCCTGCAGGACCTGCTCGGAGACCTTCGCCGGGGCTGCTCCGGCCGGGGACGCGATCATCGTGGCGGCGGCTGCGGCGGCCGCGGGAGCGAGGAGGGCGGCAACGGCGAGGCGGCGAAGAATCTGGCGCAAGAGCGGTCCTTCCGAAGTGCGGCCCCGCAGTTCCGCGGGCTCATCGTTACCTTCGGACCGTTCCCGTCAGTCACGATCACCGATACGGTGCGCGATGGTGGCCGTGAGGTTGCCGTGAGACGGTGGTGAGACGCCTCTGGATATCGGCGTACTGGTGAGTAACAATCACCCGGCGTATTGAACCGGCGGCCTCGGCCTGCCGTTTCCATGGTCAACATCTACCGAGGAGTCGACGGTGATCATCGGTGTACTGAGGGACCCGGATCCGGGTGAGCGACGGGTGGCGGCCACTCCCGCCACCGTGGAGCAGTTGGCCAAACTGGGATATCAGGTAGTGGTGGAGCCCGGCGCCGGTGCCGCGGCATCGTTCTCCGACGAGGCCTACGCCGACGCGGGAGCCTCGATCGGTGACCCGCTGGCCGCCGACGTCGTGTTCACGATCAACCCGCCACCCGCCCAGCAGCTCGACAAACTCGCCGAGGGGACCACCCTCGTCGGCATGCTCAACCCGCGACTCGACCCCGATCTGGTCGATGACCTGGCCCGCCGGCCGATCACGGCACTGTCGATGGACGCGGTCCCGCGTATCTCCCGGGCCCAGTCACTGGACGTGCTGTCCTCGATGGCCAACATCGCCGGGTACCGCGCCGTGGTCGAGGCCGCGCACGCCTTCGGCCGGTTCTTCACCGGTCAGGTCACCGCCGCCGGCAAGGTCCCGCCCGCCAAGGTCCTCGTCGCGGGAGCCGGTGTCGCCGGGCTCGCCGCGATCGGCGCCGCCGGAAGCCTCGGTGCGATCGTACGGGCCACCGACCCCCGCCCCGAGGTTGCCGACCAGGTCCGCTCCCTCGGTGGCGAGTACCTCGAGGTCAAGGCCGCCGACGTGGAGGTCTCGTCCACCGGCTACGCCAAGGAGATGTCCGACGACTACAACGAGCGGGCCGCCCGGCTCTACGCCGACCAGGCCCGCGACGTCGACATCGTGATCACCACGGCGCTGATCCCGGGCCGCCCCGCACCGCGGCTGATCACCGCCGAGATGGTCGCGACCATGAAGGCGGGCAGCGTGATCGTCGACATGGCCGCGGCCAACGGCGGCAACGTCGAGGGCACGGTCGCCGGCGAGGTGGTCGTCACCGCCAACGGGGTGACCCTGATCGGCTACACCGACCTGCCGGGCCGCCTGCCCGCCCAGGCCAGCCAACTCTACGGCACCAACCTGGTGAACCTCATGAAGCTGCTGACCCCGGGCAAGGACGGCGAGCTGGTCCTCGACTTCGACGACGTGGTCCAGCGGTCGATGACCGTGGTCCGCGACGGCGAGCTGACCTGGCCCCCGCCGCCCGTCTCGGTGTCGGCGGCGCCGGCAGCCGTGGCCGCCGCACCGGTGGACGCTGCCGTCAAGCCGGCCCGCAAGCCGATGAACCCGCTGGTGGTGACCGGTGTCGCGGCCGCCGCGCTGTTCCTGCTCACCGCGGCGGCGCCGGCCGCGCTGCGCGGGCACCTCACGGTCTTCGCGCTGGCCATCGTGATCGGCTACTACGTGATCGGGCACGTGCACCACGCCCTGCACACACCGCTCATGTCGGTCACCAACGCGATCTCCGGGATCATCGTCGTCGGCGCCCTGCTCCAGCTCGGCCACGGCGGCCCGGTCGTCACCGGGCTCAGCGTCGCCGCGATCCTGCTGGCCAGCATCAACGTCTTCGGTGGCTTCGCGGTGACCCGCCGCATGCTCGCCATGTTCTCGAGGAGCTGAGCATGACCATCGCAACGGCGGCGAGCGCCGCGTACATCGTGGCGGCCCTGCTCTTCATCCTGGCGCTGGCCGGGCTGTCCAGGCACGAGACCGCGAGGTCCGGCAACACGTTCGGCATCGCCGGTATGGCACTGGCCCTGCTGGCGACCATCGGGCTGGCCGTCGACGGCGAGATCGGCGCGGTGAACCTGGCACTGCTAGTGGTGGCCGTCGTGATCGGCGCCGCGATCGGGTTGCAACGGGCCGCGAAGGTCGAGATGACCGGCATGCCGGAGCTGATCGCCCTGCTGCACAGCTTCGTCGGACTGGCCGCCGTCCTGGTCGGCTGGAACGGTTACCTGCACGTCGAGGCGGACCCCGGCGGCCCCGAGGCAGCGGCTCTGAACAGCCTGGACATGCTCGGCATCCACAGCGCCGAGGTGTTCATCGGCGTCTTCATCGGCGCGGTCACGTTCACCGGCTCGATCGTGGCGTACCTCAAGCTCTCCGCGAAGATCAAATCCAGCCCGCTCATGCTGCCCGGCAAGAATTTCCTCAACGTGGGCGCGCTCGTCGTGTTCGCGGGACTCACCGCCTGGTTCGTGATCGCCCCGCAACTGTGGCTGCTGATCGTGGTCACGGTCGTCGCCCTGGCGCTCGGCTGGCACCTGGTCGCGTCGATCGGCGGCGGCGACATGCCGGTGGTCGTGTCGATGCTCAACAGCTACTCCGGCTGGGCCGCCGCGGCGGCCGGGTTCCTGCTGGAGAACGACCTGCTCATCGTCACCGGGGCCCTCGTCGGCTCGTCCGGCGCCTACCTGTCGTACATCATGTGCAAGGCCATGAACCGGTCGTTCATCTCGGTCATCGCCGGTGGGTTCGGCATCGAGGCGGGCCCGGCCGACGACAAGGAGTACGGCGAGCACCGCGAGATCAACGCCGAGGGCGCGGCCGAGCTGCTCACCGCGGCCGGCACGGTCATCATCACGCCCGGGTACGGGATGGCCGTCGCCCAGGCGCAGTACGGCGTGGCCGAGCTCACCCGCACGCTGCGCGAGCGCGGGGTGAACGTGCGGTTCGGCATCCATCCGGTCGCCGGCCGGCTGCCCGGGCACATGAACGTGCTGCTCGCCGAGGCGCGTGTCCCGTACGACATCGTCCTCGAGATGGACGAGGTGAACGACGACTTCGCCGGCACCTCGGTGGTTCTGGTGATCGGCGCGAACGACACGGTCAACCCGGCCGCGATGGACGACCCGTCCAGCCCGATCGCCGGGATGCCGGTGCTGAAGGTGTGGGAGGCCGACCATGTGATCGTCTTCAAGCGGTCGATGGCGTCCGGCTACGCGGGCGTACAGAATCCGTTGTTCTTCCGGGAGAACACCGCGATGCTCTTCGGCGACGCCAAGGACCGCGTCGAGGACATCCTGCGGGCGGTGTCCGCTCTGCAGCCCGCCCGCTGACACACCGAAGGCCCCGGCCGGAGCCGGGGCCTTCGACGTCAGAAGCCGAAATTCTGGGTGTAGTACGGGGTGCCGCTCGCGGCGTGGACGACGCCGACGCCGACCGTCCTGGACTTGCAGCTGAGGATGTTGGCGCGGTGGCCGGGGCTCTTCATCCAGCCGCCGACCACGGCCGACGCGCTCTGGTAGCCCCAGGCGATGTTCTCCGCCGACGGCTTGGCGTAACCGGCGGCCTTGCTGCGGGCCACGAACGTCGAGCCGCTCCGGCCGGTGTGCGAGAACTTGCCGGTCTGCGCCATCCAGGCGCTGTGACCGCGGGCGGCGGTGGTGAGCGCGGCGTTCACCTTCAGGGCCGCACAGCCGCCCTTGACCCGCTCGACGTTCACCAGGCGGTTGATCTCCGCCTGCAGGGTCTGCTCGGTTGCCTTCGCCGGGGCTGCTCCGGCCGGGGACGCGATCATCGTGGCGGCGCCGGCGGCGGCCGCGGGAGCGAGGAGGGCGGCGACGGCGAGGCGGCGAAGAAGCTGGCGCAAGAGCAGACCCTTTCGGAGTACGTGACCCGCGTTCTCGTGGGCTCACCGGTTGATTCGGCCGCTCTCCGGGCGCGGTGATCACCGGCACGGTGCGTCACGGTCGCCATCCGGTTGCTCACCGTCGGGACCTGCCGGCACCTACCCTGGCGAGCGTGGAACGGATCGAGTTCAGGACGGACCGGCAGGAGATCGGCGACGCCGGCCTGCGGTCGGTGATCGTCCCGTACATCGGTGGAATGAGCCTGATCGACCGGGTGCGCAAGGTCGAGCAGCGGTTCGCCGGCTCTTCGCCGGCCGGCGGATATGCCGGTCTGTTCCCGTCCGAGGTCGCCTGGCCCCGTCGGCACTACCTCGGCGAACCGGCGCTCAGCTGGTTCGGCGACGGCGACACCGTACTGCTCGGCTGCGTCTGCGGCGAGTGGGGCTGCTGGCCTCTCACCGCCACCGTCACCGTTGATGACTGGACCGTCACCTGGTCCGGCTTCCGCCACGGGCACCGCGAGAACTGGGACTACCGCGAGGTGCGCGATTTCGTCTTCGACCGGACCGCCTACGAGGAGGCGTTGCGCGCCACGGCGGAGTGAAAGCCTCCACGGCCGGGTAAGCGGATAAGGAGGAGGTGGCGTTGATGGCAGAATCTTTCGGCACGCTCGCGGCGTTGAATGACACCAAACAGCTGGTCGCGAACCCGGCCGAGGACATCCGCGGCCGGTCGGTCGTCGACAGCGGCGGCGAGAAGATCGGTACCGTCGCGGATCTGATGGTCGAGACCGAGACCAACCATGTGCGGTTCCTGCGGGTCGAGCACGGCGGCATCCTCGGGTTCGGGGCACAGTCCTCGTTCGTCCCGGTGGAGGCGATCGTGCGGATCACCGAGGACGAGGTGCACGTCGGCTCGTCGAAGGGCCATGTCGCCGGCGGACCGGCGTACGACCCGGACCTGATCGGCGAACGGGCCTACTACGAGCAGATCTACGGCCACTACGGGCAGAATCCGCCGTACGCGGCGGGATCGATGTACCCGGGCCTGACCGGACTGACCGGCGGACCCGGACTACCGCCGGTCCGCTGACCGGGCGAGCGCCCAGTCACAGATCGCGGCGAGCGGCTCCTGCAGGGTCTTCCCCAGGGCCGTGAGCGAGTACTCGACATGCTGCGGCGGGTCCTCCTTGAGGACCCGCCGTTGTACGAGTCCGTCGCTCTCCATGTCGCGCAGCGTCCCGGTGAGGACCTTCTGGCTGATCCCGGCGACCCGGCGGCGCAGCTCGGCGTGCCGCTGCGGCCCGGCCAGCAACGCGTAGATGATCAGAACCCGCCACTTCGACGCGAGCCGTTCGAGTGCCTGCCGGGTGGCGCAGCTCTCCTCCAGCACGTCCGGAACGATCAGTGCCACGGTGTCCTCCCGAAGGGCACCTGGAAGTGCCTTCTGTCCGGTCAGCGGGGGTTCAGCCTAGCGTCGGCGGCATGCTGACACACATCACCTTCGCCGTGGACGGGATCACCCTGGCCGGCGACCTCCGGATCGCCGGGGACGGAGCACCCGCGGTCGTGCTCACCGGGCCCTTCACCGGAGTCAAGGAACAGGTCACCGGCGGGTACGCGGAGCGCCTGCAGCAACGCGGCATCAGCACCCTGGCGTTCGACCACCGCGGGTTCGGTGCCAGCGGTGGGCGCCGGGCGCACGAGGACAGCCAGGGCAAACTCGCCGACCTGCGGGCCGCGGTGAGTGTACTGGCGGCGCATCCGGCGGCCGACGCGAAGCGGATCGGCGCCGTCGGGATCTGTCTCGGCGGCGGCTACGCCGTGCGGGCCGCGGCCGCCGACCCGCGGATCCGGGCGGTCGCCGGGATCGCCGGTGCCTACAACAGCACGGTGCGGTTCGCCGCCGGGGACCCGGACGGCTACCGCGGCGCGCTCGTCTCGTTCATCGAACGCTGGGACGAGGAACTCCCGGCGGTCGCGGCCGGTGGGGCGCCCGCGGCGATGGGCGGCGATGAGCCGTACGCCTACTACGGCACCGGGCGCTCGCGGGCCGCGACCTGGGAGAACCGGGTCACCTACGGTTCGCTGCACGCGCTGATGACCTTCGACGCGCTTCAGGCGGCACCGCTTCTCGGTGCGACGCCGCTGCTCGTGGTGCACGGGCGCAAGGACGACTACTGCTCACCGGAGCTGGCCCGGGAGCTGCACGATCAGGCGGCCGGGCCCAAGCGGATCATCTGGCTCGACGCCGGGCAGCACATCGACCTGTACGACGTCGAACCGCACGTCACCCGGGCCGCCGACGAGACCGCGGCGTTCCTGCACGAGCACCTGCGCTGAGTCTCAGTGCCTGTCTCGCGACTCCAAGAGAAACATCCGAAGACGCGGATCGCGGCTGGAAGCGGATGCCGGTTGCTCCGGCCCCGGCCCAATGCTCTTCAGCTGGGCGGTGTGAGCAGATGTGCCCCTCGGCGGCGGCTTCCTGCAGCCCGTCTCGGCTGCCGTGGTCTTCCGGCAGCACGGCAGGTAAGCAGGGGGCGATCAACGCCCGCAGTGCTGCTTCTCGATGCGGTGGATTCCATGCGTGTACCTGCGCCCGGCGTAGCTGAACGTCAACGGCGACGGCCTGGCCCGGACCGGTGTCGTCCATCGCGTCTGTTGGCCCAAGGCATGCCCGGCACGTCGCGGCAGTTCGCCGGGTTCGCAGCGGCAGATCTATCTCGCGGCCGGCGGCGAAGGCAGCGTCCTGCGTTGACCCCGGTCGAGGCCGGAGCGATGAGGACACCACTCGACCTCGTCGCCGAACGACGACCGATGCGTTCGGCGACGAGGTCGAGCGCGGGAACAAGCCTCCCGGATGAACCGGTGGCGTGCGACGCCGGGACCCGGCGTCGGATTACCGGAGCGGACCGATCAGGATGCACTTGGCCTGAATCGGATCCCACTCCGTGCCGGGCGGGCACGGCGCCGCGACCGACGGAGCGGCGAACGGGCCGGCCAGGAAACCCAGCCCCAGCAGGACGGTCACCACGACTCTGGAAGCATGCCTACGCACTATGGGGCTCCTCGGTTGCTCGCGTTGATGCCTCGCGGTGCGCCTCGGCCACACCGGTCGGCGACGCTCTCGATCGTATCGAGACGCAGCGCCCAGCATAAATGTTTTCTCCACGTGTGGGGGGACGACGTGACGGTCGCAGGCGCCACACCCGGTCCGGCGGTAGACCCGCGGAGACGGCGAAAGAGTCGGTCTCCACGGTGGACCGGGGACATCAGTCAAGCGGACCGGAGTTCACCTTCGACTGCACGGAGCCTGAGCGCGTCGCTCGTTTCTGGTGCGAGGTGAGGGTACGTTGTACCGCCGCGGAGGGGTGCGCGGCGTGGGACGATTTCGATCGCGCGGTGCAAGCGTCGCTTTCCGAAGTCGCGGAACTCGATGGAGGCTGCCGAGCGGACCCGCCACCGGGCTTCCGGGTAACTACGTCGAGGGCTCCCGCCTGGATAAGTCCAGACAAAGACAGAAGGAGTGACCTGCGGGATCCAGGAAGACCCGGTAGGACGTACCGGGCTGGCCCGGATGTCTGGTTGCGCCGAGATCGATCACTGTTTCGGCGGCGTCGAGGTCGTCAACGAGCATGCCGAGGTGCATCTGCTTGGGCCGGCCACGTCGGCGGCATGTAGTCAGCCACCCGATGGAATGCGATGCACTGGCCGTCCTCAGAGCAGGCCGAAGCCCGGTCGGCGGAGACGTCGATCTTCCGATCCGGCATCGCGCCGCAAAACCTGGCGAGCACGCCAGGATCGGGACAGTCGATGGCCATGCAGGCCAAGATATCGACCACTGCGGCATGCGAGGAGGGTTGCGTGTCGCGACGACGATCTGGCTGGCTGTTTGGGAACCGCCAATCGAGGAGTCTCCCGAGAACATCCTGACCGAGATTCTCCATGACTTTCATCCAGCCCGACCTTGCCTGGGCTCTGGAATCTTGGCGTTCGCTCCGATATCACCCGGAAGTTGACCGCATCTGACCTGCACTGGTCTCGGCACGACAAGACGCTGCCCCGAGGCCGTCGGATACCGGCCGTGAGGGAGTTTCGGCCGAGCGCGGACAGTGGCAGATCCGGGTGCTCGGGCGACGTCGCCGGCGGTGCTGGTCCATGGAAGGAACGGCGCTCGGCCAGCGAGGCTGTACCACTGACAGCCCCATGAGAACGTGCATCAGGATCACTGCGAGAGAGGTGGCTGGATCACCAGCGGCCGGCAAGAGGGCCAGCAGCAACGCCGGCATTGCGAACACGGCGAGGGCTGCCATCCGGAACCAGTGGCGCTGCAGACCGGCCCAGGATCGCAGAAGTACTAACGTACCTGCGGCCAGCAGTAGCGCGGCGCCGTGCAAGGGCGCTGCCCAACACACGGCGATGATCACATGAAGGGCGACGACGAGGACCTTCGAGGCGTGGGGAAGCTCGCTGCTCACCTCAGTTGCGTGAAGGACCGCAAGCGTCGAGAGGTCGAGCATGAAGTAGAGCAACAGATGCGCGGCTAGCCAAACGCGCGACGACGTGTCCCTGATCCTCCGCAGGGGTGAGCACCGAGAAACCACGGAAAGGGAGGCCATGCGCCCAATCTAGGACTCCGATGCCGTACCGCGTCGTCTCGGATCCAGTGACGTCCGTGACGTGTCCCCACGATGTCCGCTCTTCGGCAGATCCGTGCGTTCGCAGAGCCACCTCCGGTCTGGCTGGCGGTGACGCAGCGTCGTCCGATGGGGATGCGGCGCATCCGGCACCTATCGACGCTCGTTGTGGCGGTCGTGGCGGACAGGGTGGCGATCGATGTGTCGGCAGGGTTCCGTGAGCAGCTCTACCGATGCCTGACCAGGGGGCCGACGCCTTGTTCGAGCTGACGGACGCCCAGTTGTGCACCGACGGGCCGGTCAAGACGCTGGTCGGGTTGTCGCTGGCGCCGGAGCACCGGCGTGGCCACGCTGCCATGTACGACGCCCTGAACCGCGGCCGTATCGACATCGAGCCGCTGCGCCGACAGCGGTGCTGGCGGGCGTTCCTGCGCCGCTTCGACATCGGGCACACCTTCCGTCTGGTCGACAGACCCTCGCCGCGCGACCAGCAGCTCGCCGGCGCGTGCGCCTCTACCCAGTCGGCCCGGCCCCGGACGCCCGCCAGGCTCCCGCAACCGGCAGCTCGCTGCCCGTCACGACGTGAGGCTGATCCTGGTCACCGGCCAGCCTCCCCAGCGACCGGCCCATCACCAGAAGGGCACCAAGCCCCGCCGGACTGGTTGAACGACAAGCTCAGTCGGCGACGGTGGGGGAGCCGGCCAGATCCATCCGCTTGCGGCCGGCCCCGTCCCGGTCCACGTTGTAGTGGATGTAGCCGGTGGCGTGCCAGCCGCCCCTCGTCGACGACTCGCGGTAGGCACTCTCGCACGTGAACACGTCACCCTCGTCGCTGTTCACCCGGGTCGCCAGGTCACATGCGCCGTGCGCCATCACCCCGGTGTGCTGCCGCAGCTCGTAGTGGATGACCAGCTCGTCGAACTTGCGCCGCCCGTCGGCCGTCGAGTCGCCGCCGTTGCTCCACGACACGTTCGCGTACGCGCCGCGCGTCGGCGATCCGTGGTACAGGCAGATCCGTACCCGCAGATCGGTGTTGAAGCCGGGTGTCTCGAACTCGATCTCCTGCGGCTTGCTGCACGAATTGTCCGCCCACGCGGGCGACCCGGTCGGTGCCACGGTGCCGGCCGACGCCAGCACCGCAGCCACCAGGCATCTCGTGATCCTCATGGTGCACACCCCCTGCAGTCATCATGACCGCAACCGGGGGCTCGGCGTGTTCACCTGCGAAAACGGCTACTGTGCAGGTCGCGCAGCTCGGCCTCGAACACCGGCACCGGCCCCTCGGCCACCGCGCCCGGCACGACCGCGGTGATCGGCAGCGGCGCCACCGGCCCGGCCGGCACACCCCATTCGGTGAGCCAGGCGACCAGCACCTTGCCGTCCGGACCGACCAGCACCGAACCGAACGGCTCGTCACCGTCGGCGAGCGCCTCCCGGGCCAGGTCGACGCACCGCCGCAGGTGGGTCAGGTCGTCATCGGTGATCACCATGCGGGCAAAATATCCGGTTCGATCACGCGCGGCTCAACTCGAGGACCGGGATGGTCCGGATCCCGGCGGTCTTCTCCGCGTAGCCGGCGAAGCTGGGGTAGCGGCGGGCCTGCTCGGCGAAGATCCGGTCCCGTTCCTCCCCGGTGAGTTCACGAACGGTCACCGGGTAGGTCTCGGTGCCGCGTTCGACGGTCCCGGTGCCGGCCGACGTGAGGTTGTGATACCAGCCGGGGTTGTCCGGCGCGCCGCCCTTGGAGGCGATCACGTAGACCACGTCATCGTCGGTGTCGTGCGGCAGGTACATCATCGGGCTCACCATCTCCCGGCCGGAGCGCCGGCCACGGTGGTGGACCAGCACCATCGGCGCACCGGCGAACGGGCCGCCGGCCTGTCCGGCGTTGGCCCGGAACTCCGCGATGACCTTGTCGTTCCAGTCGCTCATGCGATCTCCCGTCGTCACCACCATCATGCCGTGCCGGCCGGCGACGCAACCGCCCGCACGCCGGAGCCGTCATGTCGGGTAGGCCACGGGAGGGAGACCGGTTGATGCGCGGGGTTGCGGTGATCGTCTACGCTCCGGACCCGTTGAGACGGATATGCAACATCCTCGTTGCCCTGGCCGCCCTGATCGCAGGAGTGGGCGGGGTGGCGGCGCCTGCGCGGGCCATCGCCAACGGTGAGGCCGTACCGGACGGGCGCTACCCGTTCGCCGTCAAGATCACGACGCTCGACATCCCCACGGCGGACGGCGGGACCAGGGACAGCTCCTGCTCGGGCGGGCTCATCTCGCCGCACTGGGTGATCACCGCGGCGCACTGCTTCCGCGACCTCGGCGGCAACCGGGTGTCCCGCACCGTCGCGGCCCGGAACATCGTCACCGTCGGGCGTGCCGACCTGAAAGGCAGGGCCGGATACACCGCCGACGTGGCCGAGGTGGTGCAGCACGGCTCCGCCGACGTGGCGCTGGTGCGCCTCGACCGGGCCGTCACCGCGATCGCCCCGCTGCGGCTGAACCGGTCGAAGCCCTCGACCGGGCAGAAGGCCAGACTCGTCGGGTACGGGTTCACCAGCGCTGGTGCGAAGAGGACCCCGGACCGGCTGCGTACCGGACGGTTCGAGGTCACCTCGGTGGCCGGAACCGAGATGGGGCTGTCCGGGATCGCGCCGCGCAGCAACACCAGCCCGTGCGAACGCGACTCCGGTGGGCCCTACTTCACCGAGAGCGGCTCCGCGGCGACCCTGATCGGTGTGGTGAGCCGCGGACCGGACTGCCCGCACACCGGGCCGGACATCGCCACCCGGGTGGACGCCATCGCCCCGTGGATCCGGTCGGTGATCAAGGACGATGTGGCGGCTGCGCCGTCGCCGTCGAAGGCACGCAAGGGCTCCGGGCGTACGACCGCCGCGCCGGAGGCGACCGGAGAGGCCGCGCCGCGCACACCCGCCTCGGCCACCGCGGGGTTGTCACCCGTCGTCCTCGTCACCATCCCGGCCGTGGCCGTCGGTTTCGTGGCGGTGCTGCTCGCGGCCGGACGCCGGCGGGGCCGTCGGCGAGGCGCCCATCACCGGCGCGCGGACGGGCCCGGCAGCGCCCGGCGGAGCCCACCCGCGCCCGAGGTGAGGCGGCGGCGCCCGTAACGTGATCACGACGCCGGTTCGCCGCCGCTCGCCGGGGGAACAGGAAGACCCGCGGGCCGGGGAGGGCGCCGTGGAACGGAGGGGACGGTGCGGGAAGCCGATGCCGGATGGGCCGCGTCCCTGCACCGGATGTGGACCTCGGTCGTCCGGATCACCGACCGCGACGAGCTGGCCCGGCTGATCCTGCCGCCGCTGCAGGCGTTGCCCGGCGTCGTCGCCGTGTGGGGGCTGCGGCACGCCCCCGGCGACGGTGTCCTGGAGTACCGCTGGACCGGCGTGCCGCTGGAAGGCGATCGCCGTGACCTGGCCCGCGCCGCCGCGGCCGGCCTGATCCCGCCCGGTCTGCCCGAGCTGGGCTTCGCCGGGATCGTCCGGGACCGTTTCGACCTCGCCGGTGAGCCGGCCGGGACGATCCTCGTGGCCGTCGACGACACCGCGGACGTGCCGATGATCCGCACCTGCCTCGGTCAGGTGATCGAGGTGACCCGGGAGGCGATCCGGCGCCTCGCCCTGCGCCGCGCCGAACTGGCCCAGCAGACCCGCGACGCGCTGCTGGCCGAGGCGTCGCTGCAGATGGACGCGGTACTCGACACCACGCAGACGATACGGCGGATCCCGCGGATGGCGGTCCCGGCCATCGCCGAGGGCTGCCTCGTCTACGTCGCCGAGGACGGTCGCCCCGTGCTGCGCGGTTCGGTGCACGTCGACATGCGCCGGCTGGCCGCCCTGCTCGGCGACCCGGCGGTGACCGCCCACCTGGAACATCTGGTGAGCCGGGCCTTGCAGGGCGCGGCGCCGCCGGCCGACACCGCGCTGCTGGCCACCCGGGCCGCCGATCTGCAGCCGCTCCTGGCCCGGGGGCAGGTCGTCGGCGCCATGGTCTTCCTCTTCGACCGCGACGACGCGGCGATCCCACCGGCCGGGTTCCTGCGTGACCTGGCCGCCCGGGCCGCGCTCGCCATCGACAACGGCAGCCGCTACGAACGCCGCCGCCGGGACGTCCTGACGATGCAGCAGCACCTGCTGCCGACCCGGCTGCCGGAGATCGAAGGGCTGTCGGCGGCCGCGGCCTACCTGGTCGGCGACCGGGTCATCGAAGTGGGCGGTGACTTCTACGACGTGGTGACCGCCGCCGACGGTACGACGGCGGCGCTGATCGGTGACGTCTGCGGCCGTGGTGTCGAGGCCGCCGCCCTCACCGGCATGGCCCGGCACACCCTCGCCGCCCTGCTTCAGGAGGGCGTCACCCCGGCCCGCGCCATGACCGGGCTCAACGCCCGGCTGCGCCTGGACGGCTCGTGGCGCTTCGTCACGGCGGGGGTGGCCTCGCTGCGGCCCGCGGCCGGTGGCGTCGCCGTCGACTGGGTGTCGGCCGGGCATCCCGCGCCGGTCGTGCTGCGGCAGAAGGGGGACCCGGTCCGCGGTGACGGCGGCGGCGCGCCGCTCGGCGTGCTCGCCGTACCGCGGATCGCCGCGTCACGACTGTTCCTGGAGACCGGCGACACGCTGATCATCTTCACCGACGGACTGACCGAGAGCCGCGGCCCGGACGGTGTCATGTTCGAGGACGATGCCCTCGGCCGGACCATCGACCGGCTCCGTGACCGGCCGATCGGGGAACTGGTGCACGAACTGGCCGCCGCCTCCGCCTCCTTCGGCGGAGCACACACCGATGACATCGCCGTCCTGGCGATCCGGGCAGGACTGGCGAACGAGGTGAACGGCGATGAATGACCTGATCTTCGTGGTGGAGGACACCGACGAGGACGTCGAGGCGATCGAGCGGGCGATCAGCCGGTCCCATCCGCACCTGCACCCGGAGTTCTTCCGCTCCGGGACCGAGGTGCTCGCCCGCCTGGCGGAGCCGGGTGGCCGGCGGCCGTGGCTGATGCTGCTCGACCTGAACATGCCCGGCGAGGACGGGCTCGAGGTGATCCGGCGCCTGCGCGGCGACTCCGGGCTCGACGACCTGACGATCGTGGTGTTCAGCTCGTCGGAGGACGAGGCCGAGACCGATGCCTGCCATGCCGCCGGAGCGGACAGCTACATCTTCAAGCCGCTCAACTTCGCGCTCTTCCAGAGCGTCCTGAGCCGGACCCTGGACTACTGGAGAGGCCGGCCCCGGTCCGGGAACGTGGCCCGGACGGTCGTGCCGCCGCCGGGGGAGTCCTCGGCCCACACCTGACCGCCGTGCCGCTCCACGATCCGGCGCACGATCGCCAGTCCCGCACCCGAGCCGTCGTGCCCCGCGGCAGCCGGGTGCAGGCGCCGGAACAGCTGGAACGCCTGCTCCCGCAGGTGCGCCGGCATGCCGATGCCGTTGTCCCGCACGGTCAGGTCCGGTCCGCCGCTGACCGACACCCGGCGCGGGCCGTCCGGACGGGCGTACTTGGCGGCGTTCACCAGCAGGTTCACCAGCACCTGCTCGAACATCACCGGATCCGCGGACACGATCGTCCCCGGCTCGGGCAGGTCCACCGTGACCCGCGCGTCGCGCAGCCGCGGTCCGGCGACGTCGAGGGCCCGGGTGACCGCCTCCCGCAGATCCAGCGGTTCCCGCAGCGGATCGGTACGCCCCAGCCGGGAGTAGTACAGAAGTGCGTTGAGCAGTTCGTCCATTCGTGCCGCCAGACGCTGGATCGACGCCAGCCGGCGAACCGTCACCGGGTCGAGGCCCTCGGCGTCCTCGGCGATGAACGTGGCCGTGTTCGCGATGCCCCGCAGCGGCTCCTTCAGGTCGTGCGCGGCCGCGTGCGCGAACGAGTCCAGGTCCACGTTGCTGCGGGTCAGCTCCACGTTCAGGGCCGACATCCGCCGGGCGTTGGCCACCGCGATCCCGATCACGGCGCGGCCCAGCTCGACCGCCATCGCCAGGTCGTTCGCCGACCACGCCGCGCCGCGGCCCCGGACCGAGGCCAGGAACACCGCCGCCGACCCGCGTGGGGTCAGCCGCCGGCCGTGGGGACCCAGCGACACCGGTTCGGACGGGTCGGCCGCCCAGCGCCGGGGCACGGTGCGTTCGCCGCGCAGCCAGACGATCCGGTCACCGTCCGGCACCGACGGCAGGACCAGGGCCCCGGCCACCGCCGGTGACAGCCCCGCCAGGGCCGGCAAATCCTCGCCGAGCCGGTCGCTGTGCCACAGCTCGCCGGGCGGGAGCTCCGGCAGGGCCGCGAGCAGCGCCGCCACCGCCTCCGGACCCGGGTCGGCACCGTGCACGGCGACCTCGCCGCCGGCGTTCACCAGCACCGCGTCACAGGCGATCAGCGTGGCCAGCCCGGCCGGTTCGACCGGCCACGGCCCGGACACCCCGGCGGAGGCATCCTCCAGCAGCCGGGCGATGACCCTTCGCGACCCGTCCCGAGCCGCGGCCCCGTCCCGTTCCCCCAATGCGGCCAGGTGCAGCGACAGGGCCACCCCGAACAGCTCACAGGCGGCCCGGACCTGCGGCCGCAGGGCGGTCACGTCCCGGCCGTGGCAGGCGATCAGCCCCCACAGCCGCCCGCCGGACAGCAACGACACCGACATCGACGACCGGACCCCGATGTTGCGCAGATACTCCAGGTGGAACGGCGACACCGTCCGCAGCACCGACATCGACAGGTCGAGGGGCTGACCGGTCTCCGGCAGCACCGGGGGCAGCAGGCCGGCGGTCGTGTCGGCGACGTCGGCTATCACCCGGATCCAGTTGCGTTCGTACAGGCGGCGGGCCTGCGGCGGGATGTCGGTCGCGGGGAACCACAGGCCCAGCCACGGCTCCCAGCCGTCCGCCACGTCCTCGGCGATCACCTCGCCCGGCCCGTCCTGGCTCTCGAACCGGTAGGCGACGACCCGGTCGTACCCGGTGATCGCCCGGATCTCGCGTACCGCGGCGCGGCACGCCTCGACCACCGTGCCGGCCGACTGCAGCCGGGTCAGCGACTGCCGGATCGGTGTCCAGACCGCCGGGAAGTCAGCGGCCGACCCGCCCGGTTCGAACTCCAGCACCAGCATGCCGCCGGACCGGTGGACGGTCACGTCGAATCGCCGCGCCCCGGTCGTCTCCACCGGCATCATCGCGGTCTGCCCGGTGTCCGCGTCGGCCAGGCTCTCCAGCGTGGCCACCTGGGTCACGTCGATCAGGCGGGTCACCGGGGTGCCGGCCAGGCCCGGAACACCGAGCATCCGCTCCGCGTTGTCGCTGGTCACGACGATCACACCGGCCCGGACGGCGATCAGTGCGCCGTACGACTGGACGCCGCCGAGCAGATGGATCGGCTCCCGCACGCACGCGGTCAGGTCGAAGCCGCCACCGGCCGTGCGTTCGGCCGCCACCACCCGGTCGGGCAGCCATTCCGGGGTGCTCAGGACGGGGCCTGCACCATGAAGGAGCTCTCCGCAGTGAATCCGGAGCCCTCGGGCTTGTCGATGTACAGCGAGCCGTCGTCGCGGCGGTGCACCAGGTGTTCGGGGTAGTTCTCGGAACGGAGGCGGACCGTACCCACGTCGGTGCCGGCCTCCTGGCAGAACGTGGCGTCGGCGCGGAACAGATCGGAGTCGTCGGAGGCGTCGAAGCGCAACCGGTAGTCGAAGTGACGCAGGTAGCGGCCGTCCGCCACACGGAACGAGAAGCAGCTGTCGTCCGCGAGCCCGGCCACCACGGTCAGGGTGGCGGGATCGGCCGGTGACATCTTGGCGTCGTCGCCGTTGACCGTCAGGTAGGTGTCCGGGTCGCCGAGCGGCGACAGCAGCCACGACCCCGTGGTGAGCTGCACCTTCGCCGGGTCCGGGGTGGTGGGATCCGGTTCGGGCGCGCCCGTCGGCGGCCCGGCGGCGGCCGCCGCGGCCGGTGGGGAGTCGCCGCCGGCGGTGCTGCTCCATGCCGCCCAGCCGAGACCGAGGACCGCCACGACGCCCGCGCCCACGCCGGCGGTGAAGGCTCTGGGGAGCCCGCCCGGCCCGCCGCCACGGATGTCGGCGCCGCCGCGCCCGTAGACGGTGCCCGACGGGCGTGAGTGATCCTGATCGGTCATCGGTGCGGTCGCTCCCTTCGCTTCCGGACGCCGATGATCCCGCCACCAGCTTCCGGGGGCGAAGGTTACCGGGCGATGGTAACGGGCCGTCAGATCAGGGCGGTGGAACAGGAGTGGTGAGATCAGAGCAGGGGAATCGGTCCGTGACGGCGGTCGGTGAGGCGGGTGGCCGGGTCCGGGGCGTGCCGGCTCAGGACCTCCCGGACCAGCGCGATGCCGGCGTCCAGGTCGTCCACCACGCCGATGTCGATGAGGGTGGAGGTCTGCCTGCCGCCCGAGGTGCCGCCGGTCACCATCGCCGTGCCGCGGTCCGCCTCGCGCAGGGTGCGGTTCAGGTCGGCGCAGACCTCGGCGGCGTACGAGTGGCGGCGCCCGGTATCGGGCAGGTCCAGAGCGAGGTCGAAACGGCGCGAGGCGCGTAGCGGGCTGGGGCCGAAGCGAGCCGCGATCAGCGAGCCACGCGGCGCGCCGGTGGTGGTCTCGTCGACCCAGGCACGTTCGGTGTCGTTCTCCGGGGTGGGCAGCGGGCCGGCCGCCAGGGTCTCCTCGGCGGCGGTCAGCAGTTCACGCCAAGCAGCGAACGGGAACGCGCTGCCGGGCCGGCGCACGCTGTACAGGTCGCGGGTGACGTTCGCGGTCTCGGCCTGGTCGACCGCCCAGTCGCCGGCCGCGTCCGGTCGCCAGACGATGCCGTGCGGGCGGCCGTCGGCGCGGTGCAGCCAGTCCCGGGTCCGTGGCCAGAATCCGGCGCCCGGCGGTGGCGGGCCGAACGCGGCGTCCATCAGCGGGGTGATCGCGTCCAGGTCGTCGCCGGGGCCGAGGATCACGAACCGGCCGGCCAGAGCCAGAACCGGGCCCGGATGCCGCAGGGTGGGGTCGGCGACGGCGGCGGCGCGCGCGATCAGGTCCAGCTCCGCCCAGCGCAGCGTGTCCGGATGCCAGTGCGCCTGATCGTCCCAGCCGATCTCCAGGATCTCGGCCGAGCCGGGGGTGCGCATCCCCAGGTCCACCATGTCGAGCTCGCCGTCGATGTCCAGCACCAGGGCGTAGCCCCGGCCCACCGGGATCTCCACGACGATCGAGCCGGCCTCGGCCTCGTCCTCGTCGAGGTCGTCGTCGTCCCAATCGTCCTCGTCGTCGACGACGTCGGCCTGGAACAGGTAGGCGCGCCAGAACTCCGGGGTGTCCAGGCGTTTGTGCAGTTCGGCGGGGAGCGGCATGCCGGACAGCCTAATGAAACGGCCCGGCCGCGGCGGGATGCCGCGACCGGGCCGGAACAGAGTCCGTCAGGACTTGAAGACGTCCTTGATCTTCTCGCCCGCCTGCTTGAGGTTCGAGGCCTTCTGATCGGCCTTGCCCTCGGCCTCCAGACGCTCGTCGTCGGTGGCCTTACCGACACCCTCCTTGACCTTGCCGCCAACCTCTTCGGCCTTGTTGTCTACCTTGTCGTCGAACGACATCGGGACACCTCCAGATCACGGATGTACGCCTATGCCAATACCCGGTAATCCGGATCCGAATCCTCCACGAACCGGGAACGGACGGACGCGAGGTCCCGGACGTTGAGGCAGCCGTCCCGGTCCAGGTGGCGATCGATGCCCATCGACGGGACGTGCCGCCGGTGGCCGTACCGGAAGAAGGATCTAAGGGGGCGGCAACGGTGTGCCGGACGGGTCGGAGAGCCAGGCACGCAGTGCCGCGGTGTGTTCGCCGAGCCCCGGCGGCGAGGCCGGTGCGGCCAGGGGCGCGCGGGTCCAGGTGATCGGGTGCCGGATCTGGGTGCTCCCGGACGGCAGCGTGATCAGTGGTTTCAACCCGTACGCGCCGGCCCGGCCGATGGCGTCGCCGATGTCGCCGACCAGCCCGGCGGGCACGCCGGCGCCGGTCAGACGCTGCTCCCAGCATTCCGCCGTGTCGCCGGCGAGCACCCGTTCCAGCTCGGTGACCAGGGCTTCGCGATGGGCGACGCGGGACGGGTTGTCAGCGAACCGCGGGTCGCCGGCGAGCTCCGCGACGCCGAGCTCGGCGCAGAGCCGGGCGAACTGGCGGTCGTTGCCGCACGCGACCGCGATCGGGCCGTCCGCGCAGTGCAGCGTCTCGTAGGGGGCGATCGACGGATGCCGGTTGCCCATCCGGCCCGGTGGCGTCCCGGTCGCCAGGTAGCCCGACGCCTGGTTGACGAGACTGCCGAGCAGGCTGGAGAGCAGGTCGACCTGCACGTGGTCGCCCTGGCCGGTACGGGAGCGCCGGTGCAGCGCGGCCAGGATGCCGATCGTCGCGTCCTTGGCGGTGAGCACGTCGACCAGCGCCACCCCGGCCTTGGTCGGTTCACCGCCGGGGGCGCCGGTGATGCTCATGAGGCCGCCGACCGCCTGCACCAGGAAGTCGTATCCGGGCAGGTCGGTGCCGGGTCCGAAGCCGGTAACCGTGCAGTAGACGACCGCCGGGTTGATCTCGGCGACGGTCTCGTAGTCGAGGCCGAAGCCCCGCATCCCGGCCGGGCGCAGGTTGTGCACGAGCACGTCGGCGCGGGCCGCGAGTTCCCGCGCTGCGGCCCGGTCGTCGTCGAGGGCCAGGTCGAGGGCGAGACTGTACTTGCCACGGTTCAGGCCGTCGAAGTATGCCGACGAGCCCGCCGTCCACGGTGGACCCCAGCTGCGGGTGTCGTCGCCGCTGCCGGGGCGTTCCACCTTGACGACCGTGGCGCCCAGGTCGGCGAGGGTCATGGTGGCGAGCGGGCCGGCGAGGACACGGCTGAAGTCGGCCACCAACAGGCCGTCCAGGACAGTGGTCACCGTCCGGACGCTACCGGTTCTCCGCCGCGGGAGGGCCCTACCGGTTCTGAGTCGCGGGAGATGTCCAGGAAACCGATGCCGGCCTCCGCGTCGATGTCGAGGCCCGGCTCGTCGCCGAAGTCACCCCGGCGGATGGTGCTGCCGCCGCTCACGCCCCCCTTGTGGTCGCCGTACAGGCTGATCCCGCCCGCACCGCCGGCCAGCGCGATCCGTACCGGAACCCTGCCGGACGTGTCGATCCGCCAGGTGTGCACGCCCCCGGCCATCAGGATCGGCAGGGTGTTCGCGAGGCGGCCGAGCTCGATGTCGATGGTCTGCGCCCCGCCGACCAGATCGAGGTCGCGGACCGTGCCGCCGGTCAGATCGAACGAGGCGGTGTGCACGCCGGCGCCCATCTTGAGCCGCCAGACGATGTTTCTGCTGAGCGCCACGTCGACCCGGCCGCTGCCCCTGCCGGAGCCGTCGGGTTCGGCACTGACCGTCAGCGTGCCGTCGGCGAACCCGGCGTCGACATCGAGGCCGGAGCCCCTGGGGGTGCTCACCCGGAACCCGTCGTCGTCCAGGTCGGCGATCCGGACCGACAGTTCGGTGACGCCGGTGATCAGTTCGAACCGAGCCTCGGTGATCGCCGGTGGTCTGGGCGGCGCCGGTGGCGCCGGCGGTGCGGTCGTCGCCGGCTTCTTCGAAGGGGTCGTCTCGCGGGGCGCGACACTCGCCGGTGCCGCGGAAGCCGGGGCCGGCGGGACCGTGGTGACGGTGGCCGGCGCGGGGGCGGCGATGTCGTTGCGGGGCTGCCCGGTCTGCTGACGGGTCAGCAGCAGCGTGCCGATGATGACCAGTCCGGCGAGCAACCCGGCCAGCAGGACGGGACGACGGCGGCGGCGTTGCGGTGCGCCGGCCGCCGGCGGGCGCGGTGTGCGGTCCCGCCGGTGCGGGGCGTCCGGCCAGTAGTCGGAGATGTCGGGCAGCCGCACCGGCAGCGGGCGCGGTGCGGGACCCGGATCGACGATCGGGGCGGGTTCCTCGCCGGCGACCGGTTCCGCGTGGCCCGGTACGTACCCGGCTATCCGCAGTCTCGGGCGCTGGCCGTCTCCGGCGCCGTTCCGCTCCACACCAGTCTCCCGGTTACCCCTCGTCGTGATTCCCCGTGGAGGGTACGGACACGGAGCGTGGAAGGTTCAGCTGCGCGATGAATCACTGACCCAGCGTGGCAACTGTGGCCCGTTCCCGGGTCAGCCGGCCGTGTCGCCGAGTGCGATCAGCAGGTCACGAAGGCTGTCGATGGCGGCCCGCGTCACCTCGGGTGGCACGTCGCGCAGCAGCGCGGACTGGGCGGCGCTGGCGGCGCGGACCGCCTCCTCGGCCTTGCCGATGCCGGTGGGGGAGAGGCGCACCCAGGAGCTTCGCGCGTCGGCCGGGTCGGGGTCGCGCTCGACCAGTCCGGCGAGGGTGAGCCGGCGCAGCACGTTGCTGGTCCCACCGGAGGTCAGGGCGAGCCGCTGGCTGAGCACCGACGGCCGCAGCCGGTAGGGGTCGCCGGCGGACCGGAGGACGGCGAGGATCTCGTACTCCGCCCTGGTCAGCCCCAACCGGGCCAGCCGTGTCTCCACCGGGGCGTTGAGCAGGGCAGACACCCGCGCGGCCCGTTTGCTGACGGCGAGCTCGTCACCGACCACGCCCGGCAGCTCGGTGCCCCATGCTCCGGCGATCTCGTCCACCACGTCCCTGGCCACCGTGTCATCGTACTTGCGTCCATAAAGCTTTCGAGTTAGCTTTCAAAAAAGCTTTCTGGGGAGTGAAATGGATCTGCTGATCACCGGTGGCCGCCTCGTGGACGGCGCCCGTCGCGACATCCTGATCGAGACCGGGCGGATCGCCGCCGTCGGCTCGGTCCCGCACGCCGGGGCCGCCGGAGTGATCGACGCGAGCGGCCTCGTCGTCATGCCCGGCCTGGTCGACGGTCATCGCCACGTCTGGCAGGCGGCGCTTCGCGGCCTCGGCCCGGACATGACGCTGCCCGCGTACCTCGACGAGGTGCTCGGCCGCATCGCGCCGTCCCTGGATGCCGGGGAGGCCCGGCTCGCCACCCTGCTCGGCGCGGCCGAAGCCCTGGACGCCGGGATCACCACGGTCTTCGACTTCAGCAACGTGATCCGGTCGGCCGAACACGGTGACGCGGTCCTCGACGCCTACGCCACGGCCGGTGTCCGCGCGGTCCTCGGCCACGACACGGTGCCGGCGACCTCGGGGCTCGTCACCCCGGCCGTCGCCGTCCACGCCGACCCGCTCCGGCAGATCCGCCTCGCCCGTGACCGGGGAGTCATCGCCACCATGCACGCGGGCGGCGGTGGCGGCCAGGTGCGTGGCCTGCACGCCGCCGGGCTTCTCGGGCCGCACCTGCACCTCGTGCACGTCAACGGGATGACACCCGAAGAGGCGGAACTGCTGGCCGGGACGGGGACGACGGTGACCGTCACGCCGGTGGTCGAGGCGACCATGGGACACGGCCGGTCGCCGTGGAGCACGTTCGCGGCCGCCGGTGGGCGCGCCGGGCTCGGCACCGACGTCATGGTCAACGCCCCGGCGGACCTGTTCGAGCCGCTGCGCGACACGCTCCGGACGCACCGGATGGACACCGGCACCATGCACCCGGCCGGCGACCTGCTGGCGACGGTGACGTCCGGCAGTGCGCGTGCCATCGGTCTCGGCGGCGTGACCGGCGCGATCGAACCCGGCCTCGCCGCCGACCTCGTGCTGCTCGACGGCTTCGCCCATCTCGCCGACGATGCCGATGTCACCGGTGCGGTGGTCACCACCGCGGGTGTACGCGACGTACACACCGTGATCGTCAACGGCCGGGTCGTCAAGCGCGACGGCCGACTGACCACAGTTGACCTGCCCGGACTCCGTCGCGTGAGCGCCGAGCGATTCGCTCGTTTCTTTCAGTAGCGAGTTGAACCTCACACGCCGTCACGATGATCCGGATTTGCGGACGGCCGCCGGGTAGGGTCTGGTCCTCGTGACCCACCGCCGTCTGCTCCTCGTCCTCGGTGCCGTCGTGGCGATCCTGGCGGTCGTCAACGTCGCCAACAAGTACGGCCCCTCGGGCACCGGCCTCGTCGCCGGCCCGCTGGTCGCGGTGATCCTGGTGGTGCTCGGGCGGCGCGCCGGGCTGAGCTGGCACGACCTCGGCCTGTCCCGCAGCACCCTGCTGCCGGGCCTGAAGTACTCGGTCGCGGCCGTCGCGGCGGTGGCCGTCGTCTACGCGATCGGGGCCGCGATCCCGGCGACCCGCCCCGCCTTCCAGGACGTCCGGTACCACCTGCACCTGAGTACCGCGCTGGTGACCGCGTTCGTGGTGGTGCCGCTCGGCACCGTCCTGCTGGAGGAGGTCGCGTTCCGGGGTGTGCTGATGGGCCTGGTCAACCGGCATCGCGGGGCGGTCTGGGCCAGCATCACCTCGTCGGTGCTGTTCGGGCTCTGGCACATCCTGCCGTCGCTGCGGCTGAACCGGGCCAACGAGGCCGTCGGCTCGGCCTTCGGCACCGACTGGACCGGCCAGGTCCTCGCGGTGGCCGGCGCGGTGGCCTTCACCGCGTTGGCCGGGCTGCTGCTGTGCGAGCTGCGGCGCCGCAGCGGCAGCCTGCTCGCCGCCGCGGCTCTGCACTGGGCCACCAACGGCCTCGGCCTGCTGATCACCGCGGGGCTGGCCACCGTCCGGATCGCCTGACGCCGCCGCCGACCGCGACGACGACGTTGGTCAGTGTTCCGAGTGCGGGCGACGTGATCTCGACGGTGTCGCCGGGGCACACGGTGAAGCCGGCGTCCGGCACGAGGCCGGTACCGGTCAGCAGGATCGCCCCGAACGGGAAGGTCAGCGCCCGGAACAGCCAGCCGGCCAGGTCCTCGAAGTCCCGGGCCATGGCCGACGTCGACGTCGACGCGGCGTAGACCTCACACCCGGCGCGGAGCACCCGCAACCCGATCCCGAACGGGCCCGGGCCGGCCGCCCAGCTCGGCACGATCGCCGGGCCCAGCGCGCAGGAGCGGTCGTAGATCTTCGCCTGCGGCAGGTACAGCGGGTTCTCGCCCTCGATCGACCGGCTGCTCATGTCGTTGCCGAGGGTGTAGCCGAACACCTCACCGGCGGCGTTGAGCACCAGGCCGACCTCGGCCTCGGGCACGTCCCAGCCGGAGTCGGCGCGGATCCCGACGGCGTCGCGGTCGCCGACGACCCGCCACGGACTTGCCTTGAGGAAGATCTCGGGGCGTTCGCTGTCGTAGACGTGGTCGTAGAGGGAACCGTGCAGGGACTCCTCCTTGCGCCCGTCCCGGCTGCGCCGGTAGGTCACCCCGGCCGCCCACACCTCCTGCCGGTCGACAGGCGGCAGCGTCCCGCCGCCGGGCATTGCGCCGCGGGCCGTGCGGGCGGCGGCCTCGACCACCGCCCTGGCCCGGTCGGACGGCCACGCGAGCAGGTCGGCGAGAGTGTGATCGAGTTCGGTCCATCGGCCGTCCTGGCACACTGCCCAGCGGGACCGGTCGCCGGCCCGCAGATGGTGTAGAGAGATCGGCATGTGACCCTCCGTTACCCTGTCGTGGAGATCGAAAGGAACTATCGACGTGGCCCGTGTGGTACCGGCGGTCATCCGCGCGCTCGACATCCTCGAACTGTTCCTGGACCGGCCGGAGATGTCGGCCCGCGAGGTGATCGAGCGACTCGACCTGCCCCGGACCACGGTGCACGAACTGCTGGTCACGCTCGTCGAGCGCGCGTACCTGGTTCCCGTGCCGGGCCAGCCGGTGCGGTACCGCCTCGGCCTGCCGGTGTTCCAGCTCGGCGCGGCGTTCGCCGGCCGGCTCGACCTGGTCCGTGAGGCGCAGGGTGTCGCGCGGGACGTGGCCGCCGCCTGTGACGAGGCGGTGCATGTGGCCGTCCTCGACGGCGCCGACGTCATCTACCTGGTCAAGGTGGACAGCACGCACCCGGTCCGGATGGTCTCGGCGGTGGGGCGGCGGCTGCCGGCCCACTGCACGGCGGTCGGCAAGATCCTGCTGGCCGGTCTGCGCCGGGCCGAGCTCGACGCCGTGCTGACGAAGGATCCGCTGCCGGGTATGACGCCGGACAGCATCACCGACCCGGACCGCCTGCGGGCCCATCTGGACGTGGTCCGGGCCGAGGGCCTTGCGGTGGACATGGGTGAGTCGGACAGCGCCATGCGCTGCGTCGCCGCCGCCATCCGGGATCATTCCGGCGCGACCGTTGCCGCGATGAGCGTCTCCGCGCCGATCATCCGCTGGACCGAGCAGGCGCATCCGCAGTGGTCCGAGCTGGTGCGCGACGGCGCGGCCAGGCTCTCCGCCCGGATGGGACATCAGGCTCGGCGCCGATAGCGCGAATCGAGACATTGACACCCTTCACGTTTCTGTCCTAGCGTCGCGTCCACTCGGTTCGGTATATCGAACCACGTTCGAAATCTCGAACAAAGGGAGAGCGCGATGGAGCAGAACCCGGTGTGGTCCCGGCGCGGCTTTCTGGGGATGGGGGTGGGGGTTCTCGGCGGGGCGGGTCTGGCCGCGTGCGGCGGCGGCACCGCATCGCCGCCCAAGGCGCTGGCCGAGGTCCCACAGGAGCTGATCGACGCCGCGGCACCCCTGAAAGGCTCCGCGATGGGCATGCTGTCGCAGAAGCTGTACTCGACCGCGGCGAACGAGGCACTCGACGGCTCGATCCGCAAGTTCGCCGACGCCACCGGTACGAAGATCGAGAACAGCCTGGTCCAGGCCGACGCCGGTGACGTCGTCGCCAAGATCCACGCCGAGGTCGAGGGTGGCGTCGCCCGGGACCTCGCGTTCATGACCGACTCACGGTTCGTCGCGCAGTTCCATGCGCTCGGCGACCTGGAGGACGTGACGGACATCGTCACGGCGCTGACCGCCAGGTACGGCGAGCCCTGCGCCGAGGCCAAGAACTTCTGCGTCTTCGACGGCAAGTGGTTCGCGATCCCGTACCACTTCATCGGCATCGGGTCGTTCCTGCGCAAGGACTGGATGGGGGAGAAGGGGATCACACCGAGGGACGTCTACAGCTGGGAGGAGCTGCGCGACGTGTGCCTGGAGATCTCCGACCCGGGCAAGCGCCGGTTCGGATGGGGCATGACGGTGAACCGGTCCGGTGACGGCAACGGCATGATCGAGGCGCTGATCAACTCCTACGGCGGGGCGATCGCCTCCAACGACGGCCGGAAGGTCACCTTCGACACCCCCGAGACGGTCCAGGCGGTCACGTTCCTGGGCGACCTCTACACCAACCCGAAGTACCAGCCGATGCACCCGCCGGGAGCCGATAGCTGGACCGACACCAGCAACAACGAGAACTGGCTGGCCGGCGTGCTCGGCTATACCCGCAACAGCTTCAGCGTCTACGCGGACTCCAAGACCAAGAGGAATCCGGTGTACGGCAACACGCACGTCTTCTCCGACTGCATCGGCCCGGCCACCGACAAATCGCTGCTGCTCGGGCAGTCCCAGGGCTTCGTGGTGTTCAAGGGGGCGAAGAACGGTGCCCTCGCCAAGGTCCTGGCGCAGTACCTGGTCAGCGCGCCCGCCCTGGTCGGCGTGGCCAAGGAGGCACCCGGCCTGGCGATGCCCGCCTGGGAGAAGGTCTGGGACGCCGACCCGTTCTTCAGCGGCGGCGACCCGGCGTTCCCGATGCTGCGCACCATGTCTCAGCAGCCGTTGCCGCTGCCCACGAAGAACGGCCTGTCCTTCCCGCAGAAGGCCAGCGCCGGGCAGCAGGCCGTCGTCGCGGCCTACGTGCTCACCGACATGATGCAGCAGGTCCTGCAGGGTGCCGCGCCCGCGCAGGCGGTCACCACCGCGCACGCGAAGATGGTGCAGATCTTCGCTCAGCAGGGGCTGCCGCAGTGAGGTCGCTGCGCACCGCGCCGGCCCCGGTGGCGAAGGCGGCGTCGCCACCGGGGCCCGGATCGCTCACACCGGCCCAGCGGCGGCTGGGCCGGGACTGGCGGCTCGCCGCACTGTTCCTGACGCCGACCGCCGTGCTGGTCGGCGCGCTGGTACTGGTGCCCATCGTCCAGTCGATGATCACCAGCACCACCGAGCGGCACGGCGCGGACAGCGTGTTCGTCGGCCTGGACAACTACACCGGGCTCGCCGGGGACCAGCAGTTCCGTACCGGCGTGGTCAACTCGTTCGTCTTCACCGCGTACGCCGAGGTGTACAAGGTCGTCCTCGGCCTGGCCGCGGCCCTGCTGCTGCACCGCCTCCGTCGCGGGCGGGCCCTGCTGACCGGGCTGCTGCTGGTGCCGTGGGTGGTCCCGACGGTGGTGACCGCCTTCAGCTGGCGTGCCCTGCTCGACCCGATCTTCGGCAGCGTCAACACGCTGCTCACCGCGTCGGGCATCGGTCCGCTGCTGGCGAGTCTGCACCTGGTGGACAGCTGGCCCGCCGGCTGGCTGTCCGACCCGTCGCTGGCCATGCCGTCGGTGATCCTGGTCAACGTGTGGAAGGGGGTGCCGTTCTTCACGGTCTGTTTCCTGGCCGGGCTGAAGGCCATTCCGGCCGACCAGTACGAGGCCGCGACCATCGACGGCGCCTCCACATGGCAGCAGTTCGCGCACGTGACCCTGCCCGGACTACGGCACGTGATCACCGTGACGGTGACCCTCTCGTCGATCTGGACCTTCAACAACTTCGACCTGATCTGGCTGCTCACCCAGGGCGGCCCCGGTGACGTGACCGCCCCGTACGTGCTGGTCGCCTACTCGAAGGCGATCCTGCAGCTGCAATACGGCGCGGGGGCCGCCGTCACGCTCGTCATGCTGCCGGTCATCGCCGGACTGGTGTTCGTCCTCGTCCGGCTGTTGCGCGAGGACGCCGGCAGCCGGCCACCACGGTGGACCGGCCCGTCCCGCAGAGCCGCACCGTGGGTCATCGCGGCGCTGGTCACCGGCCTGCTGGCCTGGGCCTCGCCGGAGATCTTCTGGAAGGCGGCGGTGGTCCTGGCGGTGATCCTGCTGATCGCGGCCGTCGTGTCACGAGCGGGAGCCGGATTCGCGCTGGCCGGGCTCCTCGCGTTCGTACTCGCCCCGATGTACTGGATCTTCGTGACGGCGTTCAAGTCGGAGAGCCAGGTCGTCATGCGCGACAACGACCTGTGGCCGTCGCCGTGGACGCTGGAGCAGTTCGGGGCCCTGTTCACCAACCAGCCGTTCGGCCGCTGGTACCTCAACACCCTGATGGTGTCGGCGGCGTCCACCACGGTGGCGCTGCTCTGCGCCGCCCTGGGCGGGTACGCGCTGGCCCGGCTGCGGTTCCGCGGGGCACAGGGGTTCACCGTCACGGTGCTACTCACGTACGTCATGCCCGGCGCGCTGCTGTTCATCCCGCTGTACCAGTTGCTCATCGGGGTCCGGCTCACCGACTCGCTGTGGTCGCTGGTGGTGACGTACCCGACGTTCACGCTGCCGTTCGCCATGTGGCTGCTGACCGGGTACTTCGCGTCGATCCCGATCGACCTCGAGGAGGCCGCGCTGGTCGACGGCTGCACCCGGATCCAGGCGTTCGGGCGGGTGGTGCTGCCGCTGGCGAAGCCGGGACTGCTCGCGGTGGCGCTGTTCACGCTGACCAACGCGTGGAACGAGTTCCTCTTCGCCTTCGTGTTCATCACCAAGGACGAGTTCAAGACGCTCCCCGTCGGGATGCAGTCGATGATCGCCGGCGACGTCGTGCCGCAGGGCCAGCTCGCCGCGGCGTCACTGCTGGTCAGCATTCCCGTGGTGGTCATGTATGCGGTCGGTCAGCGCTTCCTGACCGAGGGGCTCACCGCCGGTGCGGTGAAGGGCTGAGCGAGGGGGCGATCGGGCCGGCACCCGGACGGGGGTGCCGGCCCGGTCGCCGGTCTCAGCGGCGCGGCGCGCCGGCGGCGAGCGCCAGATCCTGCTGCAGCACGAAGTACTGGCTCTTCGGCTCCAGCTGCTCGTCGTAGATCAGGGCGGCGCCCTCCTGCGGGTCGTCGAACCAGCCCGGCACCCATGAGTAGGTGTCGCCGAAGCCCCACGGTGTGAACGAGATGCAGGCGCGGACCGCCAGGCAGGCCTTCAACGACCGGGACCAATAGCTTTCCTGGGCGTACGAGGCCAGCTCGTTCACCGGAGTGTTGACGGCGTCGGGCTTGGTGAAGGTGCGGACGTCCACCTCGGTCAGCGCGACCTTCTGGCCCAGTGCGGCGAACCGCTCCAGGTTGTTTTGCAGGTCGGGGTAGCCGTACTGGGTGGACAGGTGGCCCTGGAACCCGACACCGTGGATCGGCACGCGCTGGGCCTTCAGCGTCTTCACCAGCTCGTACACCGCGTTGCTCTTGGGGCCGGTGAACTCGAGGTTGTAGTCGTTGTAGAACAACAGGGCCTTCGGGTCGGCCTGGTGCGCCCAGCGGAACACGTCGGCGATGTAGCCGGTGCCGCCCCACGCCTTGTACCAGATGGTCTGCCGGGGCTGGCCGTTGTCGTCGAACGCCTCGTTGACCACGTCCCACTGCCAGATGTCGCCCTTGAAGTGGCGCATCTGAGCGAAGACGTGCTTCTTCAGCACCGCCTTCACCTCGTCGTCCGACAGGGTGGTGGTGTAGCCGTCGGTGGACAGCCAGGCCGGCAGCTGGTTGTGCCAGAGAAGGGTGTGGCCGCGCACCAGCTGGCGGTTCTTCTTGGCGAACGCGACGAGCTGGTCGGCCTTCTCCCAGGTGTAGGTGCCGCGGACGGCTTCGACCTCGGACCACTTCATGACGTTCTCCGCGGTGACGCTGGAGAACTGTTCCGCGGTGATCCGCGTGTATTTCTCGTTGGTGCCGAGCTCGTCGGCGTTCACCGCGGTGCCGATGCGCAGGCCGGTTTTCGCGGCGAGCGCTCGTAACGAGTCGGCCGGATAGGCCGGTGCCGCCGACGGCCGTGCGGCGGGCGGGGCGGCGACCGCGGTGGCCGAACCGGTGAACGCGAGCTGTCCACCGAGCAGCGCCGCGGTGCCGGCGACGGAGAGAAGAAACCAGGGACGACGCACGGGGGACTCCTTGCGAAGCGGGTTCAAAACTTTCGTAACGCTTCCGGAAGCAACGACAGGAATCTATGCGCGTTCGGGTCGGGTGGTCAAGGGTTCGGGGCAGCATAAAAGCCCGGCGAACATGTTGATCACCGGGGATACCGAAGACGGACTTTTTCCGAAAGTTACGACAGCGGCACGGTCTAACGGGCGGGATCCCAGTAGGGCACCGGCAGGCCCCGGACGCCGGCCCGGGCGGTGAACAGCCGGCCGGACAGCGGATGTGCCGCCAGCTCGCCGGGGGAGAGGTCCTGGGTGGCCGTGGTGATCACCAGGACGTCGAGGCCCGGGCCGGCGAAGGCGACGCTCGACGTGTGCGGGGCGTCCACCTCGACGACCGCGAGCAGGTCACCGACCGGCGATCGGCACTCGACCCGCCCCCCGCCCCACACGGCCAGCCACAGGTTGCCCTCGGCGTCCACGCACAGGCCGTCCGGGAACCCGTCGGTGACGGTGAACAGGGTGCTCCGTTGGCCGTCGGGGTAGTCGCGGACGTACACCGTGCGGGTGAGGGTGTCGACACTGTAGAAACGGTCGCCGGAGGGGCTCCAGGCCAGTCCGTTGGAGAGGGTCAGGTCGTCGTCGATCGTCGTGCAGGCGCCGCCCTCGAGACGGACCAGCAACTCCCGGTCACCGCCGAGACTGCCGACCAGGAACCGGCCGGCCGGGTCGACCGCGCCGTCGTTCAACCGGTTCGGCGCACCCTCCGCCAGGACCCGCGCCACGTGCGTACGGCTGCCGCCGGTGTGCACCCGGGTGAGGGTCTCGCGTTCGGCGACCAGCAGATCGCCGTCCGCCGCCACCGCCACGGCACCGACACTCCCGTCGAACGACCAGGTCCGGACCGGCTCGACACGGCCGTCGTCGAGCCGGCCCTCGTGAAGGTGGCCCGCCATGATGTCCACCCACAGCAGGCGTTGCCGGGCCGGATCCCACACCGGCCCCTCGCCGAGGAAGTAGCCCGTTCCGGTCGCCACCCGGGCATCGTGTCGCGTGATCATCGGGTCTCCGTTGCGCCGGCGACGATGGCACGGATCGCCGGCAGGTCGTCGGCGAGCTCGCGTACCGGCATCCGGTAGACGAGGCCGCTGATACTTATCGCGCCGCTCGGCACGGTCGGGGAAGTGAGGTAGGCCGGGACGGCGAGGCAGTTGACGGCGGGCTCGTTCTCCTGGTCATCGACGGCGTACCCGGCGGCGCGGACCCGTTCGAGCGCGGCGTGCAGCTCCTCGGGGGTGCCCGCCGACCGTTCGGTCGGCCGGTCCAGCGGCCGGTCGCCGACCCAGTCCCGGACCGCCTGCTCGTCGTGGAGCAGCCCGGCCAGCAGCATCTTGCCGACCGCCGTGCAGTGCGCCGGGTTGCGGCCGCCGATGACCGAGTTGAGCCGGACCGCTCCGACCGGCGGATCCAGCTTCGACCGGTAGACGACCGAACGGCCGTCGAGCGTGGCGTAGTGCACCGTCTCGCCGTACCTCTCGCACAGCGCCCGCAGGACCGGCATCACCCGGACGTGGTCGGGACGCTGCTCGTGATGGGCGAAGGCCAGCCGCAGGAACTCGTCGCCGAGCACGTACCTTCCGTAGCCGTCCCGGCTGGCGAAACCGGCCCGGCGCAGCGACGCGAGCGCCCGGTGCACCGTGGGTTTCGCGCTGGCGACCGCCCGGGCCATCTCCTCCAGGGCGATCCCGTCGGGGCGCCGGGCGAGCTCGGCCAGCACCGCCAGGACCCGTTCGGCGCCGACCAGGCGATCCGGCGTCGCGTCGTCCTGCTCCGTCACGGTTCCGGATCGTAGACCGATGGTCCGGCGGAGGAAACCGTTGCCAACTCACATCGATCAATGCCATCGTGATTTCGGCTGTATGACCACTGTTCCAACTGTCGAAATCTCGGAGGTTGGCGATGCATCCGCGACGCAGCGCGCAGTGGTACGCCGGCGACGACCGGAACAGTTACATCCACCGCGCCTGGATGCGCCGCGGTCTGCCGGCCGACGCGTTCGACGGGCGTCCGCACATCGCCATCGCCAACACCGCCTCCGACCTGACCCCCTGCAACGCCCACCTCGACGAGGTCGGGCGCAGCGTCGCCGCCGGCATCCAGCGAGCCGGTGGCATCCCGCTCAACCTGCCGGTCGTGTCGATCGGCGAGACACAGGTCCGGCCGACCGCGATGCTGTGGCGCAACATGGCCGCGATGGCGATCGAGGAGATGTTGCGCGCCAACCCGATCGACGGCGTGGTGCTGCTCGGCGGATGCGACAAGACGATTCCCGCGCTGCTGATGGGCGCCGCCTCGGTCGACCTGCCGGCCGTCGTGGTGCCCGGTGGCCCGATGCTCACCGGCACCTTCCGAGGCGTCCCGCTCGGCTGCGGCACCGACGTGTGGAAACTGTCCGAGGAGGTCCGGGCCGGCACGCTGAGCAACGCCGAGTTCCAGCGCTCCGAATCGTCGATGATCAGGAGCAAGGGCCACTGCAACACGATGGGTACGGCGTCGACCATGGGCCTGCTCGCCGAGGTGCTCGGCATGACCCTGCCCGGCGTGGCGGGCACCCCGGCCCCGGACAGCCGCCTGCTCGAGGCCGCCCACGCGACCGGCGTGCTCGCCGTCGAACTCGTCGATGAGGACCGGCGCCCCAGCCAGGTGATGACCCGCGGATCGTTCCTCAACGCGATCGTGGCACTCGCTGCTCTGGGCGGCTCCACCAACGCGGTCGTGCACCTGCTCGCCATCGCCGGCCGGCTCGGCGTGCCGCTCACCCAGGACGACTTCGACTCCGCCGGCGCCGGGGTGCCGTTGCTTGCCGACCTGCTGCCGGCCGGCCGCTTCCTGATGGACGACCTGCATCGCGCCGGCGGTCTGCACGGCGTGCTCGCCGAGGTCCGTGACCTGCTGGACCCGGCCGCGATCACGGTCACCGGGCGCCCGCTGGCCGACTGTCTGGACACCGCCCGCGTCTACGACCGCGAGGTGATCCGGGCCCGCGCCGAGCCGCTGCGGCCGCACGCCGGGATCGCGGTCCTCTACGGCAACCTGGCCCCGGACGGCGCGGTCGTCAAACCGGCCGCCGCCTCCCCGCACCTGCTGCGGCACCGGGGACCGGCCGTCGTCTTCGACTCCGTCGAGGACCTGCACGCCCGCCTCGACGACCCGGACCTCGACGTCACCGCCGACTCGGTGCTGGTGCTGCGCGGCTGCGGGCCCAAGGGCTATCCGGGCATGCCCGAGGTGTCCAACATGCCGCTGCCGGCGAAGCTGCTGGAACAGGGCGTCCGCGACATGGTCCGGATCTGCGACGGGCGGATGTCGGGTACGGCGTACGGCACCGTGGTCCTGCACGTGGCCCCCGAGGCGGCAGCTGGCGGGCCGCTCGCCAAGGTCCGCACCGGCGACATGATCGTGCTCGACATCGCGAGCCGGCGCCTGGACGCCGACGTGCCCGCCGCCGAGTGGGCGGCCCGCGAACCCTCACCGGAGGCGGCGAAGGCCTACGCGGCACCGCTGCGTGGCTGGGAACGGCTCTACGTCGACACCGTCGGGCAGGCCAACACCGGCGCCGACTGCGACTTCCTGCTCGGCTCCAGCGGCGACCAGGTGTCCCGCGAGTCGCACTGACCCGCCGTACGATTCGCGGATGACGAACGATCCCGTTGCGCCCGATCTCGAGGTGACCAGGGTGATGGCCGCGTCGCCCACCCGGATCTGGTCGGCCTGGACCGATCCGGCCGCGATCGCCCGATGGTGGGGACCCGACGGGTTCACCAGCACGGTACGCGAACTCGATCTCCGCGCCGGAGGGCGATTCGACGTGGTGATGCGCGGGCCGGACGGCGCCGAGTACGCCAACGTGTACGTCTTCGGCGAGACGGAGGCGGGCAGCCGGATCGCCTACGTCCACCAGGGATCGCCGGAGCACGGGCTCGGTCCGTCGCGCTCGGTCGTGGTCCTCGAGGAGGTGGCCGGCGCGGTGCCGCGGACCCGCGTGACCCTGCGGTCGTTCTACGGGTCACCGGCCGATCGCCGGCGTCATCTCGAGGACTTCCAGGCGGCGGCCGGAGCGAGTCAGCTGCTCGAGCGTCTCGAGCGGGTCGCCGCCGAGGGCTGATCCGGCCCGCCGGTTCAGGCCTCCAGTTGCATCGCCACCGCCCGTACCGGCGCCCCGTCCGCGTCGTCCAGGGCGATCGGAAGGCAGCAGATCAGCGGATCCGGGAAGTCGATCAGTTCCAGGTTGCGGAAGTTCTCGCCGATCACGCCACCCGCCCGGGCAATCAGGTGGTGCACCGGACAGCCGATCGGGGAGGGCGTCTCGTCGATGCTCGCGGCGTCGACGCAGAAGGTGCGGACACCCAGGCCGAGCATCCGCTTGCAGGCGTCCGCATCGAGGTAGGGGTGATCGAAATACGCGCCGGTGCCGTAGCACCGGGACCAGCCGGTGCGGATCAGCGCGATCACACCGGGGCCGAGCCCGGCCGGGTCGATCAGGTCCCAGGTGATCGGCGTACGCGGTGGCAGCCCCTGCACGTCGACGATCACGCCGGTTCCGGTGAACAGCGCCAGATCGAGTTCGTGCAGGCGGGGCGCGTCGTCGCGGAAGTGGTAGGGCGCGTCGACGTGCGTACCGGTCTGCGAACCCATCTCGACGTGCAGCAGGTTGAAACCGTCCCTCGGCACGGTCGCGTGCGCGGTCAGCCGGGGTTCGGGGTCGCCCGGGTAGACCTGCGTCCCGGGACCGACCGGCACGGACAGATCGACGATCCGGCGGACGCGCATGGTCTCCCTTCGGCGCATGTCTTCTTCGTGGGCGGCGGGACCGCGCCTGCCGAGCAGCCTATGGCAGGGGTACGACATACGAGTCGACCTTGCGATTAACCCGTCCCGGAAGGTGAACAGGTCGGCGAAGGCGAACGCGAACGGCCCGTGCGCGACACTGACGCCGCGCCCCTCACCGGTCGTGACGACGACCGGCCCGTCCGATGGCCGTGGATGACCCACTCCACGTCGTCGGTCAGGGTCGCGAGGATGCGCGGGTGGTCACTGGACCGGAACCCCGCGAAATACTCCTCGACCAGGTAGCGCTGGGTAGGTGGACCGTCAGCTCGCTGCCGTTGCCGGCGGCGCGGATGGTCACGGTCGTGCGCAGGCCGGTCAGAGGTTCGTCGAACACGAGTTCACCCGGTGCGGCAACGCTCACGTACACGAACCGCAGCCGGCGGGCGGCGCCGCCCGGCGCGCGGGTGTCGAGGGCGAACTCCCCGCCGGGCCGCAGGGCGACGGCCACCGACTCCGGTGGCACCGTGGCGTGTGATCCGCCCCAGAACGCCGCGATGCCCGACGGCGTGGTGAACGCGGTCCAGACCCTCTCCGGCGTGGCCGGGAGGCGGCGGCGCGCGATGAGTTCGTCGCCGTCGAGCTCCACCCCGATCATCGGTCCGTGCCATCGGTCAGGTGGCTCTCCAGAGCGTCGAGGCGATCGGTCCAGACCCGGTGCTGGTCGTCGATCCAGTTGCTCAGCAACGCGAGCTGGTCCAGGTGCAACCGGCAGGGGCTCCGGGTCTCTGTTCGTAGAAGGGCAGGCTGGGCGCGGTGTCCCGCGCCCAGCCGATTGTGCGGCGTGACGGTCAGCAGGCTCCGGCGTCGGCCCAGACGGCGGCCACGCCGGGTTCCTCGCCCTGGGTCCACCACTTGGCGGTCCACTTGCGGCCGTTGTGTGCGGCCTGCTGGTTGCCGGTGTACACCGAGGCCCGGTTCCAGGCGGCGGCCGAGCAGGTCCCGGGAAGACTCGGCGAGACTCCGACGCTCGGGGACGTGCTCGCGCTCGGTGAGGTGCTCGCCGACGCCGACGGTGAGGCGCTCGGTGAGCCCCCGCCGCAGGCGCCCGCGTCGGCCCAGACGGCGGCCACGCCCGGCTCGTCGCCCTGGGTCCACCACTTGGCGGTCCACTTGCGGCCGTTGTGTGCGGCCTGCTGGTTGCCGGTGTACACCGAGGCCCGGTTCCAGGCGGCCACGGCGCAGGCCGGGACGCTGGGGGAGACCGGGACCGACGGTGAGCCGGTGGGCGTCGCCCCGGCGCCGCGCGGGTTGTCGGTGGTCAGGGAGTACGACGTGCCGCCGAACGTCACGGTGTAGTTCGACGGCCCGGAGATCGGCAGCTGGTAGACGATCGCCATGTCGATGCTGCCGCCGGCCGGGATGCTCTGGTACCCCGGCAGGGTGAACGACGCCCGGTGGAAGGTGCCCTTGAGCCCGCCGATGTTCGGCCCGGTGTGGTCGCTGCTGACGATCCGGGTGTTGCCGCCGGACTGGTCGCTCAGGTTGGCCGGCGCGGCGACCGGGTAGTCGAACTGGAACTCGGCCCCGCCCGGGATGGTGACCGCCGAGTTGTTCCGGATCCGCATCTTCGGGTTGATCGGGTAGTTGTTGTCACCCAGGGCGTACTCGACCAGCTCGATCCGGACGTCGAGGCGCTGGGCCGGCATGGCCCGGGTGGCCTTGACGACGTCGGACTTCGCCGCGTTGCGGAACTTGTCGTACAGCGTGGTGGTGAGGGTGTCGCCCATGACGTACTCGCCCTTGGCGCTGTCCAGGCGGTAGTCGCCGGCCAGTTCCCAGATCATCACACCGCCGAGGCCACGGTCGATCACGTAGTCCGCCTTGGCCGCCAGGGACTGTTCGTCCTCGGTGGAGAGGAAGACCTTTTTCTCGGCGTTCCACAGCCACGGCGCGACCAGCGTGGAGTCGTAGTGCCGGGTGTAGGTGCCGGTCAGTTTGTCCTCGGCGTCGGTGGCCGGGGTCAGCCCGTACGCGCCGAGGTAGCTGCCGGTGATCCCGTTCTGCAGGTTCTTGGCGTGCCACATCGGGTTGGAGCCGGCGCCGACCTCTTTGCCGTCCTCCTGGTCGTGCCACAGGTTGTCGATGCCGCGGGCGCCGTCTCCACACGCCGTCGTACCCCGTGGGCAGGTGCCGGTGGCGCGGGCCCGGCCCCACAGGCCGTTGGTGCCGCCGGTCACGTTCTTGTGGCCGCGGGTGTAGTACGGCACACCGATGTTGATCCGCCCGGACGCCATCGCGCCGCGCATGTACTTGGCCGCCCAGTCGGTGTTGAGGTAACCGATGCCGCCGTACTGCTGTGCCGAGTAGACGCTCGCCCCGGCAAGTTCGGCGTCCTTGCCGTCGTCGAACAGCGCGGCGTTGGGTCCGACGTACTCGTTCCAGGCGCCGTGCAGGTCGTACGACATGACGTTGACGTAGTCCAGATACTGCAGCGAGCTGAAGTTCTCCATGCCGCGCAGCAGGTAACCGGAGGACGGCGACGCGATGGTCAGCAGGTAGTACTTGCTGTCCTTGGCCGAGGCGGCGTCGAGCTTCTCGCGCAGTGTCTTCATGAGCGCGTGGTAGCTGCGGTTCAGGCCGGCCCGGCGGGCGTTGCTGATCGCGAAGTCGTCGGGGTGCCCGGCGTCCTTCATCGAGCTGGGGTACTCGTAGTCGATGTCGACGCCGTTGAAGCCGTACGTGCGGATGAAGGACACCGCGGAATCGGCGAACGTGTTGATGCCGGCCTGGTTGACCGAGCCGTCCGCGTTGGTGGTCATCGTGTAGAAGCCGCCGCTGCCGACGCGGGCGCCGGAGGCGTCGAAGTAGCCGCCGGTCTCGGCCCAGCCGCCGACCGAGATCAGCGTCCGGACGTCCGGGTGCTGCTTCTTGAACTTGGTGAGCTGGTTGAAGTGCCCCTGGTAGGGCACTGCCGAGTCCATCTCGGCACCGGCCACGCCGGGCCAGGTCATGCCGGTGGCGGCGTTCTTGGCGCCCGCGTCCCCGACGGAGATCCGGTTCTGGGCGTCGATGTGCGCGAACGCGTAGTTGATGTGCGTGACCTTCTGCCACGGGATGTCCTTGGCCAGGTACGACGGCTGGCCGCCGGCGCCGGTGCGCCAGCCGGTGAAGTAGCCGATGATGCGGCGGCCGTGGTCGGCGCCGAGTGTCTCCCGGCCTTCGGTGTCGTACGCCAGGCAGTAGGGCGTGTCGACACCGGCGGTCGGTGTCATGCCGTCGGGCCGGCAGGCGCTGTGGTCGGTGGCGGCGGCGTCGGAGGTCAAAGGAAGGCCGACGATCGCCGCCGCGGTCGCGACGAGCGCGGCGGCGATCACCGAGGATCTGGTCAGGGTTCGACGAACCAGCAAGGAACTTCTCCTAGGTCGGAGGAGTGATGTTCGTAACTGCCGCCTAATATTAAGTAAACTTTCCAATTAGTAAAGGGTTACGGGCGTCGAAGGTGTTGCCGCGCAGCAGGCCACCGGTCGTGCCCTCTTTGATGTCGACGTGCTCCGCCGCGACACCCGGCCCGATCCGGTTGTCGAGCACGCCGATCCGGTCCGAGGCATCGACGCCGCCGGAGATGCCGTAACAGGGCCAGTTCGAGTTGGCCGAGCCCAGGTAGACGCCCTCGCCGTACGCCGGTTTGGGTCAGGCCGGTGTTGACGATCCGGGAGTTGCGCAGCACGCCGCCGGACGACGAGCGGCGGAAGTGCACACCCTCGTCGCCGATGTCGCGGACCTCCGTTCAGTGGCAGTCCGCCGTTCACGACGTTGAAGCCGAAGCCGGTGGTCGCGCCGGGCGCGATCGTGCCGTTCCAGTTCAGGTTCGTGGACCGATAGTGGTCGCCGGACGCTGTCAGGCGGCCGCGGCGCCGCACAACAGCGGGCGAAGGAACGACATTTAGTAAGTTGACTTAACAGATTCGCGCCTGTCAACGGGCCTCGTGTGTCGATTGTTGCCGCGATATGAGCCAGAAGCTATCTACCGGCTTGAATTCATGCAGGTCTACGGTACGGCCACCTGATGTGACAAAGCTCCGCCCACCCGAGGGAGTCCCGGATCATGAACCGAGTCCTCGCCGGTGCGGCGGCAGCGATCCTGCTGCCGGCCGGACTGACCACCGCCCTGATAGCCATGCCCGCAGGTGCCGCACCCTCCGGGCCGACACCCGTCGCCCCCGCCGGCGAGGCCGCCTCCGCCGAGATGCTCGCCGCCATGCAGCGCGACCTCGGCCTCACCGCCTCCGCCGCCCGCACCCGCATCGCGTCCGACGCGCACGCCAGCCGCACCGAACTGGCGCTGCGCAAACAGCTCGGCTCGGCCTTCGGCGGCGCATGGCTCACCGCCGACGCCAAGTCGCTGATCGTGGCCGTCACCGACAGCGGCAGATCCGCCGAGGTCGCCGCCGCCGGTGCCACGCCCGTCCTGGTCAGCCGCAGCGCCGGTCAGCTCGACACGATCAAGGCACGCCTCGACGCCGCCGCCGCGAAAGCGCCCGCAACCTCGGTGCCCGGCTGGTACGTCGACGTCAAGAACAACACCGTCACCGTCCAGGCGCGCGGCGGCACCACCGCCGCGAAAGCCTTCATCAAGGCCGGCGGCGTCGACGCGAAACAGGTCCGGATCGAAACGACGAACGAACAACCCCGGCTGCTGTACGACGTACGCGGTGGCGACGCCTACTACATCGGCGGCGGACGCTGCTCCGTGGGCTTCTCGGTCAACGGCGGGTTCGTCACCGCCGGGCACTGCGGCAGCACCGGCAGCAGCACGACCGGCTTCAACCGGGTCGCGCAGGGCACCTTCCAGGGCTCCTCGTTCCCCGGCAACGACTACGCCTGGGTGTCGGTCAACGCCAACTGGACCCCGCAGCCCTGGGTCAACAACTACTCCGGCGGCAACGTGATCGTCGCCGGTTCCACGGTCGCCGCCGTCGGCGCGGCCATCTGCCGGTCCGGCTCCACCACCGGCTGGCGCTGCGGCACCGTCCAGGCCTACAACCAGACCGTCAACTACGCCGAGGGCTCGGTCTCGGGGCTGACCCGTACCAACGCCTGCGCCGAACCCGGCGACTCCGGTGGATCCTGGCTCAGCGGCCAGCAGGCGCAGGGCGTCACCTCCGGCGGATCCGGCAACTGCACCTCCGGCGGCACGACCTACTTCCAGCCGGTCAACGAGATCCTCAGCGCGTACGGCCGGACGCTGACCACCAGCGGCGGCGGCGGCACGACCCCGCCGACCACCCCGCCGACCGGCTGCACCGGATACGAGTTCTCGGTGAACGGCTCGCTTGCCAGCGGCGGCAACGCCTACCAGCCGAACAACAGCTACTACTACTCGTCGGCCGCCGGCAGCCACCGTGCCTGCCTGGACGGCCCGGCCGGCACCGACTTCGACCTGTACCTGCAGAAGTGGAGCGGCGGCGCCTGGACCGCGGTCGCGAGCGGCACCACGCCCACCGCCGACGAGTCCGTGACCTACTCCGGGACGAGCGGCTACTACCGCTGGCGGGTGCACGCCTACAGCGGTTCCGGCGGCTACGCCCTCGGCTACACCAACCCCTGACCGTACGGCACCGCGCCGGCCCGCATCGAGTCGCCCGATGCGGGCCGGCGCCATACCTCCCCGCCCTCCCCGGCGCAGCCGCGCCGCCGCCTCAACCACCCGAGCCAGCAGCGACGCCCACCCGCCCAAGCCCGGCGTGCCGCCCCGAGCCATCGGTGGCGTCCAGCCGTCTTAGCCCAGCTGTCTCGGCCGCCCCGAGGCCGGGGGTGGCGTCCAGCCGTCCGAAGTCGGCTGGGCATCACCGTTGTCTTGGCCGTGCTGAGTCAGCGGTGGCGTCCAGCTGTTGACCTGGCTGGCGCTCGCTGCTGGATTGACCGGGCTGAGACGGCGGTGGTGCGGAGGCGGCTGGCGTGTCGCGCTGTCTCGAGCGGGCTGAGACGGCGGTGGTGCACAGCCGGGGGGTTGTTACTTGAGGCGGATGCGGTGGGTGGGTACGCCGGCGGCGGTTAGGAGGGCCGCCACCTCGGGGGCGCAGTTGTCGAACAGGACCGTCACGTGGCGGGCGTCGCCGACGTGACAGGCGGCGGCCAGGGCTCCGAGGCTGAGCGGGCCGAGTTCGAGCACCGCACCGAGGTCGAGGACCAGGCGCTGGGGCCGGACGTGCCGGACGGCGTGGATCAGAACGCGGCGCAACTGGGAGGCGTCGTCGTCCGCGAGGAGGGCGTGCGGCTGGAGGACGAGCGTGCCGTCGGGGACGGTGATGACCTCGAGCGTGCTGGCGGCCATGACGGAAACCTCCAGTCACCCGGCTGTTCCCGGGTCGTTAACGCTAGGTCCTGCGGAGGTGGCCGTCGAGACGTCGTACGGGTCTTTCGCCTGGTCCTTAGGGAATTCACAGGTTCGAGCTGCGGAGCGTCACCCGAGCAGGCGCGGTCCGTGAAAAAAGACAGCCGGCGACCGGTTCGCGGGGGTCATCTGGACGGGCGGCGGCGTCGGCTCGGGGAAGTGGACGCTGGTGGACGGGCAGGGGCGCCGCTCGGGAAGTGGACGCTGCTGGACGTGCGGCGGCGCCCACTCAGGGAGCGGACGCCGCCGGACGGGGAACGGATCAGATCTTGCCGGTACCGGCTCCGGCGACCACCGTGGCCTTGACCGTGTTGTTGGCCTGCGGGGTGTACGAGTAGGGGATCGCCGCGACACTGGCGCCGTTGCGGACCTGCTCGGTGCCCGAGTTGACCCGGTAGTTGTTGAGCACCCTCAGGTTGCCCTGGGCCGAGTCGCCGGTCTGGGTGATCGTCGGGCTGCCGACGTTCTCGAAGTAGTTGCGCTCGACGAGGACACCGGCGTTCTCGGTGCTCGCCACCCCGTACGAGCCGATGTTGCTGTAGTAGTTGTTGAGCACGTGGACCGGGTTGGCGAAGCGGACCCGCGGGTGGCGCTGCCCGGTGCCTTCGAACCAGTTGTGCTTGTACGTCACCCGCAACTTGCCGATGTCCTGCGACCCGTTGTCGTCGCTGTGTCCGAGCAGCATCGACTTGTCGTGGTTGTGCAGCCGGTTCCACGAGACCGTGATGTAGTCCGAGCCGCGTTTGATGTCGATCAGCCCGTCGTAGCCGCTGGACAGGTCGTTGTGGTCGATCCAGATGTTGGTGCTGCCGCTCTGGACGTTGATCGAGTCGTCCGCGGCGTTGCGGAACACCAGGTTGCGGATCCGCACGTTCCGGACGCCGGACAGGTTGAGCCCGCCGCCGGTGATGCCGCTGCCCGAGCCGACGCCGATGACCGTCTTGTTGGAGGCGACGCTGTACATGCCCGAGATGCTGATCAGGCCGGACACCCGGACGGTCTGCGACGTGCCGGAGCTCAGCGCCGACTTGAGCGCCGCCGCGGTGGTGACGGTGACGACTGTCGACGCCGAACCGCCCGGGGTGCCGCCGTTCAAGCTGGCGAAGCCGACCGGGCTGGTCTCGGCGGCCCATACCGGCGCCGGGGTGGCGACGACGAGGCCGCTGGCGGCGATGACGCCGGCGGAGAGGGCGGAGAGGACGGTTCTCCGTGTGGACATGGGGATCCTCCGTGGGGGACGGGTGCCGCCCGGGTTGGCGGCATGGGGCGGGACGCCGCGAACCTGGCCCTGGGGAATGGCGGTCCGGCGCGCGCCCGGAACGGTGGGTCCGGCCGCACGCTGCAGGTAAGCGCTTTCCTGACGTGACGGTAAGCGCTGCAATCGACATATGTCAATGCGCGACGGATGTCCACCCCCCCATGAGTGGTGCGTCGAAGGCGGGTGCTCACCCGCTCCGGAGCGGCGCCTGGAGGGCGAGTGCTCACCCGCTCCGGAGCGGCGCGTCGAAGGCCGGGGCAAGTACGGCGAACGCCGCGTCGGTGAGCAGGGCGAGGCGGTGTTCGTCGTCGTCCGGCCGCCACTGCTGGAGCACCTGGTCGAGGGCGAGCAGCGCCATCCCGGCGGCCAGCCGCGGCCAGGCGTCGGCCTGCGGGTCGAGACCGTGCCGCGCGGCCAGTTCGGCGGCCAGGTCGGCGCGCACCCGCACCTGGTACTCCATCCACCGGGCCTCGAGGGCGGGTGTGTCCAGGATCAGCCGGGCGACCACCCGGGATCGTTCGGTGTGGTCGGGGTGGTCGGTGCAGAGGGCGAGCGGCGCCCAGACGGCGTGCCGAAGTGCCCGTGACGGTGGCTCGGCGGGCGGTCGGGTGGCCAGTACGCCGACGATGACCTGGCTCATGTCGGCGAGCCAGCGTACGACCACGTCCTCCTTGGAGGCGAAGTACCGGAAGAAGGTCCGCCGGGAGACGCCGGCGGCGGCCGCGATGTCATCGACGGTGACCGTGTCGAAGCCCTTGGTGGCCAGCAGCATGAGGGCAGCGTCGCGAAGTTCGTCGGCGACGAGCTGGCGTTTGCGTTCGGCGAGGGTGCCGTCGGAACGGGATGCCATCCGTTGATGCTACGCCATGCCTGGCTTGACACTCAGTGTCACGAATGGCACCTTGGGTCTCATGACTTCTCGCTGGACAGCGGAACACCTCCCCGATCTGACCGGCCGCACCTTCGTCGTCACCGGCGCCGCCGGCGGACTCGGCCGGGCCACCACGACGGCCCTGCTGGCCCGGGGAGCCCACGTGATCGCGGGCGTCCGCGACCCCGGCCGGGCTCCCGCCGGCGCGGAGGCCCACCACCTCGACCTGGCCGACCGCACGTCGGTACAGGCCTTCAGCGACGCTCTCCACCACCGGTACCGGCACCTCGACGTCCTGATCAACAACGCCGCGGTGATGGCCCCGCCGCACACGCTCACCCCGGACGGTCACGAGCTGCAGTTCGCCACCAACCACCTCGGGCACTTCGCGCTCACCCACCGCCTGCTGGACCTGCTGGCCGCGGGCCGGGACCCGCGGGTCGTCACGGTCACCTCGGTCAACCACCGGCAGGCGCGCACCCCACTCGACGGCGGTGGCCGGTATTCGCCGATGGGTGCCTACAACCGGTCCAAACTGGCCAACGCGGTCTTCGGCGTGGAACTGCACCGGCGGCTCACCGCGGCCGGCAGCCCGGTGCGCAGCATCCTGGCCCACCCGGGGTACACCCGCACCGGACTCCAGTCCGCGGCCACCACCCCGATGTGGCGGTTCCTGCTCGACCGCCTCGGCAATCCGCTGATCGCCCAGCCCGCCGACCGGGGCGCCTGGCCGCAGCTGTTCGCCGCCGCCGCCCCGGCCGCCGAGGCGGGCGTCCTCTACGGCCCGGACGGACCCGGCGAACTGCGTGGCCATCCGGTCCCGGTCCGGCTGTCGGCGGCCGCCACCGACCCGGCGATCGGCCGCCGGCTGTGGGAGCTGTCCGAAAGCCTGACCGGCTGACCGGGGCCGTCAGCCCGTGACGTCGGTCAGGTCGCGCAGGATCTCCGACGCCACGATCGGGTCGAGGCCGCCGAGCGCAAGGACGTTCCCACCGGTGACGCTCCACGGGTCCACGGTGCCGTCGTGCAGGTAGACAGCGGCCAGCTTCTGCTCGGGCTCGAAACCCACCTGTCCGACGATGCCCGGATCGAGGTGGACGGTGAGGACCTGCTCCGGGCCGATCACCCGGTCGAAGCCCGGCTGGATCCCGGCGTTCACCGCGTCCTGCCTGCGCCAGCCGCGCCGGTCCAGCGTGAGGACCCGGGTCGTGGCGACGGTGGTGCCTTCGAACCGCTCGATCCGCCCGGCTGTCCGCTCCGCGTCGGAGAGGGCGAACACCGGCCGTCCGAGCTGCGGGAACGGCTGCAGGAGTTCGTAGTCGGCGAACAACCGGGACCACCCGGCCAGATCCGCACCGAGGTGCAGCGGGTGCGCCACACCGAGCACATCGCCGGAACCGACCACGACCGGCTCGTCGTCGACGTTCGCGAAGGTGCGGTCCTCGGCGATCCGCAGCGTTCCCACCACCGCTCCGCCGTCGTCGAAGCGCGCCCAGACGAGCCGCCGCCCGAGCTGCCACATCAGCGGATGGTCGGCGAACAGGCGCCGGAACTCCGCCCCCGACCACCGCCGGCCCGCGACCATGGCCTGCTCGAGCCGCCGGATCTGTTCGGCCGAGACCTTGCGGACACCGCGCTTCAGCGCGGAGAACCGCTGATGGGCCGCCTCACCCCGTTCGGCGTCGTCTCGGGCGCCCGGCTGGGGCAGCGCCTTGAGCCGCCGCCCGTCGCCGTCGGTGACGTACGGCCGCAACTGCTCGTCGAAGGCCACCACGAACTGCCGTGTCCCGAAGTCGAGCTGCAGACGGCCGTCGGTGTCGAGGCCGAAGTCGGGAACCAGCCGGTCGGCGAGTTGGTCGGCGGTGAGCCCGAGTCCCTCCGCGACCTCGGTCAGCCGCGCGGCGGCAGCCTTGCGCAGCGGCCCGGACTTGGCGCGCTGCGAGATCCGGTGCAGGTGCAGGAATGCCTCGTCGGTGCCGATGCCGACCAGCACGGACAGGGCGGTGACCGCCTTGGCCGTCCAGCCCTCGGTGGGCCACGACATGATCAGCGGAGTGATCCGCCGGGCGGTTGCGTCGTCACCGGTCAGCGCGACCGCGTCCAGCACCCAGCCGTCGCGGGCGAGGCCACCGGTGGCCTGCCACATCTCGAACAGGGCCCAGCCGAACGCGGCGAGCCCGGCCGGATCGACGGCCCGCCGCACGGGTTCCAGGCCGGCGTACGGCTCGTCGAACCGCGAGATCATCAGCATCCGGACCAGGTTGGTGACGGCCTCGGCCGGTAGCGCTCCGGATCCGTCACGCAGTAGTACCGGCGGCAGCACGGCGGGTGCCGCCCACTCCGGTGGCACCGGCATCCGGGCCGGCAGAGCGGCCAGCGGATCGGCGGCCAGCAGCGCCTGCACACCGGTGGCCGCGGCCGGGCCGTACCCCGCGGCGGCTGTCCGGATGTCCCCGCTGTGGCCGTGCTCGTGCAGCAACTGCAGGGCGCGTCCGGCCTGCCGCCGGGCCGTGCCGGCCCTGCCCAGCGCCGCCGGGATCAGGGCGCGGGCGGCGGCCGCGGGATGCCGCAGCAGCCACTGCCGGGCCAGGCGGCGCACCGACTTGAGGCGCGCCGACCAGTCGGCCATCAGGGTCGCCAACTCGGTCGACACGAACGGCATCAGCAGCGGTCCGTAGTCGGCCGGTGCCGAGCGGGCGAGCGTCAGCAGTGCGGGCAGGGCATCCGTCTCGAACCGGCCGGCCGTGACCCGCAGCCAGTAGGGGGAGTCCCAGTCGGTGCGCGGCTGCCATCGCGCCAGCGCCGGCCGGGCCACCTCCTCCGGCCCCGCGGTGAAGAGCCTGCTCGGGTCGTTCCACCGGCCCTTGCCGCTGAGGATCTTCTCCGCCAGGGCGGCCCAGTCCGTGGCGTGCTCGTCCGGAGGCAGGGTCGCGCTCTGTGCCCACTCCTGCCGCTCGCCGGTGGACCAGTTCGCCGTTGCCGGATCGGGGCAGGTCAGGCCGGTGACCACCGGCGGCCTGGCACCCTTGCCCCGGGTTTGCCACGGTGGGTCGGTCAGGACCGGCGGCACCGCGGACCGGGGAGCGGCCGCCACCTCGTCCCGGGCGCCCACCATGGCCCGCACCCGCCCGCCGGCCACCGGGCTCAGCAGCGGCATGACCTGCTCGACAAGGCCGGGGTGCCTGGCCACATGCACCCGCAGCAGGTCGTCATCCTCCTCGGCGAGGATCCGTAAGGCGCGTGCCGGGTAACGCTCGGCCGCCCTCAGCAGTGCCATCCGGACACTGCGCTGCCCGGACCGGGCCAGCAGGCCGCGCATGACGTCGTCGCCGGGCAGTGCGGCGAGCACCGGCAGGAGGCCTTCGGCGGTGACCTGCCCGGGGTAGTACCGCAAGCGCCGGTCGAGCCAGTGGAACAGCGCCGTCGCGGCCCCGGGGCCGGCACCGTCCACGAGCGTGATCGGCAGCTCGTCGCTGTCGCCGAGCACATCGGGCTCGACCGCCTGGGCCAGCGCGAGCGCCTGCGACGGTGTGCCCGCGGCATGAAGCAGCATCAGGCACCGGGGGACGTCGCCGGCGGCCAGCGCGTCGGCGACATCCTGCGCCACCAGCTCCGGGCTCGGGATCAGCACCGAACAGGCGGCCCGCACGTACGGCACACCTGAGCGGTGGGCCGTCACCGCTTCGGCCACCCGGTCGAACTCGTCCGGTGGTGCGGATGCGAGCGCAGCCCGCACTCTCAGCAGCGCCGCCAGCGCCGCCGGTGAGCGGTAGCCCGGGTCGGACGTCAGCCGATGCCTGATGCCCGGATTCGCTGACGGGTCGTGTCGTGGCCGGGGCCGAGCGTCATCGATGATCAGCAGCGATGCCCTCCCGATGGCGGCGAGGGCGGAGAACAGGAGCCCGTGGTCGGCGATCCACACGTCCGCGAACGCCGTCATGCCCTCCCGGTGGCGGGTCGCCATCGCGGCGACGGCGGCGGCCCCGGCCGGGTCGGCGGTACCGGCCAGCCACCGCACCGCAGCCTCCCGGACGGCCGGCGACGTGGAGGGAGCGGCGAGGATGCGGTCCAGCTCGTCGCGTGCCCCGGTGGTGAGCTGCTCCACCTGGTCGCGCGACCACGGATCGGCCGTGTACGGCCGCACGCCGGCACCACCGCGCCGGGGATGCAGCCGATCCAGCCACTCCTCCGGCATGACGAACACGTCCTCCGACGCCATCAGGTCCCGCACCCCCGTGTTGTTCACGCGGCGGAACCTACCTGCCGGGTACGACAAAAGATCCAGCGCGGGCCCTGACGGCGGCAGAATGCCACCATGGCGAAAGCGATGACGACGGCCGAGCTCCGCGACTTCCTCACGGCCGGCACGCGGACCGGGAAACTGGCGACGGTACGGGCCGACGGCACCCCGCACGTCGTGCCGATCTGGTTCGTCCTCGACGGTGACGACCTGGTGTTCAACACCGGCGCCGACACCGTCAAGGGTCGCGCGCTGATCCGTACCGGCCGGGCCGCCGTCTGCGTCGACGAGGAGTCTGCGCCCTACGCCTACGTCACCGTCCGCGGCCCGGTCACCATCAGTACCGACCTCGACGAGATGCTGGTCTGGGCCACCCGGATCGCCGAGCGTTACATGGGCGGCGAACTGGCCCCCGGCTACGGCGCCCGCAACGCCGTCGAGGGCGAGCTGCTGGTCCGGCTGCGGCTGGAGAAGGTGCACGGCTTCACCGGCGTCGCTGACTGATGTCCCGGGCATCGATCCGGCCGGCGCCGGACAACCGGTCCGTGCCGGGCCCGGATCCGGGCCCGGGGTCGTGCGCCCGACAGAACGCGACGCCCCGGTCGGGTACCGCTTGAGGGGTGACCCGGATCCCCGGCCTCCGTGCCGACGCGAGCCCCGCAGTCCTCCCCGAACTACGGCCCAGCTGGTGGGAGACCGGCGTCCGGGCCCGCGCCGACGCCGGCATGCTGGGCCTGTTCGCCGAACTCCCCGGCCTGATCCGCAAAGCCGTCCGCATCGCGTGGCGCGCCGACCGGACCCGAACCCTGCTGGTCACCGTCGCGACGATCGGCGCCGGGTCGATGGCGGCCTTCGGCCTGATCGCCACCCAGCGAGTCCTGATCGAACTGTTCGCCGGCGGCCCGACCCCCGACCGGGTGCGGGCCGCGATGCCCGCGCTGGTCATGCTGGCTGCCGCGACGGCGATCCGCGGCACGCTCGGCATGGCCGTCGGGTACGCGCTGAACGGGCTGACCCCGCGCGTGCACGTCCTGGTCGAACGGGAACTGTTCGAGCACACCACCGCCGTGGAGCTGAAGGCCTTCGACGACGACGCGTTCGCCGAGGGCATGGAACGGGGCACCCGCGGCACCGAGGCGGCGATCGAGCTGGTGCAGGACACCATGAACCTGTTCGCCGGCCTGGTCAGCCTGATCGCCGTCACGGTCGCCGTGCTCACCGTCCACCCGCTGCTGCTCGCCCTGCTGGTGGCCACGGTCCCCACCGGCTACGCGGCCCTGCGCGCCGGGCACGTCCGTTTCCAGAGCTATCTGGCCAGCTCCACCCGGCGGCGCCGCCAGTGGGTGCTGCAGCGCCTGATGGCCGAACGCGACTCGGCCGCCGAACTCCGGACGTACGGCCTCCGTGGTTTTCTGCTCGGTCTCTACGACCGGGTGATGGGTGCGCAGATCGCCGTCGAACTGCGGGTCGCCCAGCGGGTCACCACGACCACCAGCATCGGCGCGGCCGTCGGCGGGATGGCCCTGACCGGCGTGTACGTGCTGCTCGGGGTGCTGCTGCTGAACGGCCGGATCCCGCTCGCCGCGGCCGCGACCTGCGTGATCGCCGTCCAGGCCGCCCAGCGGTCGCTGGCGCAGGTGACCTTCCAGATCGACCGGGTCTACGCCAGCGGACAGTTCTTCAACGAGTACGTGCGGTTCCTCACCGCCGCCGGCCGCCACCTGCCGCCGGAACCCGATGCGACCGGTCCGGCCCCGGAGACGCTGCGCGTGCTGGCGGTCTCCGGCGTGACGTTACGGTTCCCGGACCGTGACCGGCCCGCCGTCGACGATGTGAGCCTCACCGTCCGCGCCGGCGAGACGGTCGCGTTCGTCGGCGAGAACGGCTCCGGCAAGTCCACCCTCGCCGCGATCATCGCCGGGCTGCGCACCCCGACCGCCGGCACGGTCTCCTGGAACGACCGGCCGTACGCCGCATGGGACACCGCCGGTCTGCTGGCCCACATCGCGGTCGCCCTCCAGGAACACAACAAGTGGCCGTTCAGCGCCGCCACGAACATCGCCATGGGTGACGTCGACGCACCGGCCGACGCCGGGCGCATCGAGGCCGCCGCCGCCCTGGCCGCCGCTCACGACATGATCGAGGAACTGCCGCACGGCTACGACACCCTGCTCGACCGTACGTTCAAGGACGGCCAGGACCTCTCCGGCGGTCAGTGGCAGCGGATCACCGCGGCGCGCGCGTTCCTCCGCGACGCCCCGCTGCTGATCATGGACGAGCCGTCGTCGGCCCTCGACCCCCGAGCCGAGGACGCGCTGTTCCGAGCCCTGCGCGGCCGCCAGGGCAAGCACACCACCATCCTGATCACCCACCGGCTCGCCAACATCACCCACGCCGACCAGATCTTCGTGCTCGACCAGGGCGCGCTCACCGAGTCCGGAACGCACCGCGAACTGTTGGCGGCCGGCGGCCTGTACGCCCAGCTGTTCACCATGCAGGCGGCCGGTTACCAGGCCGACGTCCCGGACGCGCCGTCCGCGGCCTGATCAGCTGAGCAGGGCATGGGCGACGGCCCGGCCGGACATCCACGCGGTCTGTACACGGGGACGGCCGAACGCGTCGCCGCAGAGCCACACCCGGCCGTCCACGGCGAAGGTGCCGTCCGTCGCCTCGGGTTGGGCGAAACTCCACCGATGTACGTCCACCCGCGGCACCGCGGAGATGCCGAGCAGCTCACCGGCCGCCTCCGCCAGGAGCGGTCCGGCCGCCTCCGGATCGTCCAGGTGCCGGGCGGCCAGCTCCGCGGTGGAGTGGGCGACCAGGACCGGGGCGCCGTCGCCGCGGCGGTCGCCGTCGTCGCAGACGGTCGCCAGCACGGGGTGGTCGTTGACGAATGCGCCGGGGAACGCCTCCCACTCCCGGGACGGGTAGGTCAGGACCGCGGCGATCACCGGCCGCCACACCTGCGCGGACGCCGCCGCGACGATCCCCGGCGGCGGTGCCAGTCGCAGCGCCTGCGGGCCCGGCATCGCGAGAACCACGGCGTCCGCGTCGCGGGGCACCTCGTCCACCGGCGCCGACAGCCGCACGTCGAGGCCCTCGGCGAGATCGGCGGCGAGCGTTCGCAGTCCGCCGGGAGCCGCCCAGCGTACCGGCCCGGTCGTCGTGGTCCCGGGATGCACCCGGAACGTGTCCGTCCACGGGCGGGCCAGCCCTCGCGATTGCCACGACGCGACCTGAGCCGTGAAATCGGGGTCGTCGGCGACCAGGTAGGCGGCGCCGATGTCGGCGTACCGGCCGTCGTAACGCTTGCTGGCGAGCCGGCCGCCGACCACCCGGCCACGCTCCACGACCCGGACCCGGGCGCCGCCCTCGGCCAGTGCCCGCGCACACGACAGGCCGGCGATCCCGGCACCCACCACGACCACGTCCATGATCGGACCCTACGTCAGTGCCGGGCCGGAGCCGTATCGCACCGGGGACCGATCCAGGCGGTCGTCGCAACACCGCCCGGCGAGTACGGTGGCGGCGCCATCAGAGCAGGCCCCGCGAGCGGTTTCTCCTGTTTTGGACATATTAGGTTTCTCATCTCCCTTACACTCGGCGGCATGCTGGCGAACAATCGTTCAGGCCGCAGTGCTGGAGCAACGGCGATGTTCCTTCTCCTGAGCTCGCTTTCGCCGGTGATGACGATGGAGCCGAACCGGGCCGCGGCTCAGCCCGCCGGAACATCTGACTCGCATCCCGGCAGGGGCATTCATTCAGCTGTCGCACCGCACGACGAAGACCCTTTTCCTCAGCAGATGAGAATCAGCTTCACGCTTGAGCTCCACAAGGACGAGACTCGTATCGACAGGGTGAGCTTCGCTGCGACCAAGCAGGGGCCATGTTCCCCCGACGGCCCTTGTGGCTACCACGTCCCGCAGGACGCAACGGTCTCCATGGAATACAGCGACACCTTCGGCTGCAAGGGCACAGCTTCCGCCCCGCCGTTTGCAAACGCTACGGGCACCGTCAGTCTCGGAACCAGAGACGGCAATGGTTCCTATCCGCTCTTCTTCACGGTTCGACTCGATTACAACACCGTGCTGTTCCAGTGCGCTGACGGCACCTCCGGCAACGATGGTGCCAATTCCAGCGCCGGTGGCTCCGACGAGAACGTCGTGTGGACGCCAGGGCAACAGGAGAGCATCGGCGTGCCGGTGAGCAACTTCCTGGGCGCAAGTGGACACGCCGATATCCACTACCGGTATTGAGTGACGTACCGGCGTTCCCTTTCCTGCCGTCCCGGTCTGCCGTCCCGGTCTGACCGGCCGGTGGGCCGCGTGAAGGCCTCCCGAGCGGGCAGGTCGAAACCCGGCATACTCTCCCGGTGCGCCGATCGATGAGTCTCGCCGTCTCCGCCGCCGTCGCGGTCGCCTGCGGACTGGAGCAATGGCGAGACCTTCACCGGTAGCGCCGGATTCTTCGGCCCGCTGGACGCCGCCGGGCTGGCCGCGCTGCTCGACGGGAAGTGGCTCGATCCGGACGACCGGCAGAACGCTGCCCCGTCCGCCTGGGACATCTTCCAGTTCGTCTGCGACCACCCGGGCACCTACGCGCAGGGTTACGCGGTCACCCCCGACCGGGACGACTACCGGGTGTCGCTGGAGACCGTCTGGGCGCCGCGGATGGACGACTCGTTGCGCGCCGACCTCGAGTTCTGCGCCGACGCGGACATCATCGAGACGTCCGGCCACCTGGAATGTTTCTGGGACTGACCTCCCGGAGCCGGGCCCGGGCCGACACCTCCTCGGCCAGTTCCATGCAGCGCCGGCGGGCGGGGGAGAAATCGCCGTTGCCGCCGCAATTCGGCCTCCTGGTCGGCGAGGGTCTCCTCCAACCGCTCGAGGATGCCCTCGATGACGTCTCCGCTGTCCGCACCGGCGGACGCCGTGCCGCTGCTGAAGGCGTCACGGATGTCGTCCAGAGCGATCCCGGCGTCGGCCATCCTGCGAATCCACAGCAGGCGGATCATGTCCTCGTACCCGTAGCGGCGACGGTCGTCACCGCCCCGCTCAGGCTCGGGGAGCAGGCCGATCTCGTGATAATGGCGGATCGCCCGCGGCGTGCTGCCGGCGAAGGCCGCCGCGTCACCGATCCTGACTCGGCGGGGCGGCATGACAGACGAATGCACCAGCAGGGACCTTCCCTCAAGGGAGCAGGTCCACTTGACCACATGCCGCTACGGAAGGTGCGACCCACTCAACGCGTGGTGCGCTGGATCGTACGCATCAGGCGCCAGGCGGCGACCACGAGGACGACGGTGGACACCATCCACAGTGAGTACGCGACCGGCCGGGTGGCCAGCACTCCGCCGACGGATGGCCCGGGAGGTGCCGCGACGGTGTTGTAGACGGCCGACACCACCTTCAACACCACCGCACCGGTGAGCCAGCCGAGGGTCGCCTTGTCCCATCGCGGTCTCACCGGGACCCGGCGCAGCCACATCGCCACGGCGGTCACGGCAACGGTCATCGAGGTCAGCCAGATGAGTCCGCTGACCGTGTTCGCCTCGACGGCAAGCCCGGACACGTGCCCGAGCTCGTCCACGACATGGTCGGACAACGCATACGCGAACGCGGCCGGCCACACATCCGGCAGGCCATGGGTGACGACGGTTATCCGGTCCTCGTAATAGCCGATGGCCAGGAACAGGTGAATGACCTCGACGACCATGAGGACACCGAGAGCGGCGATCGATGTACGGCCCGCGGCCATACTCAGGTGATCCTGTCCAGTGCGTACTTCGCGGCTTCGGTGACGAGAGTGTTGTCGGGCTCCGCGTCGCGGCCGGTCCGGTGCGACATGACGGAGATGATCAGGGGTTCGGCCGGCTTCGGCCGCCACACGACGGCGATGTCGTTGGCGGGACCGTAATTGCCTCCGGTGCCGGTCTTGTTGGCCACGATCCATCCCGGCGGCACGGCGGCCCGGATCCGATTCCGGCTGCTGGGCGTCTCGTCGGCACGTTCCAGCAGGTCACGAAGGTAGGCCCGGGCGTCGCCGGGAAGAGCGTCGCCGGCGACGATCCGGTGATAGTCCGTACCGATGGCACGCGCGGAAGTCGTGTCGCGCTGGTCTCCGGGCGTCCAGTCGCGCCAGAGCGCCGGCTCCGTCCGCTCGGCAAGAGTCACGGTGTCGTCGAGCGTCCGCAGGTAGGCCGTCAGCGCAGCCGGACCACCGAGCTGACGGACGAGGAGATTGCCGGCCGTGCCGTCGCTGAAACGAATCGCGGCGTCACACAACTCGCCCAGCGTCATCCCGGTGGCCACCCTTTCCCGGGTCTTGACGGAGTTCCGCAAGTTCGGCTCCACGTCAGCCCGGGTGAACCGGATCCGCTGGTTCAACCTCGCCATGGGGGTGCTGTTCAAGACCGCGGCGGCCGCCAGCCCCTTGAAGGCCGAGCAGAACGGAAATCGCTCGTCCGCCCGGTGCGCAACGGTGACACCGGTACCGGTGTCCACCGCATACACCCCCAGCCGTGCGCCGAACCTGCGCTCCAGTTCAACGAGCCGGCCGTGACGTTCCGTCGCCCCGGACACGGTGGCCGAGGGAGGCCTGGGGGCGGCGTCCGGAGGGCTGACGGACGGGCGCGCCGAGGTGGTCGCCTTCTCGCCCTCCTGGGTGCACCCGGCCAGTAGGAATGCCGCAGCCCCGAGCACCGCCCGCCGGCTGACCGTCGGCCACGTTCGCGTCACAGCCCTCGGCCTTGCGACGAGAGAACCGCCGGCTCGCGTGCTGTCAACCGGTCGGCGCCGGGCGCGAATCTGCATGGGCGGCATCGGCGGCGCACCTCCATGATCATGGCGGGCAATCTACAAACCGGGTGCAAGCCGTACGTACCAGCCGAGGCAGGGGAGCGCTGAGCCGCCGGCCGGTGATCAGGCCGGGAGCTTGACGCCGGTGAGGTCCGCGCAGAGGGTGAGCAGCTGCTCCTGCAGGCTCTCGTCGTACGCCTGCGGGTTCGCCGGCAGGGACGTGCGGCGCTTGAAGTAGTGGCCGGTCACCGTGGCCGCCGGCTCGTCCGAGGTGGCGAGCCAGACCTGGGTCTCCGCACCCTCCGGCAGGTCGTCGGTGGCGTCCGGGCCTCCCAGCCGGGTGCGGATCCAGCCCGGGTCGACCGCGTTGCTCAGGGTGCCGGGCCGGAGCCGGGCCACCGCGAAGGCCAGCATCACGTCGTACAGCTTGGAGTCGCTGTAGGCCTGCATGCCGTCCCACTGCCGGGTCCGCCATTGCGCGTCGTCGAGGCGTGCCCGCCCGTTCGCCTCCAGCCCGGAGGTCAGGTAGATCAGGCGGGCCGGCGTCGGCATCAGCGCGGTCAACAGGTACGGGGCGAGCGTGTTGACCTGGAAGATCCGCTCCAGTCCGTCCTCGGTGATCTCCGGAGCGGATTGCCCGCCACCGATGCCGGCGTTGTGGATCACCACGTCGAACGGGCCGGCCTCGATCGCCTGGGCGGCCAGCTCACGGGTGTGGGCCAGGGAGGCCAGGTCTCCGACGATCACGTCGTGCGCCTGTGGCACAGCCGTGCGCGCGTCCTCGGCACGGCGCTCGGTGCGGGCGTGCAACGTCACCCGATGCCCGTCAGCCGCCAGGATCTCCGCGGTGTGCCGCCCGATGCCGTCGCTCGAGCCGGTTATCAGAATCGTCGCCATGACCATCATCCTGCCGGATCGGCGAACGGCTCGATTAACCGGTTCACCAGACCGCGCCGGCGGCCCCGCGCCAGCCGCCGTCCCGGCTCGCGGACGACGGGACCGGTGCTCAGGAGCGCGGCCAGTCCCGCAGCCGCGCGCGAAGGGTGGCGATCGCCTCCCGGTCCAGACCGTAGAGCGCGAACCGTGCGTCGTCGAGCCGATCCAGGTAGCGGCCCGCGTCGGCGATGTCCTCCGGGTCGAGCGCCGGGTCGGCCGCGTGTGCCAGATCGAGGATCCGGTCGAGGGGATAGCGTTCCAGAGCCGCCGCCACGTCGATGTAGTCGCGAACCTCCCGGCGGTTGACCAGGGCGGCCACCTTCGTGGCGACCAGGTCGTCGAGATGCATGACAGGTCCCACGTCCATGACGACCGGAGTGCGATGCCGGTCCAGGCGGCACAGCGTGAGGCGCAGCGCCCGGTGCTCGCCCGCGACCAGGAACTCCTGGATGTCGGCGTCCATGCCGGCGAACAGTTCGTCGGCGTCCTCCCGTACCACCCGGTAGCCGGCCGCGGACAGGGCCGACGTGACCTCCCCGGCGGCGGCGGCCACCCCACCGGCCGTGTCGGTGAACAGGTCGATGTCCTCGGTGGGCCGCGCGACCAGCCCGTTGACCAGCCACGCCACACCGCCCCCGAGCACGAAGCCGTGCTTGTCGGCGACGGCCAGGGCGATGCGGGCCACGTCCCGGTAGAAGTCGTCGACACTCACGCGCCCAGGTTGGCACACTCCCCGCACGTCGCACACGAGCGACGCGCTGCGAGGTCAGGCGGCGGCGCGGGTGCGTAGCCGGGGATGGCGAGCCTCCCAGGCGGCACGGACGCCGCGGGGAAGGTTGAGTTCCGGCCAGAGGCGCACCAGGGTGGCGCCGTCGAGGTGGTCGCGCAGCTCGTCTATGCGGATGGCCTCGCGAAGGACGTTCTCATACATCCACAGGAGCATGGTGTGCTGGCTCAGGTCGAAGGCCCGCTGCGGGTGCCACCACAGGCGCAGCGGCAGTTCGGCGAAGCCGGTCGTGGGGCCGCGCAACTCGCTGAGGGTGCCGGCCACGACCACCGGCCGGTGCGGCCGGGCGAGGTGGGTAACGGGAGCGGCACTCACAGACATGCCATCAGCGTAAACCGGCACACCGTACCGAAGGCAAACACCTAGATTCCTAGGATGCTCTAGCGGGTGTTAGGGGACTGCCGGTATGGGACTTCGTGGCCGGATAGTGACTATCCTGCCGATCATGGCCGAGACCTCCGCACAGCGTCGATACCGGGACGACGCCCGCCTTCTTGCCGTCATCGGCGCTCACCTGGCCGGGCAACTTCCGCCGCTGACCGTCCGCCTGCCCCGTGAGGCCGCCGAAGCCGCCGTCCGCACCTGGGAACGCGACGAGACCGACTCGCCGGGGGACGAGTCGGGCGAACAGGAGTACGTGCGGTCGTTCGCCGCCACGCTGGCCCTGATCGGCGCGGAGATCCAGCGGACCGGTGCCGGCAAGGACGGCGGGCACGTGGTGGTCACTCTGGACCCGGCGAGTGTCGCGGCGGCCGTGTTCGCCCACGAGTGCGCCACCGACGGCATGCTCCGCTCACATCCCACGGGGGAGGCCACCCCACTGTCGTGAGCCCTCCCGATTGCTGCCGCGGCGTTACTGCGAGGCGGTGGCGACCGGGTGACCGAAGGAGACCGGGCAGCGGAAGATGTGCAGATCCGAGGCCCGGCCGACCACCACCTCGGTCGGGTCGCACGGCGCATCGGGCGGGTCCTCGACCGGGCGCCAGCTCACGCCCTCCGCCGCCCACTCGCCACTGGCGACACTGAGCAGCAGGACCATCGCCGAGCCGCACTCCCCGCACCGGACGTCCTGCGGACCGGACACCGACCAGTCGGGGAACCCGCCGACCTTCCAGCCGGGTGCCAGCGCCAGATCGAAGAAGTAGTCGGCCCCGGTCTCCTCCTCCCAGTCGCTGATCCGGGCCGCCAGGTCCTCGGGCAGCAGGTCCTTGTCCTGGTATTCGACGACCTGCTCGGGGTGCAGCACGCAGGGCAGGGGCAGATAACGGTCGGCGACCACCGCCGGTTCGGGCGGCGCGGGGAGCCGGTCGGTGATGTCGGCACCGCGTCGCCAGTACACCCGCGGCCGGGGGTTGAAGTCGTCCTCCGGATGGTCGAGCGGGCACCAGACCACCTGCAGCAGGTCGCAGTCGTCCGGGCCGGGGAAGCCCGGCACGTCCCGCCGGTGCAGCTGCAGCACCGGGACCATCGGGACGGGCTGCCGCAGGAGACGCTCCGGTTCGGAGTAGTCCCACGCCGGGATCCCGGCGCGCTCCTCATCGGTGAGGTCGCGTCCTCTCGCGGCCGTCAGGTTGCCCCGTTTGTGCCGGATCGCCCCGGGTGTCAGCAGAGTGTCGGCGTGATGCTCCTCGCCGTCGGAGCAGTGCGGCCACGGCTCGGCGGCGGGCCACAGCAGCGGGCCGCCCACCGAGCTGTCCGCGGCGGTCGGATCCCCGGGCCGCGGATGCAGGCGGGTGACCGTCGCCGCGTGCTCGCGCAGTTCGGGGAAGACGGCGGCGACGTCGAACGGTCGCGGGGGCGTGGTGCGGCTCATGCGTCGCGGATCTGCAGGCCGAGCGCCATCGCCAGCACCACCGCCTGGTCGGCGGTGATGACCGTGTCCCGCAGCTCGAGCGTGCGCGGATCGAAGGCGTGCAGGTCGGTGCCGCGCAGGTCGCAGCCGGTGAAGTCGGCGCCGGTCAGCTGCGCCGCCGACAGGTCCAGTCCGCGCAGGGTGCCGTTGCGGGCGCGGACCCCGGTCAGGTCGGCCTCGCGCATGCGGACCCCGGTGAACGTGGCGGTGCCCAGGTCGGCGCGTTGCAGCCCGATGAACGACCAGTCGCCGCCGTCGACCGTGGTCAGGTCGAAGGTGCAGCCCTCGAACGTGCTGCCGACGGCCTTGCAGTTGGTCAGCGTCGCGTCGAAGAAGTTGCAGTTGACGAAGCGGCAGTTCAGGTAGGCGACGTCGGCCTGCTGCGAGCAGTTGAACCGGGCGTCGCGGAAGACGCACCCGGAGAACTCGACGCCCTCCAGGTCGGTCTCGCACAGGTCCAGCGCGGAGAACTGGACACCCTCGTGACGGCGTTCCTTGCCGGCTCCGGCGTCCCAGTCGCTGGTGGTGAGGGTCTTCACGGAGTACGCCGCCGGGGCGACCTGGCGATGTAGGCGTGCGGGTACGGCAGCGGCTGCTCCCCGGCGGCGGTCAGCTGCTCCATGTGCTTCTCGTCGAGGCTCCAGCCGGTGGCGCCCAGGTTGTCGGCCAGCTGCTCGACGGTGCGGGCGCCGACGATCGGGGCGGTCACCCCGGGCCGCTGCGCCAGCCAGCGCAACGCCACTTGGGCCGGGCTGCGCCCGATCGTGGCGGCGACGTCGATCAGGGCGTCCGTGACGTTCCAGACGCGCTCGTCGACGCTGTCCTGCCAGTTGCCGAGCCACGGCTGCTTGTCGCCGTCCCAGCGGCTGCCGGCCGGCGCCGAGGTCATGCCACGCCGGTACTTGCCGGTGAGCCAGCCACCCCGCATCGGCGACCACGGGATGATGCCGACACCCTCGTTGCGGCAGACCGGCACGAGTTCGGTCTCGATCTCCCGGTCGATGAGGTTGTAGAGCGGCTGGGCGGCCACGAACGGCTCCCAGCCGCGGAACCGGGCGATGTCGACGGACTTCTGCAGCTGCCAGGCCGCGTAGTTGCTGACTCCCAGGTGTCGGACCAGGCCGGCGCGGACCAGGTTGTCGAGCGTCGACAGGGTCTCCTCGATCGGCGTCGTCTCGTCGAAGCAGTGCAGCTGATAGAGGTCGATGTAGTCGGTGCCGAGGCGCCGCAGGCTGGCGTGCACCGCCGAGATGAGGTGCTTCCGGCCGGCGCCGTGGTCGTTGCCGGCGTCACCGGTGGCCCAGAACCCCTTGGTCGCGATGACCAGGGCGTCGCGCTGCTGCCCGGCCAGCCACCGGCCGATGATCTCCTCGGAGACGCCGCCGGCGTACACGTCGGCGGTGTCGATGAAATCACCGCCCGCCGACACGTAATGGTCGAGGATGGCGTGCGACGCCGTCTCGTCCGCCTCGTTGCCGAATGTCATCGTGCCGAGGCACAGTTCGCTGACTCGAAGTCCGCTGCCCCCGACGTACCGGTACTCCATCCGTCGATCCTTTCAGGCCGTCCGGGCATTGGCCACCGTGACACGGGAGCTGTGGGCGATCGGCGACATCACGTCGGGGAGAGACCGAGCCGGGTGCGGACGATCAGGTCGTGCAGCTCGTCCACGGCGCTCGCGTCCGCGTACCCCGGAAGGTGGCTGTTGTCCCTCGCCTCTTCGAGTTCGGCGCGCAGCGCCGGGATGTCGGCTGCCAGACAGGCGGCCGCCCGCGCCGGCATCGGGCCCTTCTCGGCCTCGCGTTTCGCGGCGATCAGCTCCGGCACGTAGGCGATCCGCTCGCCGAGAACGTTCAGGTCGCACTCCAGCGCACCGGTGCGCATCAGGTGGATGCCGGTGAGCAGCACCCGCAGCGTGTACAGAGCCGGCTTGATCCGTCCGGTGCTCTGGTAGAGGCGCTCCTGGCCGTGCGAGAACCCGAGGTAGTGATGGGCGTGACCGCTAGTGATCATTCGCGGGGCCAGCGCCTTGAGCCGCTCGTGCAGCGGCGACGTCGCCACCACCAGCGGTGACAGCAGCTGCTCCAGGACATAACCGTTGCGGCTGTTGAAGAGCTTCGCGAACTTGCGCAGGTCGTGGCTCACGATGTCCAGCTCGACGCCGTCGCGGTCGCCGGACCGCTCGATGGTCTCCGGGCCGGTGCGCAGGCCGACCACCTCGTGCGCGGGCAGGATGTGCGCGGCGCGCAGGTCCAGGTCCGAGTCGACGGAGGCGAAGCCGTACAGGTGCGCGCCGCTCACGGTGGCGAAGATCAGGGGATACGGCAGTGCGGTCGCGGCGTCCGCGGCCCACTCCGGCACGTCGAGGGTCACTCGAGATTCCTTTCCCGTACGGCTACGAGCACCCGGTCCACGGCGGTCCGGTCCGGGCGCGGGGGCAGTGCGGTCGAGGCGGCCGCCCCGGCGAGTTCGTCCTGGAGCCGGGCGGCCCACGCGGACACCTCGTCCCAGGGCGTCTCGCCGCGCTTGACGGCGAGCAGCTCGTCACGCAGGTGCGACACGTCGACAAGCACCTCGCCGGTACGCAGCACGTGCGCGCCGGCCATCAGCAGCCGGATCATGTGCATCGCCTGCTTGAAGTTGACCTCGCCGGTCCGCTCCCGCCGGGACGCGACCCTGGTGAGCTGGTCACGGGCATAGTTGCCGTAGGTCTCGGCGACCCGCTGCGACAGGAACGCGCGCCGCACCGCGACCAGGGACGAACCGTCCGGTGTGATCGACTCGACGATCGGCGACCACAGCACCTCGAGGACCGTCGGGTTGGCCTGCAGGGCGAGCGTGCAGAACCGTTCGATCTCCCAGGAGAACTGTTCCTCGGCCGGCCCGTCGAGGTGGGTGGGCGGCTTGTCGAGACTCCAGAAGTCGCGGGTCGGCGCCACGAACACGCCCCGGCGGTCGTGGTCGGAGCCCGGCCCGGCCAGGCCGTAGGCGCGGGAACCGACCACGACCGCGAGGGCCGTGTGCCGTTCGACGTACTCGATCATGACGCCTGAGGCTACGGCTACAGGTCCAGCACCGTCGCGTCGATTTCGTCGAGTTCGCTGCGGTCCAGTGCCGGATTGGCGAGTGCGGCGACGTTGTTCTCCAGCTGCTCGACGCTTGAGGCGCCGATGATCAGGCTGGTCATCCGCTCGTCGCGCAGTGCCCAGGCCAGGGCCATCTGGGCCAGCGACTGCCCCCGCCGCTTGGCGATGTCGTTGAGCGCATGCAACCGGCCCAGGGTCTTGTTGTCCAGGGCGCTCTCGTTGAGGAACACGCTGGTGCGGATCCGGGAGTCGTCCGGGATGCCACCGAGGTAGCGGTCGGTGAGCAGGCCCTGCTGCAGCGGGCTGAACGCGATGCACCCGGCTCCGGCCGCCTCCAGGGTGTCCAGCAGCCGGTCGTGCTCGATCCACCGGTTCAGGATCGAGTACGACGGCTGGTGGATCAGCAGCGGCGTGCCGAGGTCGCGCAGGATGCCGGCCGCACGGGCGGCCTCCTCGCTGCGGTAGTTGCTGATACCGACATAGAGGGCCTTGCCGGAGCGCACGATCGCGTCGAGCGCGGTCATCGTCTCCTCGAGCGGGGTTTCCGGGTCGGGCCGGTGGTGGTAGAAGACGTCGACGTAGTCCAGGCCCATCCGCTTCAGCGACTGGTCCAGCGACGACACCAGGTACTTGCGGGAGCCCCAGTCGCCGTACGGGCCGTCCCACATGGTGTAGCCGGCTTTCGTCGAGATGATCATCTCGTCGCGGTGCTGCCGGAAGTCGGCGGCCAGGATGGTGCCGAAGTTGGTCTCGGCGCTGCCCGGCGGCGGACCGTAGTTGTTCGCCAGGTCGAAGTGGGTCACCCCGAGGTCGAAGGCGCGGCGGACGATGGCGCGCTGACGGTCGGCGGGGCGGGCGTCACCGAAGTTGTGCCACAGGCCGAGGCTGATGGCGGGAAGCTTGAGGCCACTGCGACCGGCACGCCGGTAGATCATCGAGGCGTAGCGGTCGGCGGCAGGGAAGTACGTCACATCGCACACCCTAGGACTCGCTGGATCAAGGGTGTGCGCTGGTAGGTTAGCGGGGCCGGCAACTCCTGTGCGGGAGAGACCACCACGGCGCCGAAGGGGCAAATCCTCCCCGGAACCTCTCAGGCAAAAGGACCGCACAGGCAGGCGACTCTGAAGTGCCCGGCTGGGTATGACAGAGGGGGAGGTTGCTTCTCGACCTTCTCACGCCTTGGAGTTGCCCATGACGTCGTCGCCGTTCGTCTCCCGCCACATCGGCCCGGATTCCGGCGAGCAGTCGCACATGCTCAAGGCCATCGGGTACCACTCGGTCGACGAGCTGATGGACGCCGCGATCCCGTCGTCGATCCGCTGGCGCGGGACCCTCGATCTGCCGGCCGGTATCTCCGAGGAGGAGACGATCGCCGAGCTGCGCGCGATCGCCGGCCGTAACGTGCTCGCCACCCCGATGATCGGGCTCGGCTACTACGGCACCCACACGCCCGCGGTGATCAAGCGGAACGTGCTGGAGAACCCGGCGTGGTACACGGCCTACACGCCGTACCAGCCGGAGATCAGCCAGGGGCGCCTCGAGGCGCTGCTCAACTTCCAGACCATGGTCACCGACCTGACCGGCCTGACCACGGCGAACGCGTCGATGCTCGACGAGGCCACGGCGGTCGCCGAGGCGATGACGCTGGCCCGCCGCTCCTCCAAGGTCAAGAGCAACGTGTACGCGGTCGACGCCGACACGTTCCCGCAGACCCTCGCCGTGCTGCGGACCCGTGCCGAACCGCTCGGCATCGACGTCCGCGTCGTCGACCTCGACGGCGGCGAACTGCCCGAGGAGTACTTCGGCCTGCACCTGCAGTACCCGGGCGCGTCCGGGGCGATCCGCGACCACGCTGCCCTGGTCGAGGCCGCACACGGCAAGGGTGCCCTGGTCACGGTCGCCGCCGACCTGCTCGCGCTGACCCTGCTGCGCGCCCCGGGCGAGATCGGCGCCGACATCGCGGCCGGCACCACCCAGCGTTTCGGGGTGCCGCTCGGCTTCGGCGGCCCGCACGCCGGCTACCTCGCGGTCCGCGCCGGTCTGGAGCGCTCGCTGCCCGGGCGCCTGGTGGGCGTGTCCAAGGACGCCGACGGCGACCAGGCCTACCGGCTCGCCCTGCAGACCCGGGAGCAGCACATCCGCCGGGAGAAGGCGACCAGCAACATCTGCACCGCGCAGGTGCTGCTGGCCGTGATGGCCAGCATGTACGCGGTCTACCACGGCCCGGCCGGCCTGCGCGACATCGCCGTGCGGACCCACCACAGGGCCCGTGCCATCGCCGCCGGACTCACCGCGGCCGGGGTGGAGCTCACCGCGGACGCGTTCTTCGACACCGTGACCGCCCGCGTCCCGGGCCGGGCCGCCGAGATCGTCGACGCGGCCGCCGCCGCCGGCGTGGACCTGCGCCTGGTCGACGCCGGCCACGTCTCGGTGTCGACCGACGAGACCACCACCGACGCGCACGTGGCGACGGTGCTGCGGGCCTTCGGTGCGCCGGAGCAGACGGCCGGCCCGCGGGTGATCCCGGACGGGCTCGAGCGGACCTCGGACTACCTGACGCACCCGGTGTTCAACACCCACCACTCCGAGACCAGCATGCTGCGTTACCTGCGCAAGCTGTCGGACCGCGACTACGCGCTGGACCGCGGCATGATTCCGCTGGGCTCGTGCACGATGAAGCTGAACGCCACCACCGAGATGGAACCGGTCACCTGGCCGGAGTTCGCGAACATCCACCCGTTCGCCCCGGCGTCGCAGACCCGGGGGTACGAGGACCTGGTCGCCCAGCTGGAGGCGTGGCTGGCCGAGATCACCGGGTACGACGCGGTCAGTGTCCAGCCGAACGCGGGCTCCCAGGGTGAGCTGGCGGGCCTGCTGGCGATCCGCGGCTACCACCGCTCGCGCGGTGAGGCCCACCGCGATGTCTGCCTGATCCCGTCCAGCGCGCACGGCACCAACGCGGCGAGCGCCGTGATGGCCGGCATGCGGGTCGTGGTGGTGGCCTGTGACGCCGACGGCAACGTCGACATGGCCGACCTGGACGCGAAGGTCGAGAAGCACCGCGACGCCCTGGCGGCGATCATGGTGACCTACCCGTCGACGCACGGCGTCTACGAGACCGCGATCGCCGACCTGTGCGCCCGGGTGCACGAGGCCGGCGGCCAGGTGTACGTCGACGGCGCGAACCTGAACGCGCTCGTCGGTTTCGCGCGGCCGGGCAAGTTCGGTGCGGACGTGTCCCACCTCAACCTGCACAAGACGTTCTGCATCCCGCACGGCGGTGGTGGCCCCGGTGTGGGCCCGGTCGCGGTCGGTGCGCACCTGGCCGAGTTCCTGCCCGGCAACCCCCTGGAGCCGGGCGACCACCACGCGGTGTCGGCGGCGGCGCACGGGTCGGCCGGCATCCTGCCGATCTCGTGGGCGTACATCCGGATGATGGGCCCGGACGGTCTCGCGGCGGCGACCGCCTCGGCGGTGCTGACGGCCAACTACGTGGCTGCGCGGCTGCGCGAGCACTACCCGGTGCTGTACGCGGGCGAGCACGGCCTGGTCGCCCACGAGTGCATCCTCGACCTGCGGCCGATCACCAAGGCCACCGGCGTGAGCGTCGACGACGTCGCGAAGCGGCTGATCGACTACGGCTTCCACGCGCCGACCATGTCGTTCCCGGTCGCGGGCACCCTCATGGTGGAGCCGACCGAGAGCGAGGACCTGGCCGAGCTGGACCGTTTCATCGCCGCGATGATCGCCATCAAGGGCGAGATCGACAAGGTGGCGGCAGGGGAGTGGCCGGCCGGGGACAACCCGCTCGCGAACGCGCCGCACACGGCGTCGGCGGTGACGGCGGACGAGTGGAACCACCCGTACTCACGCTCGGTTGCCGGATTCCCGGAGGGCGTGGACCGGACGGCGAAGTACTGGCCGCCGGTGCGCCGCATCGACGGGGCCTTCGGGGACCGGAACCTGGTGTGTTCCTGCCCGTCGCCGGAGGCGTTCGAGGACTGAGTCGTTCGGGGTTCCTCGCGCAGGTCGCGGTCGTCTCTGATCGCGGCCTGCGCCGCTTTCCCGGTCCTCGATTGATTACGCTGCGTCGCGTGTTCTGTGTTGGCTCAGGCAGCGAGGGCGTGCACGGCCGGGCCGCGGTGCGGCTCGATTGTGGTGCCGTCGGGGAGCAGCTCACCGGTGTCCTCGAAGACGATGACACCGTTGCAGAGCAGGCTCCAGCCCTGCTCCTGGAAGGTGGCGATGATGCGGGCAGCCTCACGGTCGGTCGCGTCGGCTGGTGGGCAGGTGATCAGGTGCTGGCACATCAGGTGTACTCCGGTTGGGGGCTGTGTGAAGGTTCACATTTGCGGTGACGAACGTTACCTCACATCGAACGACACTGGTTCAACCCGGTGACGGCGTCGGCCCGCGGATCCGCGGCTCCCATGCTCCACGCCGGAGCGGTCGTCGACCACTCTCCGCTACCTCCGATCGGTCGTCCGCCGGGCGCCCCGGCCGACTGTCAAGCCCGCCACCTCGTGTTGAGCGTCTTTCGATGGCATCGGGGTGATCCCGGTGACCCTGCCGAGCTTCTGTCCGGGTTCCTGGACGACAACGGACTACCGGTGCGCAACCTTGGCCGAACGGGTGACAAAAAGCAGACGATCGGCGATGGCACCATTTGCGGAGCAGCACTGTACGTATCCGCCGATGCCGGTTCCGTGATGGCAGGCGGTGTCATTGGAGCGCGCTCTCCGGTGCCCGGCATTCCCGACGTATACGCTGTCCTTTACGGACATGCCTCCGATGTCATGCCCATCAAGGATATTTCCGGTGGTGCGGTGCAGCCGTGGAGCCTCGGCCCGTGGCGCGACAGCTGGACCCGCGCCGAGCACGCCCACGCGGTCGAACAGGTCCGCGCCGCCATCGGCCGCGGCGACGTGTACCAGGTCAATATGGTCGGGCACGCGTCGGCCGGCTACACCGGCGACCCGGCCCCGGCTCTGCGGCGGATCGCCGCCCTGTCCGGTGCCCGTTACGGCGGCGTTCTCACCGGCGAGGGCTGGGCCGTCGCCACCGCCTCACCCGAGACCCTCGTCGAGGTCCGTGACGGGCGGGTCGTCACCCGGCCGATCAAGGGCACCCGGCCGGCCACCGCCGAGGGGCGGCGCGAACTGCTCGCCTCGGCCAAGGAACGCGCCGAGCACGTCATGATCGTCGACCTGGAACGCAACGACCTGGCCCGCCTGCCGGGCACCGGTCCGGTGCGGGTGGACGAGCTCTTCGCCGTACGCGAATGGAGTGGCCTCTGGCAGGCCGAGTCGGTGGTCTCCGCCGACCTGGACGGCGACGTCGGTCTGGCGGACCTGCTGCGCGCTGTCTGCCCCGGTGGCAGCGTCACCGGCGCCCCGAAACTGGCCGCCCTCGCCCAGATCGCCGCCCTCGAGCCGGTCGGCCGCGGCGTCAGCATGGGCGGGCTCGGCTGGATCGGACCCGGCCACCTGGACCTCGGTCTCACCATCCGGACCGTCGCCGTCGACGGCCACCGCGTGCATGCCTGGGCCGGCGGCGGCATCACGGCCGACAGCGACCCCGACGCCGAGGTCGACGAGGCCGCCGCCAAGGCCGGGCCGCTGCGTGCCGCGTTGCGGGGGCGCTGACCGTCCCGCAGCCCGCCACAGCGATCCGGCGGACGTCTCTCCCGATTGCGTGCCACTGTCGGTGACCGCCCCCACGAACGGCGGGCGAGCGCGTACTTTGACGCTCGCGCAGCACGGGGGAACGTCCACAGTGGCATCCGCGTGCGCGGTGGACGCACGAAAGGCGAGATCGCGGACATGCTTGAACTTCTCGACAAACCGGCCGTACCGGTCCGGACCCGTCGACCTTCCACACTGGCGTGGCGGGATTTCGACGGGTTCGCTCACTCTGCCACCGCCCGGCTGCACAGCAGTGCCTTCCAGCTCTGCCGGGACTGGCACCTGGCTCAGGACCTCACCCAGGCCACACTGGCCAAACTGTTCCTCAGCTGGGAACGCGCCGTGGACAGTGACAACCTCGTGGCGTACGCCCAGAAGATCCTTCTGCGCGTCTACCTCGACCATCGGCGGCGGCGCAGCTCCACCGAGACCGTCCCCGGAGAACTGCGGGAACCCGCCTACTCGGTCAGCCCGGAGCTGCGGGTCACCCTGTTCGAAGCGCTTGCCAGTCTCCCCGTCCGGGACCGGGCGATCGTCATGCTCCGGTACTTCGCCGACCACAGCGTCGAACAGGTCGCCCAGGAACTGGACGTGCCGATCACCGTGGTCAAGAGCCAGACCCGGCGGTCGCTGATCAAGCTGCGGCAGATGCTGAACACCGAACGGCCCGCCCTGTTCGCCTCCTGACCCGCTCACCGCCGTCCGGTGCGGCGTAACGACCGGATAACCTTTGAGGCATGACAGTTCGGCCCATTCGGCTCTACGGTGACCCGGTCCTGCGCACGCCCGCCGACGAGGTCACCGACTTCGACGCGCAGCTGCGGGAGGTGGTCCGCGATCTGGAGGACACCGTCCGGGAACCCGGACGTGCCGGGGTCGCCGGACCGCAGATCGGCGTCGGTCTGCGCGTGTTCTCGTACAACGTCGGCGGTGTCGTCGGTCATCTGGTGAACCCGGTACTCAGCGGCTTCGCGGGCGAACAGACCGACGAGGAGGGCTGCCTGTCGCTGCCCGGCCTCGGCTACGCCACCACCCGCTACGCCTCGGTGGTGGCCCGCGGCTTCGACCAGCACGGCGAACCGCTCGTCATCGAGGGCACCGGCTTCCTGGCCCGCGCGCTCCAGCACGAGACCGACCACCTCGACGGGCGGCTCTACGTCGACACGCTGACCGGTGACGTACGCCGGCAGGCCCTGCGCGAGATGCGCCGGGTGATGCCCCGATGACCTCCCCGCCGACTCCGTCCTCGTCGTCGCCGGCTTCGCCGTCCCCGGCAACCCCGGCCCCGGCGGATGACGCGCGCCGGATCGCGGCGGCCGCCCTCGCCGCCGGTGACCCCACCGGCTGGTTCGAGACCCTCTACGCGGGGGCGCGTGCCGGTACCGCATCGGTGCCCTGGGACGTGCCCGAACCGAGCGCTCACCTGCGTGCTCTCGGCCTGCCGCCCGGCGAGGGTCGCATTGCGCTGATCGTCGGCTGCGGTCCGGGCCGGGACGCCGAGTACGTGGCCGCGCTCGGCTACCGGGTCACCGCGTTCGACATCTCGGCCACCGCTATCGCCCTAGCCCGGGAACGGCACCCCGGCACCGCCGTCGACTACGTGGTGGCCGACCTGCTGGATCCGCCGGCGGCGTGGCGGCAGGCGTACGACCTGGTCCTGGAGAGCAACAACGTGCAGGCCCTGCCGGTGGACATCCGGGCGGCCGCCATCGCGACGATCGGCACGTTCGTCGCACCGGGCGGCATCTTGATCGTCCTGGCCGCCGCGACCACCCGGCTGGACAGTGACGGTGCGGGCCCGCCGTGGCCGCTGACCCGCGCCGAGGTCGAGGCCTTCGCCACCGGCGGGCTGTGGCCGATCTCGATCAGTCAGGTGGCCGCTGCCGGCACCACCCTGCCGACCCGCTGGCAGGCCGTCTTCACGAGCCGGCCCGCCGACCGGTAACCGCGGTCCGGCCGTCAGAGGGCGACAGACTCGCCGAGCGGGATGCGGGCGTACCCGGTGCCGGCCTTGAACTCCATCCAGCCGTCGAAGTTGGCGTACCCGACGTCGGACGACAGCATCCGGTCGTGGATCGGGAACGCCCGGCGCGGCGCGATCGCCCTGGTCATGTCGAGGGCGTCGCGATGTCTTCCCCACGGGGCGGCGGCCGGCACGAGCAGCGTCGTCACCAGCACCTCGGGTACGAAGTACGAGTCACCGGGGTGGTAGACGCCCTCCACCACGTACCCGAGGTTGGCGCAGCCGGGCAGGCCGTCGTAGATCTCGGCGTGCTGTCCGCCGACCGCGGTCACCCCGAACCCGGCGGCGGTGAACTCGTCGCCGGCCTCCACCACGTGCACCGCCTGCGGGATCGCCGCCTCCGCGGCCTCCGCGGCCACCGATGCCGGCGCGAAGACGCGGATCCCGGCCGCCAGCCCGGCCAGCCGGCCGAGGTCCACGTGGTCGTCGTGCTCATGGGTGACCAGGATGTCGGTCACCCCGTCGAACGCCTCGGGCTCGGTCCAGACGCCCGGATCGATCAGCAGCCGCCGGTCGCCGTCGTCGAGCCGGACACACGCGTGGGTGAACTTGACCAGTCGCATCGGCCCACCCTACGAAGATCGCCGGTCCCCGGCCGCCCCGGCGAGCCCGGTCAGCAGTTCGACGGCCCGTTGCTGTTCGGCGGGATCGCCGAGCGGGGCCGCTACGAACTCGGTGACGCCGGTGCCGGCCAGGCGGCGCAGAGCCCGGGCGACCGTCTCCTCGTCGCCGACGACGGCGACGTCCTGCGGGCCGGCGGCGTTCTCCCGGTCCAGCGCGGCGCGGTACTCGGGCACCCGGGCGGCCATCGCGAACCGTTCGGCGATGCGCGCCCGGGCGGCGTCCGGGTCGGCGGTCACGCAGACGGGCAGCGCGGCGACGACCCTCGGTGCGGGACGGCCCGCGGCGCTCGCCGCGGCGGTGATCCGCGGGACGATGTGTGATTCCAGGGTGTGCGGGCCGGTCATCCACGTGACGGTGCCGTCGGCGGCCTCGCCGGCCAGGCGCAGCATCGCCGGGCCGAGAGCGGCCAGCAGGACCTGCGGTGCGGGGGCGGGTACGTCGACCGTACCCATCGCCGTCAGGAATTCCCCGGAGTGGGCGACCGGCTCGCCCCGCAGGAGCGGGCGCAGGATCTGAAGGTATTCCCGCAGGTAGCGGGCCGGGCGGTCGGCAGGCAGGCCGAACATGGCGCCGGTCATCGCGCCGATGCCCGCGCCGATGCCGAGGGTGAGACGGCCGCCGGTGGCCGCCTGGATACTGAGAGCTTGGCCGGCAAGGGTGAGCGGATGTCGCTGCCGGACCGGGACGACGGCGGTGCCCAGCGGTACGCCCGGCGCGTGCCCACCGGCCAGGACCAGTGTGGTCAGGGCGTCCCAGCCGAGCGCCTGGGCCGACCAGATGCCGTCCAGGCCGCGGGCGGCGGTGGCCTGGGAGAGCAGATCGTCGCGATCCGCTGGGCCGCGGACCTCTCCGATCATGACGCTGATGCGCATGCCGTGCTCCTGCCGTCCGTCAGCCGGAGAGGGTCTCCGGTTGTATGCCGGTAGCATACGGAGAGGTTCTCCGATTCGGCAACGGGAGGTCGCGTGCGCAGTGACGCTCAGCAGAACCGTGACCGGGTGCTCGCCGCCGCGCGCGCCGAGTTCACCACGTACGGCTCCGCCGCCTCGCTCAACAAGATCGCCCAGCGGGCCGGCGTCGGGCCGGGTACCCTGTACCGGCATTTCCCCACCGCGCAGGCGCTGCTCGTCGCGATCATCGCCGAGGATGTCGCGGCGCTCTGCACCACCGGCCGTGACCTGCTCGGACACCAGGACGCGGGCCGGGCGCTGCGCGAGTGGCTGCGCGCCGTAGCAGTGCACGCCACCGCGATGCGCGGCCTGGTCGCCACCGAGTCACTCGACGCCGCCGGTTCGGCCCTGTCCGCCTGTCATGACCAGATCCGGCAGGTGGGAGCGGCGCTGCTGGCCCGGGCCGGTGCCCGTGACGACATCGACGACGTGCTGGCCGTCGTCAACGCGGTGGCCTGGGCCAGCGAACGTCTCCCGGCCTCCCCGGGCCTCCTCGACCGCCTCCTCGGCCTGGTGACCCGCGGCCTGCCCTGACGACCCGGATCCGTAGCCGGTCCACGGCCTGGTGACCCGCGGCCTGCCCGGATGGCCCGGAGCCATGGCATGGCCACGGCCGGATGGCCCGTCAGAGGCGGATCGCGGTACGGATGAGGCCGGCCAGGGCAAGTGAGCGGCTGTGCGGTGGCCAGGCGATCACCGTCGTCACCCGTGGTGCGTCGGGCACCGGCACGGTCGCCACGTCGGCGCCGAGCAGCGACCGGCACGACTCCGGCAGGACCGCCGCGGCCCGGCTCAGCGCGATCAGCTGGAGCAGCTGGGCGTGGTCGCGAACCTCCGGGCCCGGACCGTCCGGATAGCGGCCGTCCCGGCCCGGCCAGCGCGGTAACGGCAGTCCGGGGATCGCGGCGACGTCCGCCATGCTCAGCGTGCGGCGCCCGGCCAACGGATGCCCGGCCGGCAGGATCGCCACCTGCCCCTCCGTGGTGAGCTCCTCGATGTCGAGACCCGCCGCCGAGTCGAAGGGCAGGTGCAGCAGGGCGACGTCGGCCTGCCCGTCACGCAGCAGGCGCTCCTGCTGGCCGACGCCGCACAGCAGGACGTCGACCGGCACGGCGCCCGGCTCGGCGGCGTACGCGTCGAGCAGCTTCGGCAGCAGCTCGCTCGATGCTCCGGCCTTGGTGACCAGGACCAGGCCCGCCGGGCCGTGAGCGGCGCGGCGGGTGCGCCGTTCGGCGGCGTCCACCGCGTCGAGTGCCGCGCGGCCCTCCCGCAGCAGCACAGCACCGGCCTCGGTCAGCGTGACCGCCCGGCTGCTGCGCTCGAAAAGGGTGACACCCAGCCGGCGCTCGAGTTGCCGGATGGCCCGAGACAGTGGCGGCTGCGCCATCTGCAGACGCTCGGCGGCCCGGCCGAAGTGCAGCTGCTCGGCCACGGCGACGAAGTACCGCAGTTCCCGCGTCTCCATGCCGCCCACGGTAGCGCCCGGCCGGCTCGATACCCGGCGGGTATCGACGGTGACCCAGACGGTGCTGGTGCCATGGGCCCGGTCCGAACAGGATCAACGGCATGAGTGAACGCACCATCGCGCTGGTCACCGGCGCGAACAAGGGAATCGGATACGAGATCGCGGCGGGGCTGGGCGCGCTCGGCTGGAGCGTCGGCATCGGCGCCCGCGACGAGCAGCGGCGCGAGGCCGCGGTGGAGAAACTGCGGGCGGGTGGTGCCGACGCGTTCGGCGTGCCGCTCGACGTGACCGACGACGCCAGCGTGACCGCCGCCGCCGCGTTGATCGGCGAGCGTGCCGGACGCCTCGACGTACTCGTCAACAACGCCGCGATCACCGGCGGCTGGGAGCAGGCGCCGACCCGTACCGATGTCGCGATCGTGCGGACCGTGATGGAGACCAACGTGATCGGCGTCATCCGGGTCACCGACGCCATGCTCCCGTTGCTGCGCCGCGCCACGTCACCACGGATCGTGAACATGTCCAGCAGCGTCGGGTCCCTCACCCGGCAGAGCGATCCGGCGGGCGAGACCGGGCCGCTGTCGATGGCGTACGCACCGTCGAAGACCTTCCTCAACGCCATCACCGTCCAGTACGCCAAAGCGCTGCGCGACAGCGGCATTCTCGTCAACGCCGGCTGCCCGGGTTTCACGGCGACCGACCTCAACGGTTTCCGCGGCGTACGGACCGCCGAGCAGGGCGCGGCGATCGCCGTCCGGCTCGCCACCGTGCCCGCCGACGGCCCGACCGGCGGCTTCTTCGAGGACGCCGGTGTGGTGCCCTGGTGACAGCCGGAACCGTCCGGGCCTGACCGGGTCCGGGCCGGACACGGGACGCGCCGGCCTCAGCCGGTCCGGTCGAACGTGACCGAGCTGCCGGCCGGCCGGGCGTGCCACAGGACGGACAGGGCGGGATGATCGTCGACGCCGGCCCGCATCCGGGTCAGGGCAGCCGCGCGGGCCGGCCCGATGGGGGAGAAGTCCCAGCCGGTGTCGGCGGTGGGCACAGTCGGGAACCCGCGGAACTGGACCACGAGGCTCGCCCGCCACCGCACCGGACCGTCGTCGCCGGGCATCGCCAGCTGCCGGGTGAAGCTCAGCGTGGCCGCCCGGTCGGTCCAGGAGTACCGCCCCCACCGGACGATCACACCGTCCACTCCGGCGTCCCGGGCCGGCCCGTCGATCGGGGTCTGGGCGAACTCGGTGAAGGCCAGCCAGGCGGATTCCACATCGGTGACGCTGTCCGGATCCACGTGATGGGCCAGCAGGAGGCGCTCCAGAACCTCACCCGCGTTCTCCGACCGTACGGCCTCCGCCGCGACCCGGAACGTGTCACGCCCCTCCCGGTCGGTGACGCCGTGGCGCAGCCGGATCAGGACGGTCTGCTCGTCGTCGCGGCCGACGACCTCACAGCGCAGGTCGAGCGGGGTGGGCAGCCGTGAGCCGTGGATGTCGCCGATGTCGAGCAGCGGCGCGTTGCCGAGGATGACGGCCGACCTGCCGTCCGACTCCGACAGGTGCACCTCGACCATCACGGGGTAGTGGCCGGTCAGATCGATGGCTGTCGCCGTTACGAAGTGCACAAGGGCGATCGTGCCAAATCAGCGCATCCCGGGGGCCACCAGGGGTGACCTGCGGGATGCGCCCGTGGTCACGGCGGCGGGGCGTGCTCCGGTTCTCCGGTCAGAGCACGGTGCAGGCGGTGCCGTTGACGGTGAACGCGGCCGACGCCGGGGGTGCTGCCGGTCCAGCTGCCCAGGAATCCGAACGATGCCGAACCGCCGGGGGCGACCGCGGCTTTCCAGGGCACGTTGCTGATCGTCACCGCCTGCGCCGGCCTGGGCGTGGATGGCACCCCAGAGCTGACTGATCCGCTGACCGCCGGTGAATTGCCAGGCCACGTTCCAGGACGTGAGGGCCGTACGCCCGGTGTTGACGATCTTGACCTCGCCCTGGAAGCCGCCCTGCCGCGAGCCGATGGCCCGGTAGGTAGCGGCACACGCCGTGTCGTCCGGCGGCGTGCCGACCGAGGCGCCCGGGGACGGGCTGCCCGGCGACGGGCTCGTCCCGATTCTCGACGGGTCGACGACGCCCGTACGCGGACTTCGCCTGCAGCCGAGTGTCGAACAGCAGAGGCCCGTCCTTGCGGGTCACCGACGGCGAGTCCTTCGCTTCAGAGGAGTGCGATGGCTCGTCGGGCGGTCGTGGCCGATGCCGTATTCCTGCTGGAGGATGACCTCGGAGGGGAGGCGCTGGCCGGGGCATAGCCGGCCGGTCCGGATTCGGGCGCGCAGCAGGGGGGCGACGTGCACATACAGCTGGCAGGGGCGACTGGCTGGACTGATGGCCGATGTGCGCCGATTGTCCTCGTTACATTAGGTTCTGCTGCCCCACTCCGGCGCGGGCGGCACGCCCGTGACGTGGCCACCCATGCCTGTATGCAGTGGGTGGCCACCCGAGCTGACGGCGGCTGCCTGCCTTGTGGCCACCGAACTCGTCAGCAGGTCGGCTGAGCGCGCCGTAACGATGACGGACCGCCCCAAGGAGCCTATGATGCCCGCTCTGCCCACCCTGCGCCGCGCTGCCGTCACTGGTCTTGCCGTGTTGGTGCTGACCTCGGGCTGCGGCCTGTTCGGCGGCCATGATGACCGCGCCGCCGAGCTCATGAACGGCGCCGTCCACGACGACGAGACGGGCGTCCGGCTCCCCCGCGCCGTCGTGGACGGGATAGCAGTGAAGTTCGCGCCGAAGGACGACCCGCCGCCAGTTGTCCCGAAGATCCTGACCGGCGTGCCGAACGTCCCCTTTCAGCAGAAGCTCGCCGACAAGGCCGTCATCCTGCTGAAGACCATGAGCGACGATGTGACCGGCAAGATTCGCCCCGAGGACGTGGCCGACTGCAGCGCGGGTCAGTTGGCCAAGGGGTGGGCCGCGAGTGTGCGTAAGGGGCACGCCAAGGAGCTCGACGTCTGCGTTGCCGCCAAGGACGGAGCTCAGTGGCTGCGGGTGACGAACCGGAACGGCTACCCGATCGTACTGATGCCGGCCCGGGGCGCCACCGACGCGACGCCTACCGATTACGACGTACGGATGCTCCAGGACGACCTATTCCTGCTGTTCGGGCTGCAGCTGGAAGCGGTGGCCGGACACCGGCTGGCCGGCGGGCTGAAGAGCGCCGAACTCGAGATCACCACGGACAACTCGTTCCTGGTCAACGTAACGGCGTCGCCGCTACCGATCGCCTGGGACGTCGGCACCGCATTGCTGTCGATCGTCCTCCCCGGCGTACCCCGGGCGAAAGCGCTCCTGAGCAGTGCCGAACGAGCCACCATCAAGGCCATGGGCGGGCCTGCGGCCAGCATGCGCGCGAGTAAGGAAACGGTGGTCAACCAAATCAAGAACGACCCGACGCTGCGGGATATGGGCGAGCAGGCGGAACAGGTGCAGGCGCTGGTGGACCTGTGGTCGTGCCTGGTCAAGTCAAAAGCCGCGGTGATGGACGTGTCGGTCAAGGACGGGTACGAGGCGATCCGGTACTGCGTCGGGCTGGTCGCGCAGCCGTTCGGCAAGGAGGTCGTGGCGCTCGGCGCCGACCTGCTCAAGAACCTGAAGGTGTTCAACGAGGTTCGTGACTTCCTCCGGCACGCGATCACCCCGGCCGTGATCGAGGTGCGGGCGCCGCTGCGGGAGAGCCGGCTGGGCAACGTCGATTGGCTGGCCACAGCCGGGTCGAACCTCGGCTGCGACAGCGAGCCCGAGATGCTCCAGCGACTGGTCCAGCACGACATCACCGGTGACGGGGTGCCGGACACGTTCGTGACGCTCGACTGCTACACCAGCAATCAGATCGCCCCGGACGAGATCCAGGTGTACGACGGCAGCTCTGACCCGGCCGCCCCGGCCCTGCTTGGCGTGCTCACCGACGGTGTGAGCGCCAACTTCCACCTGAAGTGCCTCACGTTCGAGGGCAAGACCGTCCTGACCCGGGGGTACGTCCTGAAAGGCGACGACCCGGCCGGTGTGCCCAGCCTCCTGGGCGTGCGGTCGGCGACCTGGGACGGCACCGTGTTTCGGTTGTCCAGCCTGAGCACCAGTGCTGCCCCGGACGGATACGACTCGGATGTTCCAGGCTGCGACTGAACCGTTTGGGACCTGTGCGCATGTACACCAGCGCAGGGCACTACGTGTTCAGCATGGGCCGATTCGAGTGACGCTGGACATTCAGCAACATCCGGCCCTTGGCTCTCACTGTCGCGACCGAATCAACTGGGGCCGGTCTACTTCGAGACGTCCGGCCCGTCGGCCAGCTGGGCGTCGAGCTACAGCGAGACGCCGTTGCCGGAGCGGCGGGGGACCGGCCGGCTGGTCCGAGTGACGGTGAGGGCCTGAGCGATGGCGGCGGCCGCGGCGTGTAGCTCGTCGGCCGTCGGCGAACAGGCGCATTGGTCACCGCTGCGGTGGCCACCAGGTGCTTGTGCCCCACCACGACGGGTGCCATCACCTACGGCAGCACGGTCGTGACTGGCAAGATCACTTCGTACAACCGGAGTGTTGGTTCCGCGGGCGTCTTCAACGTTCCCGCTGGCCAGTGCCGCAGTGTTGCGGCCGCCGTTGCCGTCCTGGTTTTGCTTCCCGAGCCGTCGTGCTGTCAGTCCCGGCGGTCGTACCAGTCGAGTACTGGCCGACGGTTGTAGCGCGGGGTGCTACCACGGGCCACGACCGCCAGGAGCGCGGGAAGTCCGGGTTACGGGCGATCCAGTTGCTGGCTGCCGGGTTGCTTGCGCCGCACAATCCGGCGATATCCGAGGTAGTCACCAGGTCGGCGAGGTCCCCTTTCATGCCACGGCCTTCGCTGCCCGTGGAACGACCTCGGTGAATCGAGGTCTGCCGCTCGCTGCAGAGCGATACCCGCGAGTCATGGCCCATCACGAGCGGCCCCGGCGGCCAAGGACGTGTCGTAGCGGGTAGTCGTGCGGTCGATGTGCTGCCTAAGAGTTCGTGAGTCGACCGCGTAGTTCCTTGCGGATCGCGTCCCAGCGTTCACCGAAGGCGTTGTACACGTGGTCCAACCCGTCCAGCACATCGGCGCCGTGGGCGTGGCACAACAATTTGGTGAACGCCCACCCGGCCTGCTCCCGCACCACTCGCGCATCCGGCTGCGCCGTCGCCGGGGCCCCGGCGGCCGACGCCCAGAATCCGTCTGCGGCTGCCGACATCCGGTTGCGGACGTCGTAGACCGCATGCTCCGCCTCGCTGTCCAGCAACCGGCCAGCGCGCAGCGCGGCGATGCCGTCGCGCACGGCGGGCTCATTGTCGAGTTCGGCGGCCCGGGCCAGTTCCTCCAACAGCCAGCCCAACGCCGCCCGGCGTACCGGCTCGGGCGCCAGCCGCAAAGCGGAGTCGGTGTCCGCGTCCACAAGCCGGGACGGCGAGGAGGGATCACTGGGTATCGGCGGCGCGACAAGCAGGTACTGCGGGCTGTCGAACCACTCTTCGGTCAGCACGACACCGGTGCGCCGCTCGATGAAGGCCATCATCCCCGCCTGCCAGTACCCCGCGTAACCGCCGTCATCATCCGTGCCCGCCATGGCGACCAGCTCGTCCAGGTCGCCGTCGAACGCCGTCGGATCACTGCCCTCGCATTCGTCGGGGAAGTCGACGCTCCACCGTGTCTGGACCCTGCCATAAATTGCGTAGGTGAGGTCGTTGACTTCGTTCACGTTCCAGAACGCACTGTGCACCCGGGCACCCTCGCTGAGCCACCTCAGCACTTCGGAGCGCGAACCCTGGAAGCCGTTGTCCTCGATCATCACGACGTCGGAGCCGATCTGGCCGATGACGTAATGGCACTCATCGGAGTCGAAGTCACGTTCCTCGGGCACTCCACGGCGCAGCGTCGCCGGGTCAGCCCCGAGCCGGCGGGCCACCTCTTCGACCCCGAACGGCTTGGTGACCGGCTGGATCACGGTGTAACACGCCGCCTGGTCCAGCCCGCCGTGCCCCAGAACCCGAGCGTATCGCTCCGCGATGTCGTCCCCCACCGCATCATTCTCCGCCGCTCAGAGGCATCAGCGGAGCCGAACGGCACGTCTTAAGACCGCGGTCTTACGAACGAGGTCGCTCATGAGGTCGACGCAACACGCGGGTCCTACGACGCCCGGCAGGCCGACTCGCCTGCCATCCGAACCCCCACACCACAGCACCCCTTGCACCACACGTGTAGCGATCGCCGCCGTCATCGACGGCAGTGCCTGAGCTGGAAGAAGGTGCCGCCAGAGCCGTCTCACACCCGGAGAACGTGCCACCGGATGGGGGAGAGGTACTGGCGGTGGCGCGATGCCACCGCCATGGTGAGCCCGATCGACCCGGGTAAACAGGCCCGCTGACGCGGCGGCGCCCAGCGGTGGGTGGATGTGACCTTCAGGGATCCATTGCTTCCGCCGGCCGGGCGTCCCGGACCTCCACCATCCCGCTCCGGCCGACAACCCGTAGGCAGATCGCTGTACTGAGAGCCATGACGTCTCCGGGACACCTCAGCGGTCGAGAGTGTTCCTGATCTGCATGGCTCGAGCGTGCGATACCTGACTTCCTTGCAACCCTGATGTGTCGGCTGCTTCCGCCTCGCGCTGGGCGGCGGCGGCGCGTTGCCTCGCTCCTTCGACCCAGGCCGCATGCTCAGCGGCCCGCCGCGCTTCGATCCGCCACTGCCTGACTCGCTCATCCTGGGTCTGTGCGGCCAGGTGCGCATAGTGAGGAGCGGTCCACACACGGCGCAGCACATCGTCGTAGTAGACGACTCGGCCGGTCAGGACCCAGCTGACGAAAGACACGAGGTCGGTCTCGGCCAGCAGCCACGTGTCGTCGAAACGGAACAGCCCCTGGGTCACCTGCCACACGTGACCACGGTCGATGGGCGGCCGAACGACGATGGCCGGCACCGCCGAAGACCACGGGTGCTGCCCCACGGTGACCCAGCAGACGGGAATGCCGGCGGCGGTGAACCGGTCTGTGCGCTCGACGGCCTGCTCGGCGGTGATTGAGCTGAGTTGTGCCTCCCATGCCATTGTCCTGGCCCCGTCGGGTGACACCGCCAAGACATCGGCACGCCAATCCCCGTACGGCCCGGTGGCCTCTAGTTCGGCCTGCCATCCCGCTGAGCGCACCGCGGTGGCCAACTCCAGCTTGAGCAGATGATGCTCCATCGTCTCGCGCGCCGCCGGGCAGTCCGGCCGACGCTCGGCATCATGCGCGAAGAACCTCAACCCGCCCGCCGACAGCTTGGCGTGCACCGGGTGCTGGCACTGCTGGCAACGCAGCGGGACGCGCGGACGCCGCCGGTGGATCTGCGGCCATGCCCACCCGCAACCAAGGTCATCAAGCGTGGCGTCCACCCGGCCTCGGTCGGGATGGATCGCGACGAACACCACCGGCTACCTCTGCCGGACTACCGGGTGGCCCTCGCCCGACCGGATTACCGGCCTGGCGTGGAACTCGTAGACCTGCAGCCACGGCCACCGCCGTTCATTGATGCACTGATCCGCCATGCGTACATGATTACTGATTCTTGCTGGATCAAGGCCGGCCGGACTGGACGAAGACGGCCGGTTCGGGTGGACTGTCGAGGTCAACGGGCAGGCCGTGCGGGTTGCTGATATCGGGTGTGCTGGTGGACGTCCTGCAGGGCATATCCCGCGAGGTTCCCGCGCTGCGGGTGAATGGTGAGCGGGCGTGGTGGCCGACCGCGGTGATGTGGGCGGGTGCCCCTGGCGGCGAAGCCATAGCGCTGCCGCTGCCGTCGACCGGCCAAAAGCTGAAGAGCGATGCCCGGCTAAGGTTCGCTGCTGATGGGATCAACATACGAGACGCTACTGGTCGCCGCCGCCCTTGACGCGACCGTGAACGCGCTGCGCGACGCCGGGGTCACCGCGGTGGTGGTGCCATTGGCCGCCGAGCGGGTGGCGGTGATACCTGATGAGGGTGACCGGGACAGCGCACCAGTGCAGTCCATCGGCGAGGACCTGAGTCTGCGCCTGGGTCGTCCGGCATTGGCGATGTACGTCTTCGACTCGCACCTCATCCACTGTTACGTGATCCACGACGGCGAGACTGTCCACACGTACGTCTCCGACGTGGAGATGCTGGTGGAGACGTTCGAGGACGACGACGGCCAGTTCCGCCAGAGGATCGGTGACGTCGTCTACCCGGTCGGCTTCGAGTTCCCCACGGGCCCCATCGGCGACGACCCGGCAGTCTTCGCCCCGTTCGCGGCCGGCCCGCTCGACCTGGGCGCCGTCGGTGCTGCCCTGCGCGGCGAGGACGACGAAGGTAACGACTTGCGTTGGAGAGCCGAACAGCAGCACTGGGCGATCATCGATGCACTCGGCCTTGCGCCGCAGGCGCTGACCACCGCGTATCGCCACTGTGACCCGGCGGTCTTCCCGGCCGCCGTCGTCCTGGAGTAGTCCGGGCCTCACGGCAGCCGGGATGGAGCTGAGAACGGGCTCGGTCACCGAACGCGCGCCTGCAGGGGGAGCCGCAGGGCGCAGTTCCTAGCGTCCTGATGCGGGCGCCGGTCGCGGATCCAGGCCTCGACATCACCGGCCAGCCACACCTTGCCCGCTGGAGGGCCGCGACGAGGGCGGGGAAGTCGGTGCGCTGGGTGAGAGCTGGTAAACACGCTGCCGGCTGATGCCTCTGCGCCGGACCCGGATCTCGTGGGCACCCATCAACTCCACGGCGCCGGCGGAAGCCATGCGTCACCGGGGGTCATACGCACCCATCGGCCCGGGCGTCACCGCGCTACGTCCCGTCCGGCTCGGGCGCGCAGAACCGGTTCCCACCGAAGCGCCTACTTCGGGCAGGGCGGCCGGTGTCCGGTCGGTCGAGAAGCCGATACATCCGTCCGGAGATCATGGTGTCGCCGAGTTCATGACAGCAGCGCGCACGATGCGTAGGGCTTCGGTGGGATTGAGACCTAGCTTGGTCACGGTGGCGGCGTAGGCGGCGGCGGCCGCGTGAGCTTGCTCGCGTGTGTGGTCGCCCGCGGCTGCGACGAACGTGCCAGCGCGACCCCGAGTCTCGACTAAGCCGGCACTTTCCAGTTCGCGGTAGGCGCGGCCAACCGTGTTGACGGCAAGGCTCAGGTCTGCGGCGAGCCGTCGGACGGTGGGCAGCCGCGTCCCGACCGGCAAACCGCGATTCGTGATCTGGCGAGCGAATTGGACGCGAATCTGTTCATAGGGAGGAACGGGCGATTCCTCGTCAATGGTGATCACGAGAAAACACCCTGTGCTCGTGGGGCACGGACATGTTCGGCGGCCCATCCCAACCAGAACAGCAGCGCGAGCAGTGCCAGTGAGGCCAGGGCTGGCATAGACGGCTCGAGGCGAAGGTCGAGAACGGTCCAGCTCAACACCACAGGCAGCAGTGAGGCCAGCACCGTGCGCGCGTCTTCGGCGCGCAGCACGTCATCGATAGCCAAAGACCTAGCGTCGTCAGCTAAGGCGGGTCGCCGCATGATGAGGGAAACCTCAATGACGTCCAAGACGCCAAGCGTTGCCATGAGGGCGACGACTGCGAACTTGATCCGAGCCTCGTGCTGCGGGCTGCCGGCGATGAGGACCAGCAGCCCAGCGCCGAGATACATGAGGACAACCGCTGAGATGAAGCCAGAACCGATCACCTCGCGGGTTCTCAATGGCACGGTGTGAGCGACACGACGGGTCAGCAGCACTGCGACCTGTCGTTCAACAGCCCGACGCCGCCGGCGAACCAGCAGTCGGATGGCAAGAATTGAGATGATGACCGCGCCGAGACCGGCCACGCGCACCAGCGTAGAGCCGGTCTGCAGGATGAACCCGCCGCCAACCGCGCCTGCCATCACGGCGAAACCGAGGTGTTTCTGGGCCTGATGGCGAGCCTCAAGGCGGTGTATGAGCAGCGGCGTCATGCCAGTGGCGGTGAATCCGTGACGTTGAAGCCAGGTTCGAGTTTGCTCTCCCAAAGCGTCGAGCATCTGGATCCCCTGTCTCTAGGTATGTCTCAACACTATGAGACATACTATGGGACATATCAAGTCGTGCGAGAGGCGAGAGGACATCTTCATGCTCTGCCGGATCTGCCGCGGCGGTGCATGCTCGGTCGTACCGCCGAAGCTGGCCTGACCAGCTGAATTTTCGGTTGATTCTCTGTCCTGCGGCGAGACGCAATTGCTCTATGCCGCTGAGTGCCCATGCGGAGGCGGTGCCGCTCCTTGCTGGTCGGCGGACGGCCGCGACGGAAGCGTTCGGCCGGTCACCGTTTGTGCGTGAACGGCATCGATGATCGGTCTCGTTCTCGGCCGGCAGTAATGGCTAGCCTTGGCGCTGTGGCCGGCTGGAAAGAGGAAAGCGTGGCCGGCTTGGCTGCTGGTGTCGATGGTCACGGGACCGTCGCTGGCCCTGTTTGGCTAGATGACGCGCACCGCGCGGCTGCCGAGTGCCGCGCCTACGGGCTGCTGTCTGGTCAAGGCTGGCAGGAGATCGGCGCGGCCCCGCCTTGGGTTCTGCTGATGGCAGCCATCGACGGCGAAGTCGAACCCGGCTTCCTCACAGCGAAGCTGATCCAAGTGATTCTGCCGCTCGCCACCCTCGCCTGGCCCACGTCCAACGCCTGTGGCGTGCCTGGCCCACACTGCTCCTCGCAATGATATCGGCTGCGGTGCTGAGCGCGCTGATCTGGGAGCTACTCTGGGTCACCGCAAACCGGTTCGGTTGAACACCCGCCCTTGCGCTAGGGAACGTCACTGCGTCCAACGCCCGACATCATCCAGTCATGCCGAATTCAGTGTGTTGTCCGCTCTGGCTACTCGGGCCAATCGGCGACGACGACCAAGGGAACCGAGTTCGGTGATCGGTACTCGTCTCCAGGGAAGTACTCGTGCTGATGGCGGTTGATACTCCGGTCATCGGCGGTCATAGCCTGTTCGGCTACGCCGTCCAACGCGTCCCAGACGATGTCTAGAAATTGGCGGCCGCCAGAGAAGTGCAGCGTCGTCGCGCCTCGTAGGCTCACGAGCAGCGGACCGCTGGAGACCTCCTGAGACACTGATCCGTCCGTGATCGCAACGTTCCAGGCCTCCGCGGGCCGGCGAAGATACTGGCTGAGGGCGCGGAGAGCAGACGGGGGACCTGCAAGCTCGAGTTCCCCGTTGTCGACCGAAAGGCGGCAATGCCTGAGCTCGTCCATCCGGGCATTCTTGCTTGCCCATCCCATCGGCCGTGTTCGAGCCTTCCCGACGTCCGGATCTGCCGCGATCCGCGCCTCACCCAGCGCCATAGCTAGGACGGCGGCCGGTGCCCGCTCGCGCAGAAGAGCGGATGCCGCTGATGCAATCCGTGACGGGGAAGCGGGTAAGACTTAGGACTGGTGCGAGCTTGGACACGAACCCAGCGCCATCCACGTTGACACGTCCTGCGAGGCATGTCGGTGAAATGCCCGCGCTGCAAGTGAATGGCGCATGGGCCTGGTGGCCGACCGCGGTGATGTGGGCTGTGCCGTTGCCGGCAGGCCGTCGTCATCGGTAGAGCCGCCGCGGCTGGCTAGGGCCTGTATCGAAGTAGTAGCGCCGCCCACGGAAGGCCCCCTCCGCGATTAGATCGGAGGGGGCCGCAGTGCTACCGGTGAAGCGGACCGTCAGGTCGCGGTGCAGGTGGACGCCGTGGGCGGGGTTCCGGTGCCGATGAAGCCAAAGGTCGCACTGCCGTTGGCCGCCAGCGAGCCGTTGTAGGCGACGTTGGTCGCGACCGTGGACGAACCGCTGGTGCCGAAGGTCGCGTTCCAGCCCTGCTGCACCGTGCCGGTGAAGGACACCGCCCACCCGCGGGTGCCGCCGTTACCGGCCCGGACCTGCACTTCGGCCTGATAGCCACCCTGCCACTGGCCGGCGACCCGGATGGTCGCGGTGCAGCCGCCGGGGACAGGGTTGCTCGGTACCGGGTCGCTGGGGGTCGGGTTGCTCGGTGTGGGGCTGCTGGGGCCCGGGTCTGTTCCCCCGCCGAAGACGACGTCGCTGCACGCGTAGTAGGACTGGTCGAGGTGACTGGCCTGCCAGATCGTGTAAACGATGTGCCGGCCGGTGCGGCTGCCGGCGTTGACCTGGGCGGTGTAAGTCTGAGTGGGGGCCTGTCGCCCGGTCTCGGTCACCAGTTCGAGGTCTCCCCAGGTCAGGCGCTGGGTGAGCGGGTCGAAGCCTTGCCTGGTGATGTAGATCCGCAGGTAGTCGGCTCCGTGGCTGGACGGGTCGTTCAGCTTGAGCGTGAAGCTGTTCGGCTTGTTGACCGCATTCCACCGGCCCGGCACATCCAGTGCGGCATACCGGCCCCCCTGAGTCAGGCCGCCACTGCACAGGGTGCCGTCGGGAACGGCGGCCTGGTGCTGGCCGGCGACGCCCTCACGGAACAGACCGTTCCAGTTGTACATGGCGTTCGGATCGGCCTGATACGCCTGGTAACACATCGGATCCTGGGCCTGCATCCCCGGGCTGCCGGGACTCTGCCAACGCTGGTTGCAGTCGTACGCGCGAGTGACGGGGTCCGACACCGCGCCGTGCGCGGTCGCCGAGCCCGCCAGGATGGCGCTGCCGGCGGCGGTCAACAGGCCGGCGGCCAGCGTGGCCGTAACGACGCGAAGGGTCCGCAATCTCACTGAAACCTCCTGAGGAGTATGGGAGCGCTCCCATCATTGCAGATTGTCGATGTCTTGGCAGTGCGGGATGCGTCATCCGCAGGGCGCACCGTTCTCGCGTGCACTGAGCCCGGCGGACTGGCGTTTCGTCAACGCCTATGCGGTCACCTTCACCTCATCGGAGATTCCGGGTGGTGGCGACCAGATGGAGGGACACCTCACCACGGCGCGCCTCGCCTTCGATACCGCGAGTGGGCATGGCAAGAGGGGGCGGCGGTAGCGGGCACGCCGGAGCGCTACGACTCCGCAACGTACTCCGGCCGGGCCCGGGGTGCAGTCTTCCCGGCCGCTCCCTTGGTGTTCCGGGTCGACGGGCGCGATCCTCAGCAGGACCAGAGCGCCCGGCACATCTTCGACGTCATCCACCGGCCGTCGAGGACCATACCGAACTGGAACGGAAATCGGTGCCATCCCGGTTGACCCGCGTGTACTCGCGGGGGAGGTGCAGGGAATTCTACGGAGAGTGGCCCGGGCAGCTCCAGAACTGCGACGAGTATCCGTTCTCCGCGACCTACGAGGGGTCGCTGACCGGGAATCAGCGCAACGGCGGCCTCGAGCTCTTCTCTGTCCGGATCATCGACGCCGGCGACAATCAGTACGTGGGTCACACCATGCTTCAGATCAACTGCTTCCGGCAGTGGCGCGTGCTGGATGGCGAGCAGTTCGACGTGGTGGTCGACGGCATCAACTGAGCGCGACGAGGATGCGTGGCGCGCAGTCACGCATCCTCGTCGTCGTCCGGCCAGGACGGCTCGTCCGCGATCTTCCACAACTGCAGCCGGTACGCCTCGAAGCGGCCGGGGAAGGGCCCGGGGTCCTCCGGCGCGAAACCGCCGGAGACGCCGCGGTTGTATGCCGCGATCCGGGCGCCATACGTGCCGGCGCCGGTCGGCAGTCGCACCCCGACGTGGACGGCCGGCTCCAGGGCCTGGATCGAGCTGATCCGTCCGCCGGGCAGGGCCAGCTCGGCCACCGCGACCTCGTCCGGCGTTCCCCCGGGGGTACCGGGCGGGTCGTCCCAGACCTCGACCGCGACGGACGCCGTGCCGGTGTCGATCGCGCGGGCGACGACGGCGTTGGGGCCCCACGCGAAGAACCCGTGCCCGAGTGTCCGGCGGGCGGCTTCGAAGTTCTCACCCTCGTCGCACGTCGGATCGAAGATGGTGAAGAGCCGATACTGCGGGTTCACGGTGAACGAATACTCGAACACGACCGTCATGCCGCCCAACCTAGAGGGCCTCGTTGTCCCTCGCGGTCACCGGAGACGTTCGGCCGACGGGCGTGGCCGCGGCCGGGGTGTGCCTTGCACGTCGGCCCGGACGAGGACACCTCCGCCGGTACGGTCGGGATGGGATTCCACGGTGTCATCGGCGCGCGGCGATGTGATCGAATGCTGCGGTTCGATGATCGGGAGGGGATTCGCGTGAGTGGTGTCCGGCAGTTCCGGTGGGACGACTACGAGGCGGTCGCCGAGGTGTGGCGGGCGGCCGGCATCGACGTCGTCGGCCGCGCCGAACTCGAAGCGAAACTCACCCGCGATCCCGAGTTGTTCCTGGTCGCCGAACCGCTCACGCCACCGCGGGCGTCTGCTCGGGCCCTCGGTCCGCGGTACCCCGGCGAGCCGGAAGGGGTGACCTCGATCGCCGGGGTGGTGATGGGAACCTACGACGGACGGCGAGGGTGGATCTTCCGGCTCGCGGTCCATCCCGGACACCGCCGTCACGGGCTGGCCTCCAGCCTCGTCGCGGAACTCGAACGCCGGCTCGCGGATCTCGGCTGTCCGCGGGTCAACCTGCTGGTAATGCCGGACAACGAGGCAGGGCTGCGTTTCTGGCAGCACCGCGGATACCTGCCCTGCCCGGACATCCTCTGCACCAAGCCATTACCCAGCCACCCATCCTCCTAGGACGCTCGAGGCGGTGTGCGCAGATCACCACGCCGCCCGGCCACCGTGGTGATCTGCGGGTGAAGTGGCCGGCTACCGGGTTCGCTGGACCAGCACCCGCGAGAGCAGGACCGTGATCAGGCCGGCGGCGACCACGCTGAGCAGCCCCACCCGCAGACTGGTCCGGTCGGCGAGCAACCCGATGAGTGGCGGCGAGAGCAAGAACCCGCCGCGCAGGAGCCAGCTGACGACGGTCAGGCCGGTTCCGGGGGACAGGCCGGGCAACTCGTCGGCGGTGTGCATGGCGGCCGGTACCAGGGTCGCCACACCCAGCCCGGCGAGTGCGAACCCGGCCAGCGTGCCCGGTACCGAGGGCACGGCCAAGACGGCCGCCATCCCGATCGCCGCGAGGGCGCCGCCGGCCCGGACGACGGTTCGCTGGCCGAAACGGTCGACGACCCGGTCGCCGGTGAGCCGCCCGATCGTCATCGCGGTCTGCATGGCGACGACGGCCAGGCCGCCGAGAGCGGCGCTGGTACTCAGGTCACCGGTCATGTAGACCGCACCCCAGGAGGCGCCGGCGTCCTCGACGAGCGCGCCGCAGGCGGCCAGGACGCCGAGTACGGCGAGCATCCGGGCGGCGTTGCCACCGGAGACCGGAGATCGGCGAGCGCCCGCCGCGGGTGTGACCGGCGACGGACCGCTGGAGGCCCGGCCTGTGGTGTCACCGGCCGGGGAGCTGCCCGCGGAGGACGGGTGATCCGTGCCGTCCGGCGGGACGCTGCCGGAGGCGGCGACCTCGGGAGCGGACGTGGCGGCGACGCGTTCGGTGTCGTCGGCGCCGGGCAGCAGATAGCGGTAGGCGGCGACGGCGACGACGGAGGACAGGACGGCCGAGATGGTCAGGTGCAGGTGAAGCGGCAGCGAGAGGCCCGCCGCGGCCGAGCCCATCAGCCCGCCCAGCACGGCGCCGATGCTCCACACGCCGTGCAGCGAGTTGACGATGGACCGGCTGTAGAGACGTTGTACCCGCAGCCCGTGCGCATTCTGGGCGACGTCGACGATCGAGTCGAGGCAACCGACGACGAACAGTGCGGCGGCGAGGGTCCAGGCGTTGGGTGCCACCGCCACGGCGAGGGTGGCGGCGGTGGTCAGGATGATGCCGAACGCACCGGTCCGTGACGACCGGAACCGGCGGATCACGACACCGGCAGCCAGGCCGGCGAGGAGAGCGCCGACCGGGAACGCGGCGATCGCCGCGCCGAGGGCGGCGTTGCTGAGCCCGAGTTCGGTTTTGATCTCCGGGTATCGCGGGACGATGTTGAAGTAGATGGCGCCGTTTGTCAGGAAGAGCGTCGCGATGGCGGCGCGCGCTCGGCGGGCCTGCCGCGTGGGTGCCGCGGCGGTGGTCGCAGTGGACATGGGGCCTCCGGTCGAGGGGATCGCGGCACGCCGCGAGAAGCGCCCATGGGCGGGGTGACGGCCGGTTCCGGGTCCGCGATGGCGGCGCTCACGGCTCTGTGATCGTACGGACGACGCGCACCGGATTCGCGACGGCCATCACGTCCGCCGGAAGATCCCCGGTGACGGCGCCCGCGTGGACAGGGTGCGGAAATCAGTGGCCGCCGCGAGTCGACGGCGGCAGGATCCCCGCTGTGACACTGCATCAGGACGAGATCACCGTCGACGAGGCACTGGTCCGGCACGTGCTCACGGAGCAGTGCCCGCAATGGGCCGCCCTGCCGCTCGCCCCCGCCGGAGCGGGTACCGAGAACACCATGTTCCGGCTCGGCGAGGATCTGCTGGTGCGCTTTCCCCGTACGGTCGGGAAGGCTGCCTCGTTGCGCAAGGAGCGGGAGTGGCTCCCGCGCCTGGCCCCGCACCTGGGTCTGCGGATCCCCGCCCCCGTCTTCGCGGGAGTCCCCTCGCCCGCGTTCCCGGCCGACTGGTCGGTGTTCGGATGGATCGACGGGGCGGAGCCGCTGCTGCCGGCATCCGGAGTGCCGGCACCCGCAGCCGAGGAGAACGGCGCCGGGTTCGTCAGCGACTGGGCCGCCTTCGGTGCCGACCTCGCGGAGTTCGTCGGTGAGTTGCACGGCATCGGCCTGATGGGCGCGAGCCGGACCGGTGTCCTGAGCTGGTATCGCGGTGGCGATCTGCAGTCATGCGACGGCTGGGTGACCGAGAGCCTCGATCGCTGCCGTGAACTGCTCGGCGCGGAGCTCGCCGTCGACACCCTCGAGGGGTACTGGCGCGCCGGCCTCGCCCTCCCCGGCTCCCCGCATCCGCACGTCTGGCTGCACGGTGACCTCAAACCCACGAACCTGCTGGTGAAAGCGGGCCGCCTGGATGCGGTGATCGATTTCGGCGCGCTCTCGGTGGGACATCCCGACGCCGAGTACTCGACCGTCTGGGACCTGCCGGAGCCCGCCCGCACCGCCTACCGGAACGCCCTGCAGGTGGACGACGCGACCTGGGCGCGGGCGCGGGCCTGGGCCGTCGCGGTGGCCGCGAGTGGTGTCGCCTACTACTGGCACACGTTCCCGGCCTTCGTCGCCGAGTGCCGCGCCCGCCTCGAGAACATCCTTACAACCTAGAATCCTAGGATGCCTTAGGCGGTGCGGCAAGCCGCACCTGATCAAAAACGACGGCTTCGCCGACAACCCAGGATTTGGTACGGAAGCCGGGTTCCCTGCCGATGCGGTGCCCGAATCACCGCGCACGCTTCCTCGGCAAGGTCAGAGGGCGATCGGGCGATACTCCAGAGCCGCGTCGACCATCTGCTCCGGCGTGGGATCCGGGCCGAGTTCCGCGGGCGGGTGGAAGATCAGCGCCGACGCGTCGGGCCGGGTGAGGTTGGTGTCGAAGAGCAGGGTGTACCAGTCGGCGTCCGGGTCGTCGGCCTGTGGTCCGGGGCCGGCCATGATGCGGCGGGCGATCTCGATCAGTTCGGCGCGGGTGATGTCCGGTACCCGCGGAAAGGCCGGGCGGGCCACGAGGTGGGCGAAGGTCTCGGCGGAACCCCACTCGCCGTACACGTGGAAGTCGTGTGCGGTCCAGTCGCCGCCGGTGCCGGCGTTGAAGGCGGCGATCTCGTCGGCGTAGGGCGAGCCGTCGTCCATGAGGCCGGCGATGCGAGTGACGGCGGCGGCGAGTTCGGCGATCCGCACGGGGGCGACCGGCGGTGGCAGCAGTTCGGGGCGCAGGTTCACGCCGGCCTTCCGTGTCCGCCGTACGCGGGCGGCGTGGTGCGGTGGGTCGTCATTCGGCTTCGAAGCCGCCGTGGTCGCGGGCGACGGCGAGCCAGCGCAGCCAGTCCTGCCATTTCTGGTCGGTCTCGAGTTCGGTGCGCAGGCCGTCCGGGGTGCGGGTGTAGGCGTCGAGGGCCTCGTCGATCTCCTTGGCGGTGATCAGCCAGCGGTCGTTGCTGAGGAGTTTGAAGGCGGGGATGCCGAGGCGTCCGGGGACGGTCTGGGCACGCCAGTCGTCGTCGTTGCCGGGGCGGTCGTTCTCGTCACCGGAATCCCAGGTCCGTGGCTGGGCGGGGTAGCCCATCCCGGCGCGTTCCATCTTCTCGTTGATGTCGGCGAACTTGCGGTAGCGGAACTCCCACGGGTTGTCCTCGCCGGGGCGGTCGGCGGCGGCGCGGGCGAGCAGCCGGTAGAGGGCGGCCTCGCAGTCGGGTTCGTGCGCGCAGAGGGGACCGGCCTGCTGGCATGCGGTCAGGCGGCTGCGGGCGGCGGCGCAGTCGGCCAACTCAAGATCGATTGCCACATCTTCGATAATCGCCGGTGGCGGGCGGTTCCGCCAGGGTTCCGCAGGGTGCCCGTGATCGGATCCGGTCAGCCGGTGCGGAATCGGCACGGTGTCGAAGCGCCCTGCCGGAAACGGTCAGCCCGGCGGAAACGGGTCGTATGGGGCCGCGGTTCCGGGGCTATGTGGCGATCTGCTGTTCGAGGCCGTCGAGAAGGGCGTGGAGGCCGAACTCGAAGGCCTTGTCGGGAGCGGCGGCGTAGTCGGTCGCGGCCGGGGTTTCCAGGCGGGCTCGCAGGCGCGGGTAGCCCATGGCGATCTGCTGGGCCTTGGCCATTGCGGCTTGGAGTTGTTCTTCGGCGGTGGCGTCGTCCCGGTTCAGTTTGCGGGTGAGTGAGGCGGTCGCTGCGGCGCCGGCCGCGTTGCCCAGTACGTAGGTGAACACGGCGGCGGCGGCCTGGTCGGCCCGGGCGCCGGTGAAGCCGGCGGCCTCGTAGACGGCGAGGCTGTGGTCGTCGTGGCGGGCTTTGCCGTCGCCGTAGAGGACATGTGCGGCGAGAGCCTGCACCAGCCACGGATGCCGGCTGAACATCGCGTACAGGTCGGTGGCCATGGCGGTGGCCGCGGTGCGCCAGCCGACCGCCTCCAGGTCGGGCAGGGCGAGTTCGCCCCACACCTGGTCGGTGGCGAGCAGGACGAGGTTGTCCTTGTTCTGGACGTGCCAGTACACGGCGGTGGCCGCGGAGCCGAGTCGTTGGCCCAGGGCGCGCATGTTCAGGCCTTCGAGGCCCTCGGCGTCGAGCAGTTCGACGGCGGTACGGACGATCTGGTCTTGGGTCAGGGTGTCGCGTGGCATGCCTCGTACGCTACGGGGCCACTTGCACAATGTTCAAGAACTCTCTTGCACATTGTTCAAGTCGGGGGATACGGTCCTCGTCACCAGTTACTTGAACTAAGTACAAGTTGAGGGGTTCCGATGCACACCATCGCCGCCGTCATGCAGTTGCTCGTCGCCGTCGCGTTTCTCAGCATCCCGGTCGTACGCCATCGCTTCGGTCCGGCCGCGAAGGCCGCCGCGGTGGCCGAGCTCCGCCGCCAGAACGTCCGCCCCGAGGTGCTGGAGGAGAACAAGCTCCGGTTCGACGCCGGTGGGCACGAAACCGCGGCGCCGATGGCCGTCGCTGCCGTGATGACCGTCACCGCCGCCCTGAACTTCGCCGGCGCCGACCCGGCCCAGCTACTGACGTGGATCTTCTCCTCGCTGGTCGTGCTGATGAACGCGGCGATCGTCCACAGCAACCTCACGGCGGTGAAGTCCGTAGAGGCGGCCTTCCGCCGCAAAGGCGACCCGGAGCTGGCCCGCGTCGAGGTCGCGGCCTTCCTCCGCGCCGCCGAGGACGCCTTCCCTCACTGGGTCCGCGCCCAGGCATACCTGCGCAACACAGTGGTGTTCGCCGGCTCCGCTGTCGCCCTGGTCGCCGTCTCCCTCGTCTAGGGAGCCACGAACCCGGACCATGGCGGGCCGCCGCCCACCGGCGAGAACGGCTACACGTTGCTGCGCACCGGTCCGGCCGGCGATCCCCGATCACCGGACGGGTGGGGCGGCGTGCGAACGAGGTACCCGATTCGCTGCAAGGATTGAGCATCGACGACCGTTAGGTTGTCCGGCCGGGGTGTGCGGTGCCCGGGCCGGCCATTTCGTGAAGGAGGCGTGGCGGTGGGGCTCGGGGTGTATGTCGAGAACCAGGTGCACGAGCGACGCTATGCCGGCGGGCAGGCGAGCTCCTCGCTGCAACGCCTGGTGGCGGCGAGCGACCGGGAGCGGCATCACCTGGTGTCGAGGATCGACTCCTACGGCGACACCATGATCAACCTGATCCAGCTGCCGCAGCTGACCGCGGAGCTGGACGATATCGCGAGCCGCAAACCGGAGCTCCGGGTCGACGTGCAGGCGCTGGGGGCGCTCATCGAGGAGGCGACCCGGGCGCGCGGATATCTCTGGATCTGCGGTGACTGAGGCCGGACCCGGCCCGCGAAGCGATCATGACGCCCTCAGCCGGGACCGGGCAATCGACATCCCGGCGCATCACTGACGGTGATCTCCGCTGATCTTCAGAAGCTGCTCCTCAGAAGCGAATACGCGATAGATCCTCACACGACTCGGCCAGTCGGACGGGCCTCGACGGAGCGGCGTCGGAGCGCCCCGCCGCAACCGGTCGGCCCGGCGGAAACGGCATGCCGTCGGAGCACCGTCTCGGAACCGGTCGGCGGGGCCGGGACCCGCACAGTGTCAGAGCACCACGAAGGTGGGTGGGTCGTGGCGCAGGAACTCGTGGTGGGAGATGTCCCAGCCGTAGGCGCCGGCCCGGCCGAACAGCAGCAGGTCGCCGGCGCGCAGGTGGGGGACGTACTGGCCGCGGGTGAGGACGTCGCGGGGGGTGCAGAGTTCGCCGACGGCGTCGATCTCGGTGTCGTGGACCTCGGGGCGCGGGTAGGGGTGGGGCCAGTCGTCGATCGGGACGACGGTGAACGGGTGGGAGTAGCCCCAGGCGGCGGGGAGCCGGAAGTGGTGGGTGCCGCCGCGGAGTACGGCGAAGGTGCGGCCGTGGGTGGTCTTGAGGTCGAGGACCTCGGCGGCGTACCAGCCGGCGTCGGCGGCCAGGTAGCGGCCGGGTTCGAGGATGAGCTCGACGTTGCCGGGCACGGTCACGGAGGACAGTGGGGCGGGGTCGATCGAGGCGTCGCTGAGGTAGTCGACGCCGAGACCTCCACCGGCGTTGACGATCCGCAGGCTCAGGTCGTGCCGCTGTGCGGTCCTCCCGGCCCAGGTCAGGCAGTCGGTGAGGAAGGCGGCGTGGGCGGGGCCGTCGAGGTTGTTGGAGACGGCGTGCAGGTGGAAGCCGATGACGCGCAGGCCGGGTGGTGTGTCGGCGAGGACCTGGGGGAGCTGGGTCTCGTCGATGCCGAACGGGGTGGGTGTGCCGGTCATGCTGTGGCTGCCGGTGAGTGCGGTGGTGGCCCGGTTGACGCGCAGGCACACGTCGGCGTGGATGCCGAGGGCGGCCAGGCGGCGTAGTTCGTGCGGGCTCTCCACGTTGAGCAGGGCGCCGGCGTGGACGGCGGCGGCGAGTTCGGCGTCGGTCTTGGCGGGGCCGCCGAAGACGATGCGGCGGGCGCCGGCTTGTACGGCCAGGGACAGTTCGCCGCCGGATGCGACTTCGAGGCCGTCGCAGACGTCGGCGAGGGTGCGGATGACGTCGGGGTGGCCGTTGGCTTTCACCGCGTACAGCAGGGTGGTGCCGGCCGGGAGTGCGGCGCGCAGGGTCGCGGCGCGGGAGCGGAGTGCGGCGGTGTCGTAGACGTAGGCGCAGCGGGGTGCGGGCAGGCGGCGCAGGGCCGCGGTGATGTGGTCAGTCATGCAGGGGGTTGCCGACCGGGATGTGGATGTCGCCGGTGCCGGCCAGGCGCATCCGGACGAGGGCCTTGTGCGGGACGGTGGCGGCGATGAGCCAGCTGTGGTCGGCGGCGGCGTGCCGGTGGGTGCCGAGGTGGTCGTAGGTGTCGTCGACGATGTCGCGGATGAGGCGCCAGGCGTGGGTCTCGTCGAGGTGGTGCGATTCGCCGAGCCGGATGACGATTTCGCCGAGGTGGGCCTGCAGGGCGGTGTAGCCGAGTTTGGCGCGCAGGATCTCGGTGTCGCCGGTGGCGACGACGGAGCCGGGCCACAGGTCGAGGTGGTGGCCGGCGTCGGCGAGCCGGCCGGGGTGCAGGCGCAGGCCCGCGAGGTCGCGCAGGGCGAGGCGGTGGGGGTGGCCGCCGGTGAAGGTGGGCAGGCAGTTCTGCAGGTGGGCTTCGAGGGCGACGCCGTCGGCGAGCAGCCGCAGTAGTGGGGGCAGCAGGAGGCGGGTGTAGGCGGTGAGCCAGGAGGCCGGATCGCCGCCGGCGGTGTCGACCAGGGTGCCGGCCAGCAGCGGCAGGGCGTTGCCGGGGATGGCCTGCTCGCCGGGCTGGAGGCGGCCGGTGAGGCCGGTGCGGGCGATGGCGGAGAGGTCGCGGCCGCTGCCGGCGGGGACGGCGGCGCCGGCGGGTTCGGTCATGAGTAGCAGCCGGTGGCCGTCGGGGTCGTTGTCGAGCATGCGGGTGAGCAGGGCTGACAGGGCGGGGCCGTTGCGGGTGCTGGCGACGCTGATGCTGCGGCGGGTGGAGGTGACCTGGATGTCGAGGCTGAGTTTGAGGTAGTGGCCGCCGGGCAGGAGCAGGGTCCGCAGGGCGGCGGTGGGGATGGCGTCGATCTGGCCGTCGAGGCGGCACAGGGTGCCGTCGGTGAACAGGTCGCGGTAGCGGTGGGTGACGGTGCCGAGTTGCCAGGCGTGTACGGGTTGGACGCGGTGGCCGGGCGGTGCGTCGGGGATGCCGTCGATGCGGGTGCGCAGCCAGTCGCCGAGGTCGTCGCCGAGGTGTGAGTCGTCGCGGACGGCGACGAAGCCGATGGGGGTGTGGCCGGCTTCGAGGTCGTGGGCGAGGACGTCGCCGGTGTCCCAGCCGAGGCGGGTGCGGCCGCAGGGGTGCAGGTTGTGGCCGGCGACGGCGAGGCGTTCGTGGCGGATGGCGGTGCTGTCGGGGTCGTCGCCGGTGGGGAGGTGGTCGCCGCGGCGGGCGAGTGCCAGTGCCAGGTTGATGACGGCGTTGCGGATCTCGGCGGACATGCTGCCGTTCGGGTCGATGCCGGCGAGCAGGTCGACGGGGTCGGCGACGCCGGCGTTGGGGTATTCGACGCGGTTGAAGGCGTGCCGGGTGCCGCCGGCGGTGGCCGGGGTGAGGTTTTCGCGGACCAGGGCGGCGCGCAGGCGGCGGCCGACGGTGTCGGCGGCGTAGGGCAGGTTGCGCACGAAGTTGTCGACGAGGCGGGGTTCGTGGACGGCGAGCGCGGCTTCGGTGTGGGCGGCGGCCGCGGCGAGTCGGCCGGTGCTGACGATGCGGATCATCGGGGGTCCTTCCGCGACAGGCTCATGCGTGCGCCGCCATCGGGTTGGGCAGGTGGGTCCAGCGGTCGTGCAGGGGGTTGGCGGCCAGTCGCATGGCGGTGGTCGCTTTGACCGGCAGGGGGTCGGTGAGCAGCGCTTTCGTGTCGGCGGTGCCGTGCAGGGAGGTGGCGATGATCTGCCACAGGCGGTCGGGGTCGGCCTGGAGGGCGGTGATCATCTGGCGGGCTACGCCGGCGAGGGCGGCGGCGGCGAGTTTGGTGCGGAGTTCGGTGTCGTCGCTGGTGGGCAGGTCGCCGATCAGTGGTGGCATCGGGTGGCCGGCGGCGGTGAGGCGGCCGGCGTGGACGCGGACGCCGCCGAGGTCGCGGTAGAGGGTCCGGACGATGCGCCGGTTGCGGATGAGGACGAGGGTGTTCTGGCCGTGGGCCTCCAGGGCGACGCCGCGTTCGAGGAGGCGGGTCAGGGGGCGGAAGAAGACCAGGCCCAGGTCTTTCATGATCTGGTACGGGTCGCCGAGTGCGGTCAGCAGCGACGGTGTGGTGGCGAGGACGCCGAGCGGGACGGCGCCGGCGGGGGGTGCCTGCCGGATCAGGTGGGCGAGGCGCCGGTCGGGTCCGTGGTCGGTGATGACGGCGCCCGCGGAGGTTTCGGTGAGCACGTCCAGTGGCAGGTCGGCGGTGAGGGTGGTCAGCAGGGCGGACAGCAGGGGTCCGTTGCGGACGGCGGCGGGGGAGACGGTGCGGACGGCGGAGGTCATCTGTACGTCCACGGCGGTCTTGATGTGCGGGCCGCCGTCGAGGGGCGCGACGGTGCGCAGTGACATGAGGGGGCGTACCGGGCCGGTTTGTCCGTCGTCGGTGAGCCATCGGTACTGTTCGCGCAGCCGGATGGCCTGCCAGGGGTGGGCGAGCAGGACGGGTGCGCCGTCGCCGTGCCAGCGGGCGGCGGGTACCCGGAGGCGGTGCAGCCGGAACACCGGCCGGTGTTCGGGGGCGTAGGCGAGGATGTCGGCGGTGGTCATGCCGGCGCGGGTGCGGCAGCAGGGGTGCAGGGGGTGCCCGTCGACGAGGAGTTGTTCGATCTCGCCGGGTTGCGGGTCGTCGGGTATGCGCGGTGGGTGCGGGTTGGCGGCGCGGGCCAGGGCGAGGTTGGCGACGCTGCCGGCGAGTTCGGCGGCCAGCGGTGCTCCGGGCCAGAGCAGGGCGGCGAGGTGGGCCGGGTCGTCGGTGGGGATGCCGTCGACGGTCACGGTCAGGCCGGCGGGTGGTTCGGTGAACGGTGTGGCGGCTGCGGCCGGATAGGTGAGCCGGGTGTGTGCCGATCGGGGCAGGGTTTCGGTGTGGCAGGCGGTCAGCAGGCGGCCCATGACGGCTGCGCGGGCGCCGGGCAGGGCGGCGTCGTAGGGCTTGAGCAGGTCGGGGCGTAGCTGCGCGAGTTGCGAGCGGGTGCCGGCGGGATCGGCGGTGGGTTGCGGCACCCCACCATTGTTGCCGTCGCCGGGTGGGGCGGTCGTGGGGGAGCGTGTGAGCGGCCGGGGTCACACCGCGGTCGGCATGGGTGGGCGACTCCATGCCCAGGTGTCGTCGCGGGGCAGCGTATTTCCCCCGGGCCAGGAATCCGATAAATTTTCGTATTCGATCGAGGGGGAGTGCCGTGGACGTCGACGTCATCGTGGTGGGAGCGGGCCTGGCCGGGCTGGCCGCCGCCCACGAGATAACCAGCGCCGGTAAGACGGTCGCCCTGCTCGATCAGGAGAACGCCGCGAACCTCGGCGGGCAGGCGTTCTGGTCGTTCGGTGGCCTGTTCTTCGTCGGCAGCCCCGAGCAGCGCCGCGCTCGCATCCGCGACAGTGTGGAGCTGGCCTGGGCGGACTGGAGCAACAGTGCCGGCTTCGACCGCCTCGGCGACGAGGATGTGCAGGCGGTCAAGTGGGCGCGCGCGTACGTGGAGTTCGCCGCCGGCGAGAAGCGGTCCTGGCTCGCGTCGATGGGGATGACCTGGCTGCCGTTCGCGGGCTGGGCCGAACGCGGTGACCTGCGCGCCGCCGGGCACGGCAACTCGGTGCCCCGTTTCCACATCACCTGGGGCACCGGCACCGGCGTGGTCGCCCCGTTCGTCGCGGCGGCGCACCGTGCCGCCGACAGCGGGCTGCTGCGTTTCCACCACCGGCACCGCGTCGACGAGCTGATCGTCGAGAACGGGGCGGTCACCGGCGTACGCGGGACGTTGCTCGCCCCCGACGACGCGGCCCGCGGTGTCACCTCCAACCGCGACGCCGCCGGCGACTTCGAACTGCGCGCGCAGGCGGTCGTCGTGACCACCGGCGGTATCGGCGCCAACCATGACCTGGTCCGCCGGTACTGGCCGGCGCGTCTGGGCAGCGCGCCGAAGTTCATGGTCACCGGTGTGCCGGCCTACGTGGACGGCCGGATGCTGCAGATCGCCGAGGACGCCGGGGTGCGGCTGGTCAACCGTGACCGGATGTGGCACTACACCGAAGGCGTGCAGAACTGGGATCCGATCTGGCCGGGCCACGGTATCCGCATCCTGTCGGCGCCGTCACCGCTGTGGCTCGACGCTCTCGGGCAGCGGCTGCCGGCACCGTACTTTCCCAGTTACGACACCCTCGGCACGCTGAAGTATCTGCGTACCACGCCGGGGATCGCCGAACACGACCACTCGTGGTTCCTGCTCACCCAGCGGATCATCGAGAAGGAGTTCGCGCTGTCCGGTTCGGAGCAGAACCCCGACATCACCGCCGGTGACCGGCGCGGGTTCATCAAGCAGCGGCTGTTCGGCAAGGGGGCACCCGGGCCGGTCGAGGCGTTCAAACGGCACGGCGCGGACTTCGTGGTCGCGGGTGGTCTCGACGAGCTGGTGGCCGGCATGAACAAGCTGACCGGGCAGCCGCTGCTCGATGCGGCGACGGTCCGTGCGCAGGTCGAGGCCCGTGACTCGCAGATCGCCAACAAGGTCACCAAGGACGCGCAGGTGCAGGGCATCCACAACTCGCGCCGCTACATCGGCGACCGGATCGGGCGTACGTCGGCCCCGCACCGGCTGCTCGACCCGGCGGCCGGGCCGCTGATCGCCGTCAAGTTGCACATCCTCACCCGCAAGACCCTCGGTGGTATCCAGACCGACCTGGACTCGCGGGCGCTGGGCGCCGACGGCAGCCCGATCAGCGGCCTGTACGCGGCCGGTGAGGTGGCCGGCTTCGGCGGCGGCGGTGTGCACGGCTACAACGCCCTGGAAGGGACCTTCCTGGGCGGCTGCCTGTTCAGTGGCCGCGCCGCCGGCCGGCACGCAACCCGCTCGCTCTAGCTTCCCAGCAGGTCGGCCTCGATTTTCGGGTCGAGGCCGACGACGGGCCGGTCGTCGCGCTGCGGGGCGCTGCCGGGCAGCGACGACAGCCACGCCCACGTGTCGGCGACCGTCTCGCGGACCGGCCGGCACCGCAGACCGGCCGCTACCGCCCGGCTCACGTCACCGTCGTGCAGGAACGTGTGCAGCGGGCCGGGCGGCAGCCAGCACGGCAGTTGGATCCACGGCGCGATCCCGGCGGCCAGGATCTTCTCCGGGGCGATCCAGCGCAGGTCCGCCCGGGAGCCGGTGACCTCGGCGGCGGTCTCCAGCAGTTGCGCCATCGTGGTGTGGCCGGGTTCGCTGACCACGTTGAACGGGCCGCTCGCGCCGGCGGCGGCCGCGTCGAGCAGGAACGCGGCCAGGTCACGGGCGTCGACGTACTGCAGCGGCAGGTCGCGCGGGCCGGGCGCCAGGGTGGGCCCGCCGCGGTGCAGCCGGGTCAGCCACCACGGCAGCCGGCCGATGTCCTCGTGCGGGCCGAGGATCAGACCGGCCCGGGCCAGCAGCAACGGGCCACCGAACGCCTCGGCCGCCCGTTCGCCGCGCAGCTTGTCACCGGCGTAGCCCGGCTCGTCGCCGGCGACGAGCGGTGCGTTCTCGTCGAGTTGCGGCACGGCCGCCGCCGACTCGTCGTAGTGGTAGACGGAGCGGCTGGACACGTACGAGAAATGCCCTGCTCTGCCGTTGAGCGCAGCGGCGGCCGCAGCCACCGCGGACGCGTCGGCCGACCAGGTGTCCACGACCGCGTCCCAGGTGCCGTCCCGCAGCGCCGCGAGCCCGCCGTCGGTGAGCCGGTCGCCGGTCAGTACCCGCACCCCGGCGACCGGAAACCGCAGGCCCCGGTTGAACACCGTCACGTCGTCGCCGCGCGACACCGCCAGTTCGGCCACCGCCCGGCCGACGAAACCACTACCGCCCAGCACCAGAATCCGCATGCGGCGAGCCTGCCGGACCGGGCCGCGACACGCCCACGGAAGTCTGCCGACAGCAGAGGCCGTGCGCTGTCAGCTCAACGCGCCGCCAGGAACGTCTCGATCGCCTCGACGACCAGGGCGTGGTCGTCGGCCTGCGGCAGGCCGGAGACGGTCACCACCCCGATCAACCCGGCACCGGGCAGCCGTACCGGGAACGCGCCGCCGTGCGCGGCGTAGCGCGCCGGGTCGACGCCCTGGGAGGCGTCCAGTTCCCGGCCCTTGGCCGCCAGCCGCCGCCCCACCAGGTACGACGACGCCCCGTACCGGTACACCACGCGCACCTTGCGGGCGATCCAGGCGTCGTTGTCGGCCGTCGAGCCGGGCAGCGCCGCGTGGAACAGCTGCTGCTGCCCGCGCCGGATGTCCAGGGCCACCGGCAGTTGCCGCTCGGCGGCCATCCGTACCAGCAGGCTGCCCAGCTCCCACGCGTCGGTCTCGGTGAAACTCGGGAAGACCAGGCGGTTCTCCTGCTCCTCGATGGCGGCGATCAGCTTCTGCGGGTCCTCGGAACTCATGGCGTCATTGTGGCAATTCACGATCCGGTCACCTGCGGGGACCGGCGCCGGCTCACGATTCGGACCAGTGCAGGTAGCCGAGCCGGGCGATCAACGCGAGCACGACGACCAGCAGCACGACGCGGACGAACCCGGCGCCGCGGCGCAACGCCATCCGCGCGCCGATGACGGCGCCGACGATGTTGCAAACCGCCATGGCGGCGCCCAGTTTCCACGCCACGTGGCCGGTGGCGGCGAACACCACCAGCGCGCCGAGGTTGGTGGCCGTGTTGACGATCTTCGCCATGGCCGAGCCGTGCACGAAGTCCGCGCCGATGATCGCGGTGAACGCCAGCACCAGGAACGTGCCGGTGCCCGGGCCGATCAGGCCGTCGTAGAGGGCGATCAGGCCACCGGCGACGGCCACCGCGGTGCCGCGCCGCCACGGTGTGCGTTTCTCCAGGTGCTCGGCCAGGCCCATCTGCGGGCGTACGGTGACGAACACCGCCACCGCCACCAGCACACCGATGATCACCGGCCGGTACGCCGACGCGGGGATCGCCCCGGCCAGTGCCGCGCCGCAGCCGGAGCAGAGCAGCGCCAGTGCCGCCGACGGGCCGGCCACCCCCCAGTCGATCTTGGTGCGGCGTGCGTAGGTGACCGCCGCCGTCGACGTGCCGCAGATCGCCGCGAGCTTGTTGGTGCCCAGGGCGGTGGCCGTGCCCAGCTGCGGTGCCACCACCAGCAGGGCCGGCAGCAGCAGCAGACCGCCACCGCCGACGACCGCGTCCACCCAGCCGGCCGCGAGCGCGGCCAGCAGCAGTGTCGCGATCATCGGCCGCGCCGGTGTTTGGTCAGCCACATCCCGAACAGTGCTCCGGCGACGAAGAGCATCGCCAGGCACAACAACGCCTTGAACATCATCGCACTCATCCCGTTGGTCCGGTTCTGCCCCGGTGAGGGGGCAGGGCTAGGGTCGGCACGTGCGACTGGCGACCTTCAACCTGCTGCACGGCCGTTCCCTGTCCGACGGCACCGTACACGCCGACCGGATCCACGCGGCCGTCGCCGACCTCGACGCCGACGTGCTGGGGCTGCAGGAGGTGGACCGGGCGCAGCCCCGCAGCGGGCTGCTCGACCTGACCGCCCTGGCCGCCGACGCGCTCGGCGCCACGACCCACCGGTTCGCCGCCGCGGTCGTGGGCACACCCGGGCAGACGTGGGAGCCGTGGCACTCCGGCGCCGACATCGGCCACCCGCAGTACGGCATCGCCCTGGTCAGCCGCTACCCGGTGCTGCGGTGGCAGATCACCGAGCTGCCCGCGGCGCCGGTGCGTTCGCCGGTCTACGTGCCCAACGGCGGCCTGCTGCTGCTGCGTGACGAGCCGCGGGTGCTGCTCGCCGCCGTCCTGGACACCCCGGGCGGGCCGCTGACCGTCGCCACGACACACCTGTCGTTCGTGCCCGGCTGGAACGTGCGCCAGCTGCGCGCCGCCGTGCGGGCACTGCGTGCCCTGCCGGCGCCGCGGGTGCTGCTCGGCGATCTCAACATGCCGGCCGGGCCGGTCCGCGCGTTCACCGGCTGGCAGCCGCTGGCCCGGGCCGCGACCTTCCCCAGCCCGTCCCCGAAGACCCAGCTCGACCATGTTCTCGCGGACCCGCGTGGCGTCGCCGCGCTGGGCCGTGTCGTCCAGGTGCGCACCCCGTCCGGCGCGGTGTCCGACCACCGTCCGCTGGTGGTACGCCTGGACCGCTGATCACCTGCAGACAAGGAGATTCACCGTGTTCACCGGCCTGAGTGCCTTCCCGCTCACCCCGCTCGACAACGACCGGCTCGACGAGAGCGCTTACGCGACGCTGATAGCCCGGCTGGCCGCGGCCGGCGTCGACAGCATCGGCGCGCTCGGCTCGACCGGGTCGTACGCCTATTTCACCCGCGCCGAACGGGCCCGCGCCGCCACCCTGGCCGTGCAGACGGCCGGCGGTGTCCCGGTGATCGTGGGCGTCGGGGCGGTGCGGCTGCGGCACGTGCTGGAACACGCCGAGGACGCCCAGCGGGCCGGGGCGGCCGCGGTGCTGCTGGCGCCGGTGTCGTACCAGCCGCTGCTGCCCGACGAGGTGTATCACCTGTACGAGCAGGTCACCGCGACGCTGTCGGTGCCGTTGGTGGTCTACGACAACCCGCGTACGACCGGGTTCACGTTCACCGACGACCTGTACGCGGCGGTCGCGAAACTCCCGCACGTCACGTCGATCAAGGTGCCGCCGCTGCCGGCCGACCCGGCCATCGCGCACGACCGGGTCACCGAGCTGCGCGGCCGGCTGCCGGACCATGTCGGCATCGGCGTGTCCGGCGACCCGGTGGCGGCGGTGTCGCTGCGGGCCGGCTGCGACGCCTGGTACTCGGTGATCGGCGGCATCCTGCCGGAGGCGGCACTGGCGATCACCCGTGCGGGCTCGGCGGCGCAGTCCCGGGCGGCCTCCGACCGGCTGCGGCCGTTCTGGGAGCTGTTCGCCGCGTACGGCAGCCTGCGGGTCGTCGCGGCGGTGGCCGCCCTGCTCGGGCTGACCTCCGTCAACTGTCTGCCGCGTCCGCTGCGGGGCCTCGACGAGACCGGCCGCGCCGCCGTCCGCCGGGCCCTGGAGGAGGTCGAGATCCTCTGAAGCGGCCGGCGAACCGTTCCGCCGGCGGCTCGTGCGCCGCGACATCGTCGCGGCGCAGAAGTGCCCGTCCTGTCAGTGGGCTGATCCGAGGGTCACATCGGTGGCAGGTCCGTGATCGGTGAGGGCGTTGTCGGTGGTGGCGTAGAGGTCGAGCAGCTGGTCGAGGTGGAGCAGCTGGAAGGACTTGCGGAGGGAGGGACTGAGGGCGGCCAGGCGGATCCAGCCGTGGCGTGCCCGTGCATCGCGGGCCAGGTCGATGAAGGTGCCCATGCCGGTGGAGTCGCAGAACGTCAGGCCCGCCAGGTCGAAAACGAGGTGGACGCGGCCGCGGTCCAGCAGCGCGCTGACTTCGTCGCGGATGAGGTGTTCGGTACGCAGGTCGAGTTCCCCGGCCATGCTGATCACTGTGGTGTTGCCGGTGGCGTCGGTGCTGGTGACCGTCAGTTCTGGCCGCTTCATGACCGGTCCTCGCCTTCGCCGGGGACTGCGGGGAACGGTGGCCCTGCAAGGGTGCGTTTCGCGGCGGCGGGTGACCATTCGACCAGGACCATCGCCGCGTCGTCGCTGGGCGGGCCGCCGCGGTGCCCGGCCACGGCGAGAGACAGCCGGCGCAGGGTTTCCGGTGCTGGCAGCCGCGCTTTTTCGCAGTCGGTGGCGAGCTGGGTCAGCCGCGCGGCGCCCAACGCGCTGCCGTCGGCGGCGCGGGCTCCGACGACGCCGTCGGTGTGCAGCAGCATCCGGTCGCCGCGTTGCAGTTGCTGCTCACCGACGCGCATGTCGACGGGGGTTCGCAGGCCCAACGGGACGCGTGCGCCGCCGGTCACGACGCCGAGCAGGTCGGCGTCGCGCAGGATGATGGGCAGCGGGATGCCGGCGTTGATGTAGCGCAGCAGGCCGGTTTCCAGGTCGACCTGGGCCAGCAGGCCGGTGACGAACCGGGCGCGGCCGGTGGGCCCGAACTGCTCGACGAGGCTTTCGTCGGCGGCGCGTACCTGCTCGAGCAGCCCGCCGCCGGCGCGGCGGGTGGCGCGGATCGCGGACAGGGCCACCGCGCAGGCGACCGCGGCGGTCAGGCCGCGCCCCATCGCGTCGAGCAGCACCAGCCAGGCGGTGTTGCCGTCGACGGCGTAGTCGTAGCCGTCGCCGCCGATGTCGTAACACGGTTCCACGATCGCGGTCAGGGCCAGCCGTTCGTGGCTGGAGGTCAGCGGTGGCAGCATCCGCCACATCAGCTCGGCGGCGACCGTCATCGGCCGGGTCCGCCGGGTGCCCGGCAGGATGTCGCCGGCGCACAGCTTGGATTGCACGAGGTGCGCCGCCAGCCCGGCGACCAGCTCACACCGCTGCTGCCAGCGGGGGTCGTGCGGGTCGACGTTGCTGGGCAGAGCGAATCGGATCACGCCGAGGCGTTCGGTGCCGTCGAGCAGCGGCACCCACAACTGGCCCGGCTGCTCCGGGTCCGGCTCCGGCTGGACCAGCATGTACGCGCGCCCGGGAACGGATTTGTCGACCGGAATCGGCGACGGCGCTTGCCGGCCCGCTACCGGCAGTACGTTCAGCACCATCTGTTCGTGATCGATCAGGTAGATCATGGCGTCCATGCCGAGCCGCGACAGCGCCCGATCCACCTTCGGTGCCACCTCGTCGGCCTGCATCAGATGCGACGACGCGGTCATCTCGCCCAGTACCTGCAGCAGCCGCAGATCCACCCGGTGGTCCATTGCCGCAACATACGTTCTCGTGAGCCGCAGCCGCTGCGTTATCCGATTGGTCATACCGGCAACCGCCCTGTCGCGGATCTTTCCGGCCGGCTTCGACAGTGTGCGGGGAGAACGTCCCAATCGAGACCCCCGGCCGGTTACGGCTGGATCGGTGACCGATATGCCCGGGATCCGGGGATACCTAACGTTGTTCCGGTAAGCGACCGGGCGGGCAGCCCGGAGCCCGCCCCCGCCGAAGGAGGTACGCCCGATGCGTGGACGTAGCTGGGCCTGACAGCCCCCACTGCCAGACCGCTCCGACCCCCGCGAAGGAGGTGCCCGATGCGTGGACGTACCTGGTCGTGAATCCGGCCCGGGCCGCAGAGGCCTGAAGTACCGGCAGTAACCGCTCGCGACGGCGGGCCGCTCGTGCGGCTCGCCGTCGTTCGTGTCCGCCCTATCCCCGGGGAACCGCATGTCCGAACAGCCGGCCTCGTACCGCGACATCTTCGCGGTCCGCGAGTACCGTCACCTCTTCGCGGCCAACGTGCTGTCGCTGATCGGCGATCAGTTGACGGCCGTCGCGCTGGCCTTCGTGGTCTACGCCCGGTCCGGTTCGCCGCTGCTGGCCGCGCTCACGTTCGCCGGCTCGTATGCGACCTGGGTGATCGGCGGGCCCCTGCTGTCGGTCTTCGCCGACCGGATGCCGCGATGGCGCGTCCTGCTCGTCTGCGACCTGGCCCGTGCCGCGATCGTGCTGCTCATGCTCGTGCCCGGCATCCCGGTCGCGGCCCTGGTGGCGATGGCGTTCGTCGCCAACCTGTTCCGGCCGCCGTTCCAGTCCGCGCGGGCGTCACTGATGCCCGACATCCTGCACGGCGACCGCTACGCCGTCGCCAACGGCCTGGACAACATCGTCGCCGAGTTCACCCAGGTCGCCGGGTTCGCCCTCGGTGGTCTGCTGGTGTCCGCCGGGTCCGCGCAGACCGTACTGGCCGTCGACGCGGCCACGTTCCTGCTGTCGGCCGCGTTGATCGCCACCGGGCTGCGCGGCAGCGGCGCCGCGACCCGGGCCACCGCGGAACCGTCCGGCTCCTGGTGGGCCGACACGACCGCCGGGATACGGGTGGTGTTCGCCGACCGTACGCTGCGCTCGTATCTGTTGCTCTTCTGGTTGTCCTGCCTCGTCTACGCCGCCGAAGGCGTCGCCGCGCCGCTGGCCGCCGAGTACGGGGGAGGGGCCTGGACCGGCGGTCTGCTGCTGGCCGCCATGCCGGCGGGTGTCGCCGTCGGCGGGGTGCTGCTGACCCGGGCCTGCCCGCCCGCGCTGCGCCGGCGGATCATGCTGCCGCTGGCCGTGCTGTCGTGCGCTGTGCTCCTGCCGGTCGCCACCCGGCCACCGCTGCCGGTGGTGCTCGCGTTGTTCTTCGTCAGCGGGCTGGCCGGGTCGTTCAGCATTCCGTTGAACGCCCTGTTCGGCCGGGCCGTGCCGGCCGCCTACCGGGCCCGCGCGTTCGGGGTGGCGATGTCCGGGCTGTGCGCGGTGCAGGGCCTGGCGATGTTCGCGGCCGGCGCCTCCGCCGAACTGCTGCGGCCGACGCTGGTGGTCGGCGGGGCGGCACTGGTGGCCACCGTCGCGGTCGGCGTGGTGGTGGCGTCCTGGCCGAGGGTCACCGAGGCGGCCCCGGTCCCGGTGGCGGTCTGACCCGGCCATCAACATCCTAGGACGGCTTAGAGGTAGTGCGGCAAGCCGCACTACCATCCTCCAAAACGACGGCTTCGCCGACAACCAAGATCTGATTTGCGGTACGGGACCGGTTGCGGGCGCCGGATTCCTTGGGTCGGGCCCTGAACGTCCGATATGCCTGGCGACCCGTCGCGGCACGTCCTCGCCGACGGCCGCTACCCCGGGAGTTGTGCATGACCAGTCGCCAGTTCGTCACCTTCGAGGTCGCCGGCCAGTTCTTCGGCGTGGACGTCGACGCGGTGCAGGAGGTGCTGTCGTACAGCGAGTACACGCCCGTGCCGATGGCGCCGAACGCGGTCGGTGGACTGTTCAACCTGCGCGGTCAGGTGATCGCCGCGGTGGACCTGCGGGTGCAGTTCGGGCTGCCGCGCCGGGACATGTCCGGCCTGGTGATGAACGTGATCGTGCGGTACGCCGGTGAGCCGGTGAGCCTGCTGGTGGACCGTATCGGGCAGGTCGCCGACCTGGACGCGGATCTGTTCGAGGAGCCGCCGGCCACCCTGACCGGCCCGTCGCGGGCGCTGGTCACCGGTGCGTACAAGACCGAAGGGCGGCTGATGCTGGTGCTGGACGTCGCCGAGTGCGTGAACACCGCCCGCGTCACGGCTTGAGACGACGGACGGCGTCCGCCGTCGGTGCGGGGTGCGCGGGGGCTGACCGCGGTGGGTTCCGGAACCCACCGCGGTCAGCCCTTTTCGCAGCTGGTGGTGCTCGGTCCTGGAGGTGGACCGGGCACACCTGCACGGAGCGGGACCGGGTGTGGTGGTCGCCAGCAGGCCGCGGGTGGTGAAGGTCTGCCGCCGGTGGGGTGAATTGCGGTTGCGGGTCGGGCCGGGGTGGGGGCAGAGTGGGTCGCGATTGTGTTGCCGAGATCTTGGGAGTGCGCTCCGGTGCTGTGAGAGACCCGACTTCGTGTCCTTGTCGGTGTCACCCCACCTGGAGTTGATCTTGTCTGTGCATGTCAAAGCCGTCCGTCTCGGTCATTCTCATGACGGTGATCTGTTGTTCTCGGGTCTGGACCTGGTGTTGCGTCCGGGTGACCGGATCGGTGTGGTCGGTCCCAACGGGGCGGGCAAGACCACGTTGCTGCGGGTGCTGGCCGGGGAGCTGACGCCCGGTGAGGGCCATCTGAGTGTCGCGCCGGGCACGCGGATCGGGTATGTGCCGCAGCGGATGCCGGATCCGGACGGCGCGGTGGGGGAGTTCCTGGCCGGTGGGCTCGGTGAGCTGGCTGAGGTGATCACGCGGATGCGGGAGCTCGAGCGGTGTCTGGCCGGCGGTGAGGATGTGCTGGCGCAGTTCGCGGCCGTGCAGGAGCGCTGGACGGTGCTGGAGGGCTGGAATGCGGAGTCGCGGCTGACGGAGGTGCGGCAGCGGCTGGACATCGATCATCTGGACGACGGGTTGTCGTTGCGGTCGGTCAGTGGTGGTGAGCAGGCGCGGCTGATGCTGGCGCGGGCGTTGCTCGACGAGCCGGATCTGTTGTTGCTCGATGAGCCGACGAATCATCTGGATGCCGAGGGTGCGGCGTGGTTGCGGCAGTGGCTGGGTGGGTTCGCGGGTGGGGTGCTGGCGGTCAGTCATGATCGGGCGTTCCTGGACGAGGTGGTGGATCGGATCGTCGAGCTGGACGGTATCGACGAGCGGCCGCAGGACTATCCGGGTTGCGGTTATACGGCGTACCGGGCGGAGAAGCAGCGGCGGTGGGAGAAGCTGCTGCTTGATTTCGAGGCGCAGGAGAAGGATCGGGCGCGGTGGGAGGCCGACATCGAGCGGACCAAGGGGTTTGCTCGTGGGGTGGAGAACACGGTCCGGTCGGGGGTGCAGGCCCCGCATCTGCGGCGGGTGGCGCGGTTGGTGGCGCGTAAGGCGAAGGTGCGGGAGCGGCGGTTGCGGCGGGAGATGGCGTCGGTGCGGTGGATCGCCCGGCCGCGGACGCGGCCGCCGTTGACGCTGGCGTTTCCCGGTGACGACGGTGATCCCGGTGAGGTGCTGCTGAAGGTGCGTGGGTTGACGGTGCGGGATCTGCTGCGCGATGTGGCGGTGGAGGTCCGGCGCGGGGACCGGGTGTTGATCACGGGACGGAACGGGTCGGGCAAGACGACGTTGTTGCGGGCGATCGCGGAGCGTCATCCGGAGGTGGCGGTGTTGCCGCAGACCGATGACGGGTTGCGGGACGCCACGACGGTGCTTGATTTCTTCCGGGCGCGGGTGCCGGTGTACGCCGAGGATGCGGAGCGGTTGCTGGCGGGGCATCAGTTCGAGGCGGAGCAGTGGTCGGCGCCGGTGCGGGATCTGTCGGCGGGGGAGTTGCGGCGGTTGCTGCCGGCGGTGCTGGTGAACAGTGCGTCGCGGGTGCTGTTGCTCGACGAGCCGACGAATTTTCTGGATTTCGCGGCGCTGGATGTGGTGGAGGAGGCGTTGCGGCGGTACCGGGGGACGCTGCTGGTGGTGAGTCACGACCGGTATTTCGCGGAGGCGATCGGGTGTACGCGGCGTTGGCATGTGGCTGACGGCGGGGTGCTGGAGTGGTGAGTCGCCCGGCGTCCGGGTGGGTGAACTGGTCTCCTATGCTCTGAACCCGGCTACCGAAAGCGGGCGGGGTTTTGAGTTCGGACATGAGTATCGTCGAGGCCGTGATCCTCGGCGCGGTCGAGGGTGTGACCGAGTTTCTCCCGGTGTCGAGCACCGGTCACCTGACGATTTTGGAGAACCTTTTCGGTCATCGGGTCGATGATCCGGCCATCACCGCGTTCACGGTGATCATTCAGTCGGGTGCGGTGCTGGCGACGATTCTGTTCCTGCGTAAGGACATCGCCCGGGTGGTGCCGGCGTTCCTGCGGGGGTTGTTCAACGCGGAGTTGCGTGCTCATCCGGATTTCCGCTTCGGGTGGGCGGTGCTGCTGGGTTCGATCCCGATCGTGATCGTGGCGTTGATCTTCAAGGATGACATCGAGACGACGCTGCGGAGCCTGTGGTTCGTGGCGGGTGCGTTGATCGTGTGGTCGGGGGTGATGGCGTTCGCTGATCACGCTGCCACGCAGGTTCGTCATGAGGAGGACGTGACGTGGAAGGACACGCTGATCATCGGTGTGGTGCAGTGCATGGCGCTGATTCCGGGTATCTCCCGGTCGGGGGCGACGATGTCGGCGGGTCTGCTGCGTGACTTCGACCGGGTGACGGTGACGAAGTTGTCGTTCTTCCTGTCGATTCCGGCGCTGACGGGTGCGTCGCTGCTGCAGGGTGTCGAGGAGTTCGACAACATCTCCAACGGTGTGGGGTGGACGAACACGATCGTGGCGACGGTGGTGAGTTTCGTGGTCGCCTATGCGTCGGTGACGTGGCTGCTGAAGTTCGTGGCGAAGCATTCGTACAGCATTTTCATCTTCTACCGGCTCGCGTTGGGTTCGTTGTTGTTGGTGCTGCTGTCGACGGGGACGATCGACGCGAAGGGTGGCGTCTGACTTCAGGCGTGCCCGGCGAGCCGGGCGACGAGTTTCTCGCCTTCGGGCCAGGGGCCGAAACCGGATTTGGAGTCCAGGTGGCCGACGGGGCCGGCGTCGTACAGTTCGGCGCCCCAGTCGCGGGCCAGCTGGACTCCGTCGTCGTAGGGGCAGTGCGGGTCGTTGCGGCTGATCACGGCGATCGCCGGGAACGGCAGCCGGCTGCGGGGTGCCCGGTCGTGGGCGGGTGGGGTGACCAGGAGTGCGGCGGCGACGGGTCCGGTGTGTTCGGCGGCCCAGAAGCCGGTGGTCATGCAGCCGGCGCTGTGGGCGATGAGGACGGCGGGTTCGTCGGAGGCGCTGATGGCGGTGTGCAGTGCGTCGACGCGGTCTTCGGCGATGTACGGGGGGCCGGGCGGTTCGGGTGCCCACACGTAGTTGCGGTGGGCGCGGGCCCATTGCCGCGACCAGTGGTTGGGGAACGGGATTCCGCGGCCGGGTACGAGCAGGAATCGGGTCACCCGGGCGAGGGTAGCGGTAAACGTGGATGCCTGTCGCCGGTGCGGGGATCGAATATGGTCTTCAGCGTGCCTGACCCGATCTTTGCTCATCCGCGGCTGGCGGCCGTCTATGACACGTTCGACGGTGACCGTGACGACCTGGAGGCGTACGAGGAGATCGTTGCGGAGCTGGGTGCCGGCAGTGTGCTGGACGTGGGTTGCGGTACCGGTTGTCTGGCGTTGCGGCTGGCCGGGCGGGGGTTGCGGGTGACCGGGGTGGATCCGGCTGAGGCGTCGCTGGAGGTGGCGCGCGGTAAGCCGGGTGCCGGGCGGGTGCGCTGGTGTGCGGAGATCCCGGCCGGTGAGGTGTTCGACGTGGCGGTGATGACGGGCAACGTGGCGCAGGTGTTCCTGACCGACGACGACTGGGCGGCGGTGTTGCGTGCGGTGCACGGGGTGTTGCGGCCGGGTGGGTTGCTGGTGTTCGAGACGCGCCGGCCGGAGTATCGGGCGTGGGACGAGTGGGCGGCACGGACGGGGCCGGTGGTGCGGGAGGTGCCGGGTGTCGGGCGGGTGGAGCAGCGGTTCGCGTTGACGTCGGTGCGGCTGCCGCTGGTGTCGTTGCGGTACACGTACACGTTCGCCGATGGTGAGGTCCTGACGTCGGATTCGACGTTGCGGTTCCGGGACCGCATCGATCTGCACGCCGGTCTGACGGCTGCCGGGTTCCGGGTGGTGGAGGTGCGGCAGGCCCCGGACCGGCCGGCGCAGGAGCGGGTTCTGTTGTGTGAGAAGCCCCGGTGAGCGGTGCGGGCCGGTAAATGGCTGGCCGTGCCGCTGGCGCGCGGTGAGGATCGGTGACATGAGCAGCCGGTATGTCGCCCTCGGCGACTCCATGTCGATCGACGAGTACGCGGGTGGTCCGGGCCGGGGTGCGGCGAGTCTGCTGCATCGCAACCATGACGCCGATTTCCCGGGGTGGGCGTGCCGTGATCTGGCCGGCGCCGGGTGGAGTGTGCAGGTGCTGGCCCGCGACGGTGCGGTGACGGCTGACGTGCTGGAGCGGCAGTTGCCGCGGCTGGCCGGTGTCCCGGATCTGGTGACGATCACGATGGGCGGTAACGATGTGATGGGCGGCTACGGCGATGACGTGGCCGCGGCGGCCGCGGTCGGGCGGGTCGCGGCGCAGGGTGAAGGGGTGTTGTCGGCGCTGCGCAGATCGGCGCCGTCGTGCCGGATCGTGGTGACGACCGTCTACGACCCGAGCGACGGTACCGGTGTGGTGCCCGGTTCGGGGCTGGCGCCGTGGCCGCGCGGGCCGTACTGGGTCGGTGAACTCAACACGGCGCTGGCGGGGCTGGCCGGCAGGTACGGGGCGTTGCTGGCCGATGTGCACGCGGTGTTCCGGGGTCATGGTGTGACGGCCGGTGATCCGGCTTCGCGTGATGCCCGGCCGGCGGGGCGGGACCTGTGGTTCTGCGGGGTGATCGAGCCGAACGCATGGGGTGCGCATGCGATCCGTACCGTCTGGTGGGATGTGCTACAGGCCGGTCAGCGGTCGGGGATGCACGGCTGGCGATTGTGCGGCACCGGGCCGGGGCTGTACCGGCCGGGGTCGGCTACCAGTCGGTGGTCCAGCGTTGCTGGTCCAGGCCGGCGGCGGCGAACTCGTCGAGGTGCTGGCCGCGGTCGACGCCGAGGTGGCGCAGCAGCATGTTGGCGGCCATGTCGCGGTGGTCGTCGGGCACGGTGTAGTGGTCCTCGGCCTCGCCGCGGGATGTGGCGGTGAACCGGGGGCCCCACACGGTGTCGCCGTGGTGCCAGGCCACCGCCGCGTGGAAGCCGCCGCCGCCGAAGAATTCGCTGTGCAGGTAGGCGACGACACCGTGGTGGGAGCGGCGGCGGGCCCAGTCGGCGACCGGTTCGGTGAGTTCGTAGAAGCCGTCGACGACGGGGTCGTTGTCGCCGGCGCCCAGGACGGTTGTGGTGATCTTCCCGGTGAGGGGCAGCAGCACCAGCCCCGATGTCAGGGCCACGACGGGAAGGTGCGGGGTGTCGCCGTGTTCGGCTGATTTCCACAGCAGCGCCCGCAGATCCGCACCCATGCCGGTCACCCTACGGTGGCCGCTCCGGCAGGCGATGGCCGCCGGTACGGCAGGCGACGTTCTGGCGGACGCTTGCCGGGGGCGCCTGAGGGCCGCCGGTCAGCCGGCGGAGGTGGCCGGCGGTGCCGCGTCGCCGCGGCGGTGGGCCCGGAGCCGTTCGATGCGTTGCTCGCGTTCGTGGCGGCGGCGTTCGGCGGCGTCGCGGACCCGTTGCGGTGGGCGGCGGCTTCCGGTGAGGTCATAACGGCGCAGATCCCGGCGTACGCGTGACGCGGTGGCCGCGGCCAGTATGGTCAGGCCGGCCGCGCCGGTGAGCAGGGCGAGGCGCTGCAGGCGTGGTGCGGGCGGGGGTGTGCCGGGCGGGAACCAGCCGAGCGGGTCGCCTGCGGTGCCGAGCTGCTGGGCGGCCGGGATGCCGATGGCGGCGGCCACGGCCAGCAGGGCGGTCGCGGCGGTGACCGGGGTGATCCAGCGGGCGGTGACGTCGAGTTCGTCCTCGCCGCGGAACCACAGCAGGATCGGTGCCGGTACGCCGATGAGCATCGGCAGGCCGGCGGCCGCGGTGAGTACAGCCGAACCCGAGGTGGCGAGCAGGCCCGTGGTGCCGAAGGTGAGCAGGCAGACGAGCAGGGTCGCCAGGGACAGGGTGAGCTGTCGCCGGATCAGGCGGTTGCGGGGCACGCCGCACATCGTGCCCCGGCCACGCAACCGTCGCCCCGGTGATCAGGGCCGGCCCTGGGGGTGACGGTGACCGGCCGCTGCAGCCCGTGAGGCGCGCCGGCGGGCGTGCCGCCGCGGGTGCGTCGCGTCCCCCGCGACGGCGGTGGTCGTGGTGTGGTCGGGTGCTGGCCGGTCCGTACTCCTCAGTGGTCTTCGAGGGCGGCCTTGACCAGCGCCAATGCTGTCTCCGGGGGGACACCGAGAGCCCGGGTGCGTTCGGCGTAGGCGGCGGCGGCGCGCTGGGCCTGCCCGGACGTGCCGGTGGCTTTGGCGGTGACGACGGTGCCGTGCCGGCCGCGGGTTTCGACGAGTCCGGCCTGCTCGAGTTCGCGGTAGGCGCGGGCCACCGTGTTCACCGCGAGGCGCAGGTCGCCGGCGAGCTGGCGTACCGGCGGCAGGCGGGTGCCGGCGGCGAGTTCCCCGTCGGCGGCCAGCGCGGCGATGCGCAGCCGGACCTGTTCGTACGGCGGGGTCGCCGAGGCGGGGTCGATGGTGATGTTCATCAGACCAGCTTGGGTGGGGTGTTGCCGGCGGCGATGATGGCGCGCCGGATCGGCACGAACGCCAGCAGGACACCGCCGAGCAGGAAGAACACCACCAGGGACACGATGCCGGCGCGGTAGCTGTTGGTGAGCTGGAAGATCAGGCCGAAGAACAGCGGGCCGAGCCAGCTGGTGCCCTTGTCGCTGATCTCGTAGAAGCCGTAGTACTCGCCTTCCTTGCCGGCCGGGATGAGCTGGGAGAACAGGCTGCGCGACAGGGCTTGGCTGCCGCCCATCACGATGCCGATGCCGGCGCCGAGCAGCATGAACGGGATCGGTTTGCCTTCGGGCAGGAAGTAGGCGGCGATCACGACGGCCAGCCAGCCGCCCAGTGCGATGAGGATGGTCTTGCGGGCGCCGATGCGGGTGGCGAGCGCGCCGAGCAGCAGGGCGCCGCCGAACGCCAGGAACTGGACGATCAGAATCGTCATGATCATGTCGGATTGCTGGAGGCCGAGTTCTTTGTCGCCGAACTGGCTGGCCAGGGCGATGACGGTCTGGATGCCGTCGTTGTAGATGAGGTAGGCGCCGAGGAACGCGAGTGTCAGCGGGTAGGCGCGCATGCCTTTGATGGTGTGGCCGAGCTGTTTGAATCCGTCGGTGAACACGTTGCCGCCGTCGTCGGCGGGTTCGGCCGACGCGGCGCCGGGGTGCTCGCGCAGCCACAGCAGCGGCACGATCGTGAACGCCGCCCACCAGATGCCGGCCGACACGATCGACCAGCGGGCCAGGTCCAGGGTGCGTTGCGGGTTGCCGTCCTGCGACAGGCTCATCACCGCGACCAGGTTCAGCAGCAGCAGGACACCGCCGCCGAGGTAGCCGATCGCCCAGCCGCGGCTGGAGATCCGGTCGCGTTCGTCGGGGCCGCCCAGGTGCGGCAGGAACGAGTTGTACACCACGATCGCGGCACCGAAGGAGATGTTCGCGATGATGAACAGCAGACCGCCGAGCAGGTATCGGTCGCCGGTCACGAACGCCATCGCGACGGTGGCGGTGGCGCCGAGGAACGCGGCTCCGGCCAGCAGCGGTTTCTTACGGGGTGCCCGGTCGGCGATGGCGCCCATCACCGGCAGCACGAACACGGTCAGCAGCACCGACAGCGACACCAGGTAGGCGTAGTAGGAGCCGGCCGCGACCGGGATGCCCAGCGGTCGCACGGTGCCGTCGCAGGTGTCGGCGTCGATGGCGCAGCCGGCCGCCTGCTCGGTGATCGTGGTCAGGAACGGGCCGAGGAACACCGTGATGACGGTGGTGGAGAAGGCCGAGTTGGCCCAGTCGTAGATATACCAGCCGGTGCGTTCCCGCTTGGCGGCGAGAGGGGGGGTGCCGGTGACGGCCATCAGACGCGCTCCTGGATGTGGGTCGGTGCGCGGACATGATGTCACCTGCGGACCCGGAAGGGGAGACGTGGATCACTGTTCACCTTGCGTCCACCACTTGGCGAGCGCGGCGGTGGCCGGGTCGTCGGAGGACGCCAGCACCGACCACGCGTCGGCGCCGTCGGGGATGTCGACACCGGCGTAGGCGGCCAGTTCCTCGGCGGTGACGTTCTCCACCGGCGGCAGGAACCCGGCCGGGTCGGCGGCGCCGAGGGTGGCCGGGTCGATCCACGGGAACCCGTCGACGGGTTCGGGCAGGTCGACGTCGAGCGCCGGCGGGAACGCCGGGTCGTCGGCCACCGCGGAGATGTCGGCCAGGGCGGGCACGTCGGCGGTGTCGGGGTCCGGCAGATCGGGCAGGTCCGGCAGATCCGGCGGGTCCACGTCGACGTGGTCGGCCAGCGGCAGCTGCGGGACGTCGACGTCGTCGGGCAGGTCGAAGTCGAAGTCGTCGTGGTCCCAGTGGTCGGTCATGTCAGCAGTCCTTCGTCGGTGGGCGCGGGGGTCAGGGAGCGGGCTCGCAGCAGCGCCTCGTCGGCCTGCCGCAGGCGGGCCGCGGCGGCGTCGCGGTCGGCGGTGGCGGCGGCCCGGCGTTTCGCGCGGCCGGCGGCGTCCTCGGCGGCGGCCGCGTCGATCTCGGCGATCAGGGCGTCGAGTTCACGCAGCCGCCGTTCGATCGCGTCGTCGAGGGCCACCGCCAGCGCGTACTGCAGGTCGGTGAACCGGGTGCTGATCTCGTCGGTGAGCGCGGCCCGTGCCTCGCCGAGCACGTCACGCAGCCACGTGTGGGCGTGCCGGCGGTCGGTGTGCACCCGCCGGCGGTAGATGACGTAGCCGCCGGCGGCCAGGCCCAGCCCGATACCGGCGACCGGGATCAGCAGCCCGGCGCCGGCCAGGCCCAGCGCGGAGATGCCCAGCATCGCGCCGCGGCCGGCGATCAGTGCGACACCGCCGGCGGACAGGGCGATCAGCATGTTGTCGCCGGAGCCGTCGCGGGGCGGGCCGGCCGTCAGATGGTGGCGCAGGGTGGCCGACACCAGCGCCGGGTCGAACGTGTCGGCCAGAACTTTCTCCGCCACGTCGCGGTAGGTGTCCTCGAGTACCTGCGACAGTTGCGCGGCGACGGCCTGCAGCCGGGTGTCGAGTTCGTCGGGCAGCGCGGCGAGGGCGTCCCCGCGGGCCGCGTCGATGCGCCGGGCGACGTCGTGCTGGACTTCGGTGATGCGGGTCCGCAGCTGGCCGACGACTGTGACCCGGGCGTGCTGGATCTCGGTGTTGAGCCGCAGCGTCCACTGCCGGGACTCGGTGCGTTTGCGGGCGGCCAGCGCGGCCCGTTCGGCGCGGGTCGCGGCCTGTGACGCCGCGTCGGCGGCCGCGGCTTTGATCCGTTGCTCGCCGGCGTCGCGCAGCCGGGTCAGGTCGCGGTGGGCGGCGCGCAGCACGTTGGCCAGGCGCAGCTGGTGGCCGCGGCCGGCCAGTTCGACCAGGGCGTGCTGCAGCGCCGGCACCCGCGACTCGCCGGCGAGGGCGTCGCGGGTGGCCGGGTCGGCGGTCAGGGCCAGTTCGGCCAGCCGCGACGACACCGGGAACCAGGGGGCGGCCGCGAACCGGGGGGCGTGGGCCTGCAGCAGGGCCCGGTTGTCCTCGGCGATGGTGCGCCACTGCCCGAACGCGTCGATCTTGGTGAGGGCGAAGACGACGGCGTCGACGCGTTCGGTGGCCGCGGCCAGGAAGTCCAGTTCCGGCTGCGACAGCGGCGCGGACGCGTCGGCGACGAACAGCAGCGCCGTGCCGCGGCGTACCGCGTCCAGGGCGATCGTGGCGTGCACCGGGTCCAGGCCGCCCGCGCCGGGGGTGTCCAGCAGGGTCAGGTACTGCAGCAGCGGAGCCGGGTGGGTGACCTCGATCCGGCGGGCCTTCTGCCGGCCGCGGGCCCACTGCTGCAGGTCGTCGATGCTCACCTCCTGCCCGCCGGGCAGCCAGGCGGTCGCCGCGAACGCGGTGCCGGGCACGAAATGCAGGTACGCGGCGGTGGTGACGGCCGCGTCGACCGGCGACAGGCCGGGCACCCCCAGCAGCGCGTTGACCAGGGAACTTTTGCCGCGTTTGGTTTCCCCGACGACGACCACCCCGGGCCGGGTCAGGTGGGCGCGGCGCAGCTCGGCCAGGTCGGCGGCGGCGTCCGGGTCGGCGGTCCGCAGATACGACATGGTGTCGCGTACCGCGGCGTCCAGTACGGCGGTCAGGTCCTGCACTGGCGCACCTCCTGGGCGAGCAACTGGAAACCGCGGTGCGCGACGTGCGCGATCCGGGCCTGCGCCGGGCCGGCGCCGTCGACGGCGTACGCCCGCCAGCGTCCGGCCGCCGCGACGGCCGCGGACGCGAGTGCCGCCGTGCCGGCCTGCGGCAGCCGCAGGATCCAGCGCGGGTCGTCGGAGGTGGCCAGCCGGATCAGCTCCTGTTCCCAGTCGGCCGGCAACGGCACCGTGCCGGTCGCGGCCCGCTGCGCGGCGTCCAGCAGCCGCAGCCGATGGTAGGCCGGATCCCGCAGCGCCCGTTCGATGGCGTCGCGGACCACCGCGCGGGACCGCTGGTCGAGTGAGGCGAGACGTTCCAGGCGGGTCAGCGCCCATCCGGCCTTGATGGCGTCGGAGCGCCAGCGGAACGTCTGGTCGACGGTGGTGGTCAGCCGGGCCAGCCCGGACGCCGCCGACAGCCGGCGCACCAGTTCGCCGGTACCCAGCCGCGGTTCGGCGTGCAGCTGTGCGCAGGCGAAACCGATGCCGTACAGGTCGAGGCGGGTCAGCAGCCGTTCGCGCTGTTCCGCGCCGACCGGGGCGGGCCGGGACCGGAACAGGTCGGCCGACAGCAGCATCATCTGCAGGTCGGCGGCGGGCAGCGCGGCCAGCCGGGCCAGCGCGTCGCGGTCGGCGCCGGTCAGCCGGCCGGCCGCGGCGGTCTCGGCCAGCAGCCCGGCCACCGGCACCACATCGCCGACGGTACGGGCCAGCAGCTGCGCCTGCTGCCGGGCCAGGGGTTCGGCGACCGGCCACGGGTCGGCGGCGCCACCGGCCAGCGTGTCGATGCGCCCCAGTACCCCGATCGCGTTGATCGGGCTGGTCGCCAGCCGCGCCGACGCCGTGTGGAAGGCCTCCAGTGCCCGCACGTCGTCGGCGCGGACCGCCTGGGTGAACACGTAGACGACCGCCTCCGCCGCGGTGATCTCGCCGGCCGAGTCGTCGTCGATGCCGACGGCCTGTTCGGCGCGGGCGCTGCCGGCCGTGTCGGTCGAGGCCAGGCCGGGGGTGTCGACGACGGTCAGGTCCCGCAGCCGGTCGCTGGTCAGGGCGACGTCGACGTACGCGATCCGGGCCGCCGGCACGCCGAGGCGGGCCGGGACCATGCCGTCGTCGTCCAGCGGCAGGCTGTGCCGTTCACCGTCGCGGGTGACGACGTCGATGCGGTCGGCGGGCCCGTACCGGAACCGGGTGACCACCCGGGTGCATTCGCCGGCCGCCGTGGGGGCGACGCGGCGGCCGATCAGCGCGTTGACTAGTGTCGACTTTCCGGCTTTCAGACGGCCCGCGATCGCCACTCGTAACGGATCGTGAAGGCGATTACTGATCTGCCGGACCTGTTGACCTGCATCGGAGGAAACCCGGGTGACGATCTCGTGACACAGAGTCGCGATGCCGGAGGTGAGTGGGCCGGTCACATCGACTCGTCAGCGCAGCACACCGTCGGCGACAATGTGCGTATCGCGGCAGTCGGTGTCACGGAAAGGCCCTCCTGTTGGTCTCCGCAGTTTCGCAGTAAAGCCTACGGACGCGTACGCCGCGGCCGGGATCCCGAGATCGTGCCAGTGAAGGGGGAACGCAGGTGACGGACGAGCCAGAACAGGCCGCCCGCACCGCGTTGCGCCAGGGACCCGCCCTGGTCGTGCTGACCGGCCCGCCCGGCTGCGGCCGTACCACCCTGCTGCGCCGCATCGCCGCCGCCGTACCCGGGCCCGCCCACCTCGGCGGTGGCCTGGCCATGTTGTCGTCCGTGCCCGCCCTGGCCCTGTCGCGGGCGGTGCGCGCCCGGCTGCCCGCCGACGACGTGCCGCTGCTGGCCGAGGCCGTGCGTTCCCGGGTCCGCGGCGGGCTGCTCGTGCTCGACGACCTGCAGCACGCCGACCCGGCCACCATCGCCGCCGTGACGCACCTGGCCCGCTCCTGCCGGGTCCTGGTCGCGTTACGCACCCCGCACCGGCTCAGCGAAGCAGCGGCGGCCGCGTTGCGGGCCGCGGCCACCGCCTGGCTGCCGGTGCCGCCACTGACCGGTGAGCAGGCGTTCATGCTGGCCCGGCAGACCGCCGGCGGCCTCAGCGAACAGGCCGCCACCACGGTCGTCGCCCGCGCCGGCGGCAATCCCCTGGCGGTCATCGCCCTGGCCCGGCAGGCCGCGTCCGGCCGCGCCCCCATCGGCGAGGACATCGACCAGGTCGCCTACGCCATCGCCGCCGCCCTGGCCGACCTGTCGCGCCCGGCCCGTACCGCCCTGGCCGCGCTCGGCCTGCTGGGCCGGCCCGCCGCGCCGGCGCTGCTCGGCACCGGCGCCGCCGAACTGCTGGCCGCCGGCCTGGTCACCGCCGAACCCGGCGGCTCGCTGCTGCCGGTGTCGGCCTACGTCGCCGAGACCGCGGCCGGGCTGCTCGACGCCGGCGCCCGCGCCGACCTGCACGCCCGGCTCGCCGACCTCACCCCACCGGCGGAGGCGGCCCGGCACCTGGCCGCCGCCGGGGACACCGCCGGCGCGTACCGCAAGGCACTGGCCGCCGCCGACCGGGCCGCCGGCGCCGAACGCGCCGCGCTGCTGCTGTTCGCCTGCGCGCTGCCGACCGGCGTCGACCCGCGGGTGCGGCTGGCCGCCGCCGACGCCGCCCTGGCCACCGGCCGGGCCGCCGACGCCGCCGACGTGCTGCGCCCGCTGGCCGCGTCCGCCGCCGTGGCACCCGGCGCGGCCGCCGACCCGCTCGCCCTGGAAGCGGCCGTGCTGCGCGGCGAGGCCCTGCTGCAGGCCGGTGACCCGGCCACCGCCCGCGACACCGTGCGCCCGGTCCCCGACACGGCCGCCGCGACGGTGGTGGCCGCCCGCGACCGGGTCGTGCTGCTGTGCGCGCTGGCCAGCGAACCGATGAGCGCCCTCGAACTCGCCGAGAAGATCGCCGTCCGGCATCCGCGGCCGTCACCGGGCATCGTCGCCGCCCTCGCCGCGGTCCGCGCCACCCACCGGCTGCCCGGCTGGGACACCGCCCTGCAGCACGCCGCCGGCAGCGGCGACCCGCTGATCGCCCGCTGGTCGGCGTGGCTGCTCGTGGAACACCTCGGCGCCGAGGGCCGGCTCGTCGAAGCAGCCCGGGCCGCCCTGCACGCCGCCGCGGCCGCCGGTGAGGCGCTCGCCTACGGCTGGCAGACCCGGTTCCTGGCCGTCGCCGACTGGGCGCTGGCACTGCACGGCCCCGACTTCCCCGCCGAACTGTCCTGGGACGGCACCGAAGGTGTGCTGCGGCGCGCCGCGAACCTCACCGACCGGGCCCTGCCCGACCAGGCCCGCGCCTACGCCACCGCCGCGACCGCGCTGATCGAGGCCGACACCGGGCTGCTGGCCGCCGCCCGCGCCCGGCTGCAGACGGCACCCGCCCACCCGGCCGCCGCCTGGGTCGCCCGGGAGGCGGCCTGGCTCGACGGGCAACCCGACCGTGCCACCCACCAGCCCACCGACACCGGCGCCGGCCTGCTCGCCGGGCTGCACGCCATCACCGCCCGCTGGGCCGCCTACGACCTGGGCCTGCCCGGCAACAACGCCATCCCCGTCGACCTGCCCGTCGCCGCCCGGCGCACCCTCACCGCCTGGGCGGTCGGCTCGGGGCTGGACACCGCCGCCGACAGCTGGCAGCCGGTCGCCCTGCGCGAACAGGTCCGCTGCCTGATCGCCGCCGGCCTGACCGGCACCGACCGCGACGCCGCCGTGGCCGCGCTGCTGCGCGCCGAACAACTCGCCGACACCGCCGGGCTCACCGTCCTGGCCGGCCGGGCCCGGCGCGGGCTGCGCCGCCACCAGATCCAGCGCGACACCCGCAGCCCCCGCTCCGACGGCCGGCTCACCCGCCGTGAACTCGACGTGCTGCAACTGGTCGCCGCCGGGGAACCGACCCGCCGCATCGCCGGGCAGCTCGGCATCTCCGCCGAAACCGTCGACACCCACATCCGCGCGAGCATGCGCAAACTCGGGGCACGTACCCGGACCGAGGCCGCCGCACTGGCCTTCGCCGTCACCGCGGCGAGGAGCGAACCCTTCGACACCAACGAGGATGGCCGGTGATACGACAGCCCGACGACGCTCCACGCCACGTAGTAGCCACCGCGTCCGAGGCCGAGACCGTCCTGCGGCGCCTGGCCCGCGACGGCTGGACCGCCCGGGCCGGATTCGCCCTGCCCGACCCGTCGTGGGACGTCGGCGCCGCCCACCTGGTGCTGCACGGGCGCGTCAGCGACGACGACCTCGAAGCGGCGCAGCTGGCCGTGCTCGCCGCCGCCCGCGGCGCCGGCGTCGTCGCCGTCTGCGACCCCGAATCGACCGCCGGCCGCGCCCTGATCGACGACCTGTCCCGGCTCGGCCCGGTGCACCGCGGCATCGACGGCTCCGACCTGATCGCCAACCTCATCCCCGAACAACGCGCCCTGCTCGACCGGCTCGCCGCCGGCGACACCATCGCCGCCGCCGCGGCCGCCGAATTCCTGTCGCTGCGCACCGCCAACCGCCGCATCGCCGAGGCACGATCCCTGTTCGGGGTCCGGACCACACGCGAAGCCGTCCTGGCCTATCTGCGTCAGCGGCAGCGTTCCCCCGAGTAACGGTCCACAACCCACCGCCGTCGCCCGGCCGCCCTCTGCGCCGTTGCCGGCACCGCTCGACCGGCCTCCGCCGAACTTTTGGGACGTGCTCCGCAGCCGGTCTTACGGGGATGTGCGCCGCAGCCGGCCGGCAGCGGCCACGTACCGGACCCGCCGGTCCCGCCGCGGTGCGGCGCAACGGGTTGACTACCTTGATGCCGATGCGGTGTGACGAGGTTTTCATGGGCGGCTGCGACCATCCGGTCGGCCCCGGACGGTGGCTGCACGACGACAGTGAATGGACCCGCGGCTACGATCGGCCGCACGGCCCGTATCTGCACCACAATCCGCCGGAGCATCTGCTGCGTCAGCTGGCCGCCGACGCCGACTGGCGGGTCCGGTTCCTGGTGGCCAACCATCCGGTCACCGGGCCGGGCCTGATCGACCGGCTGGCGCAGGACCCGTGGCCGCAGGTGCGGTGGGAGGGCCTGCGGCGTACGTCGTCGCTCGCACTGCTGCGCGCCGCCCGGGACGACGGGGACCGCGTCGCGGTGGCCTCCAACGACCGGTGTCCCGCCGCCCTGCTGGAACGCTGGGGCAGCGACCCGTACCACATCCTGCGCGACCGCGTGGTCGGGCATCCGTCGACACCGGCATGGGTGGTGGACGCCGCAGTGGGTGACCCCGACGGCTCGGTGCGTGCGCTGGCCGCTTTCCGTACCCGCAGCCCGGAGGTGATCGCCGCGGCGGCGGCGAGCCCGGATCGGGGACTGCGTTGCGGCGCGGCCCGCAATCCGGCATGTCCGCCGGCGCTGCGTGACCGGCTCGCCCGGGACGAGGACCCGGCGGTTCGTGCCGCGGCCACCCGCCCGCCCGCCCCCTCCGCCGGCCGCCGGTGACGCAGCCGGTCCGCCGGTGGCCTTCCCGCTGAAGCAACCAACGGACTACTTCGGAGCTGTCGCACCGCACTTCGACCACATGGTGTACGCCGCACCCTGTGACGCCGCGGTGTACACCGGTCGGTGCAGGGCCGTACTCCGACAGCGCAGACCGCGGTGACACCGCCGCGACGACGCGGCCGGCACCCGCACTCTCCTAGCGTCGAGCCGACACCCCGACGCCAGGAGGCCCGATGCCCGGCCCGACCACCCGACGCGGCACCGCCGTACTCGCCGCCCTCGCCGCCTACGTGCTGCTCGCCGGCACCGCCGACCTGATCAATCCGGGCTGGAGCCCGGTCGAGACCATGGTCAGCCACTACGTGCACGCACCAGCCGGCTGGCTCATCCCCGCCGCCCTGTTCAGCCTCGGCACCGCCGCCGCACTGCTGCGCAAACCGCTGACCGCGTCGGGGAGCAGCCGCGCCGGGCGCCGGCTGCTCGCCGCCTTCACCGCCGCGGTGCTGACCGGTGCGCTGTTCCCGGCCGACCCGCCCGGCCGCTGGGACCAGCCACCGACCGTCTCCGGGATCGTGCACGGCACCGCCGCGCTGATCGCGTTCTCCGCCTTGCCGGCCGCCGCGATCGTGCTCACCCGTACCTGGCGGCGTGACCGGCGGTGGCAGCCGGTCGCCCGGCCGCTGACCGTCACCGCCGCGCTGTGCACCGTCACCTGCGCGGCGCTGGCGGTCCTGTTCGCCGACGTCACGGACGGCCCGTCGCTGACGGCCGGGCCCTGGGAGAGCCTGGTCGGCCTGGCCGAGCGCCTGGCCCTGTGGAGTTACGTCGCCTGGCTGGCCGTCGCCGCGTGGGGGCTGCGCCGGCTCACCGCCCGGCCCGCTGCGGCCGGCCGGCGTGACGAGCGGGTCACCCGGTGACGGCTGCCAGGATGGGCGCATGACACAGGTGGTGTTCGTCAACGGTGCGTCCTGCGCGGGTAAGACCACGCTCGGCCGTGCCCTGCAGGACCTGACCGCCGAACCGTATCTGCTGCTCGGCCTGGACACCTGCTTCGGCATGGTGCCCGACCGGTGGGCCGGTGGCCCGCCGGGGGAGTTCCGGCACCTCGGGTTCGCCTACGACCGGCTGCCCGACGACGACGGCCGGCCGATGCTGCGCATCACCTACGGCCGTGACGGGCTGCGGATGATGGCCGGCTTGCACCGGGCGGTGGCCGCGCTGCTCACCGCCGGTAACCGGGTCATCGTCGACGAGATGCTGCTCGGCGCCGACGTCCGCGACGACTGGCTCGAGGTGCTGCGCCCGTGGCGGCCCCTGTACGTCGGTGTCTTCTGCGCCGACGACGAACTGACGCGCCGCGAACAGGCCCGCGGCAACCGGCCGGGCCTGGCCCGCTGGTCGGCGCGGCACGCCCACGACGGCATGACCTACGACGTGTGCGTCGACACCACCGCCACCAGCGCGGCCACCGCCGCCGCCCGGGTCCTCGCCCATTTCGGCGCGGCGGCCTGAGACGCGCCGCGCCGCGTCTCAGCCGGGAAGGGTCCGGCCCAGCCGCGCCAGCGGGGACACCAGCATGATCGCGGGGGAGAGCATCATGCCGGCGGCGGTGACCAGCAGCGCCGCCCGTACCGTCCACTGGTCGGCGAGCTGGCCGCCGAGCAGGGAACCGAACGGGGTCAGGCCCATCCCGGCGAACGTTATCGTGGCGGCGACCCGGCCCTGCATCCCCGGCGGCGTCAGCGCCTGACGCACCGCGGTGACCGTCACGTTGACCAGCTGCCCGAACGTGCCGAACACTAGATTCACCACCACCAGGGCGGCCAGCGTGCCCGCCGACGCCCCGGACAGGGCGGGCACCGCCAGCAGCGCACCGTTGCCGAGGACCGCCGCACCGACCAGCACCGGGCCGTGCCCGAGACGTCCCGGCAGCCGGGCCGCCAGCAGGGAACCGGCCAGCGCGCCCGGACCCACCGCGGCCAGGGTCACCCCGATCGCCGTCGCGGACAGGCCCAGCTCGCGCGGCAGGAACAGCAGGTAGCCGGTCATCGTCGCGGCCAGGAAGAACTGGAACGCCGCGGACGCCAGGCACACCGCCCGCAGCGTGGCGTCGCCGGCCACGAACCGTAGCCCCGCCCCGATCCGCGGCGGGTGCGCCGGCACCGGCGGCGCGGGTTCGCGGATCGCGGCCATCGACAGCAGCGACGCCACGAACAGGACCGCCACACCGGCCGGCGCGAACGGCCACGACGCTGCCACCCCGCCGGCGGCCGGACCGGCGATCTGGGCCGCCGACCGGCTCGCCTCGATCGCGCTGCCGGCCGGCAGCAGCAGGTCACGGTCGACCAGCCGGCTCAGCGACGCCTGATAGGCGATGTCGAACAACACCGACGACGCGCCCACCACGACGGTGACGGCCAGCAGCGCCGGCAGGGTCAGCGTGCCGGACACGGCGGCGACGGCGGTCACCGTCAGGGCCACGGCCCGGCCCAGATCGGAGCAGACCATGACGGTACGGGTCCGCCACCGGTCCACCCACACCCCGGCGAACAGGGCGAGCAGCAGCTGCGGCGCCTGCCCGGCCGCGCGCAGCAGCCCCAGCTGATCGGCGCCGGCGTCCAGGGTCAGCACCGCCAGCAGCGGCAGCATCACCAGCGTGGTCTGCTCACCCAGTTGCGAGACGGTCTGACCGGCCCGGAGAAGACGAAAATCGGTACGGCGAAGACGAAAATCGGTACGGCGCGACCAACCCGGCACACGGACTCCTCGAACAGTTGCGGACACGACGAAGCTCGTGGTGCCGCACAGTTCGAAGGCGGCACGCTCAGGGCGTGCCGGGGCGACCGGGCATGTCCCACCTTTCCGTGACGGGGGACGGACCTGCGACGGTACCGGAGCTCCGCGGCACCCGTCACCCGGTGCGGATCGTGAGCCGGCGCGGATCGTCACGCGCCCCGCGTACCGGAAAGGGAAACGGACGGTGAGGTGCGGATGTCGCCCGGCCGGCGCGAGGCTGACCGGGGGTTGAAGAACGAGGCGCGGGGCGTGCGATCATTCGAATCCTCATGGAGACCTCACCTGTCTGGCGGGCGCCGCGGCTGTGGCTGTGGCTGCTCGTCGCCGCCCGCATCGTGGTGTTCCCGCTGGCCCGGCTCCGGGTGTCGGGCAGCCTGCCCGCCGAGTTGCGCGGCGGCCCGGTGATCCTGGCGACCAACCATGTGAGCCCGTTCGACCCGGTGGTGATGATGGCCGCCTGTCACCGGGCAGGCATCGCCCCGCGGTTCATGGCCACCGGCGGGGTGTTCCGGGCGCCGCTGGTCGGGGCGGTCATGCGCCACTGCGGGCACATCCGGGTCGACCGCAACACCGCGCACGTCGCCGACGCGTTGCCGGCCGCCGCGAAAGCCCTCGCCGAGAACTCGGCGGTGCTGGTCTACCCGGAAGGGCGCATCGGGCTGGACCCGTGGATGTGGCCGGAACGCGGCAAGACCGGCACCGCGCGGATGGCGCAGCTGTCCGGTTCGCCGGTGCTGCCGGTCGCGCAGTGGGGCACGCACGCCGTCGTGCCGTACGCGGCCCCGCGTCACCTCGGCCGGGCCCTGCTCAAAGCGCTGTTCACCCGCCCGGTGGTGCAGGTCCGCTTCGGTGACCGGCCGGTCGACCTGTCGTCGGCGCAGATCGGCACGCCCGGCGCGCAGACGATGCAGGCCACCCGGCTGATCATGGACGCTATCGACGAGACCCTGACGCCGTTGCGCCGCGACGAAATGCAGACGCCGAAAGTGATCGACTCGACCCGGCCGCACGACCTGTCCCGGGTCCGGCCTCGGCGCTGACCAGCCCTTTCTCAAAAGCCAGCTGGTTGTACGGGACGTCGCTGTACCCGCCGATGTCGTCGTAGCCGCTGCCCCGGTACAACGCGAGCGCCTCGATCAGCAGCGGGTGCGTGCCCAGCCGTACCGTGGTGATGCCGTGATTGGCGGCATCCACCTCCAGCCGGCTCAGAAGTTTACGGCCCAGCCCCAGCCCGCGGGCCTCCGGCGCCACCCACAGGTGCCGGATCTCGGCGACACCCGGGCCGAGCCGGATCCACAGGCCGCAGCCGACCGGCGCACCGTCCTCGACGGCCAGCAGCTGGGTGCCGGTGACGTCCTCGGGCCGGGTCAGCGTCGACGCCGCGAACCCCTCCGGGAACGTGGCGTCGAGTTCGGCGGCGTACCGGGCCAGGCATTCCCGCGCCGCCGGCGAGTCCGGCGGCACCGCCTCCACCACGACCGCGGCGGCCCGCAGCACCCGCCGGATCTCCTCCTGCGCGGCGATCAGCCGGTCACGCTGCCCGCCGGTCAGCTCGCCGAGCAGCGCGGCGATCCCGGCATGCGAGCGTGCCTCCAGATCGGTGCGTTCGATGCGGCCCGCTTCGGTCAGTGTCACGGCCGGCCCGTCGCGGCGTACCAGACCGTGCCCGGCGAGCGCGTCGAGCTGTCCGCGCAGATAATCCTCGTCGAGGCCCAGCCGAGCCCGCAGCGCCTCGACGCTGCTGCCGTCACCGATCTCGAACAGCAGCCGCGCCTGCCCGAACGGCCGGTCCTGGCCGAGGAACCGGTCGGTGAGCATGCCCAGGCGCTGCGTGTAGTACCGGTTGAAGTCACGAACCCGTTCGATCTGCTCGACCTCCACCAGCCGATGCTAGATTCCAGCCCCGATCGGAGTCAGACATATGCACTTGCGCGGTTACAGCCACGAGACCCGCACCGACGGGGCGGTGGTCCGCAAGCGGTTCACCGGCCCGCAGGCCGCGCAACGCTTCACCACCGAGGTGTCCGCCTTGGAGGCGCTGGCCGGGCTGCTGCCGGTGCCGCAGATCGTGTCGGCCGGCGACGGTGTCCTGCAGACCGTGCACGTGCCCGGCGTGCACGGCCAAGAACTGATGGAGAACGGACATGCCGTTGAGGTGTTGCGGTCGTGCGCGACGATGCTGCGCCGGGTGCAGGCCGTCGACTGGCCCGGCGGGACCCTCGTGCACGGCGATTTCGGCCCCAACAACCTGCTGCTGGACCCGGACACGTTCGAGGTCACCGCGATCTGCGACTGGGAATGGGCCCACCCCGGCGAGGCGATCGAGGACCTCGCCTGGACCGAATGGATCGTCCGGCGCCACCACCCCGGCGACGTCGGCGCCCTGGCACAGCTGTTCGACGCCTACGGCAGCGAACCCGCCTGGTCGGCACGGAAGGCCGCGATGCTCGCCATCTGCCGCCGGATGCGTGACCGGCCCGGCAACGACCCCGGCGACGCGGCGCACTGGCAGCGCACCATCACCCTGACCACCTCCTGGACCCCTTGACCGTACGGACGGCACGCCCCCGCCACCCGGCGGGGCCGGGCTACCACGCCCCGGAGAGGATCAGCAGGCCCAGCGCGATCAGCACGACCGGGAGCACCACATGCCCCCAGCGGCTCAGCGTCCGCGCGACCGGCGCGCGACCGGCGAAGAACCGGCCCGCCGCGACCCACACCCCGACCAGCACCAGGAACACCAGCACGTACACGGTCACGGCGGCCGCGCCGGCGGTCGCGAACACCGGCACGTACACGCCGATGTTGTCGCCGCCGTTGGCGAACGTCACCGCCGCCACGTCCAGGATCCCGGTCGCGGGCCGGGCCTGTTCGTCCTCACCGGCCCGACCGCGGCTGCGCCACGCCTGGACACCGGCCTTGACGCCCAGCGCCAGGGGGAGCAGCCCCAGGTAGGGCAACATCCTCTCCGGCAGCAGCGCCGCCCCGGACGCGGCCGCCACGGCGACGACGAGAATGCCGGCGAACCCCAGATACTGCCCGGCGGCGATGGTACGGGTGTGGTGCCGCCGTCCCGCACCGTGAGCGAAGAACAGCGCCAGAATCATGATGTCGTCGATGTTCGTGACCGCGAACAGCACGATCGCCTGCCCGGCGACACCCACGCTCATGGGTCAGCAGCCTGCCACGCCGTGATCAGCCGCGGTCCGAAGGGTGTACCGGGCCCGAAACCCGCCCCATCGGCCAGGCCCGTGCCCGACGCTGACCCCATGACGAACCCGCACGTTCCCGCAGCCCGGTTCCTGCGCCACTGCACGATGGCCGTGACCTGCCTGATCACCGGCAGCGCGACCGCCGCGCACGCCGCCCCGCAGCCGCCACCACCGGCCCGCCAGGCCGGCACCACAACCGTGCACGCCACCATGCACGCCACCGCGCACGCCATCGCGCAGGCTCGGCCGCCGGCGAAACTCAGCGCCGCCCAGCGCAAGGTCCTCACCGACGCCACCCGCCGGTTCCGCGACGCCGACGAGGCCCTGGCCGCCGGCTACCTGCCGACCGACCAGTGCGTGCCCGGCATGGGCTGGCACTACGCGCACCCCGGCCTGTCCGCCGACAGCACGATCGACCCGGTATGGCCGGAGGTGCTGCTGTACGTCCCCGGCCGCGACGGCAGACCACGCCTGGTCGGCGTCGAATACTTCAAAGCCGACGCCGACCAGGACGCCAAGACCGACCCCGACCGGCCCACCCTGTTCGGCAACCCGTTCGACGGGCCGATGGCCGGGCACCAGACGCCGCCCGGCGCACCGCCCATGCCGATGCACTACGACCTGCACGTGTGGCTCTACCTGACGAACCCGGCCGGGCAGCTGGCGTCGGAGAACCCGCAGATCATCTGCCCGTGAGCACATCCAGGTCACGTTCGGCGTACAGCCGGTGCCCCCAATGCTCGTTGATCACCGCACCCAGACAGCGGGTCACCGCGTAGCTGTCCGGCTCCGGATAACCCGGCTCGGTCACCGGCGTCGTCGTGGACTGCAGCTGCTCGTCGGTGAGCCCGGCGAGCAGCTCCCGGAACCGGGCCACCCGCCCGGCCCGCACCGCCAGAACCTCCGCCAGCGACGGCCGCATCGACCGGTCACGCGGCAGACCCGGCAGCTCCGGCATCTCGTCGTGCGGCAGATCGGTGCGATGCCACGGCGCGGGCTCACCCAGCACCGCCCGCAACGCCCACGCGGCGGTACCGAAGTTCAGGTGCCGCAACGTCTCGATGAACGACCACTCACCGTCGACCCGCTCGTGCAGCAACTCCTCGTCCAGCGCCGACGCCCGCGTGATCGTGGCCGCCCACAGCTCCTCCAGGATCCGCCACGCCTCGCGATAGCCGGCCGCGTCGACCGGGCGCATCTTCGGCCGCTGCGGATGGATCCGGTCGAGCTCGGCCTCCACCAGCGGCATCACGTCGACGCCGTTGAGCCGCACGTCACGCAGCTCACCGCTGATGTCGACATCGACCGCCCACGCGTCGGTGATCTTCACGCCGGACAGGTCGACGGCATGCATCCGCGCCCCGCGCAGCGACACCATCCGCAACTGCGCACCACTGAGATCCTGATTTTCGAAAGTGTGTTCGGTCACCACGACAGCCTGCCCGCCCCCGCCGCCGCCGTCGAGTGGCTACCGTCGAAGACGGCACCCGCACCGGGGTCGCCCCGGACGAGTGCGTGTCGTACCCGGCCCTGACAAGACGACCGCGACGAGGTGATCTGTCGTGGCCTGGCTCGTTCTCATCATCTCCGGCCTGCTGGAGACCGTCTGGGCGATCGCCCTGGACCGCAGCGCCGGCTTCACCCGCCCCGCACCGACCGTCGTGTTCGGCACCGCCCTGGTCCTGAGCATGGCCGGACTCGGATACGCGCTGCGGACCATCCCCGTCGGCACCGGTTACGCCGTGTGGGTCGGCATCGGCGCGGTCGGCACCGCCCTGGTCGGCATGATCGCCCTCAACGAGCCGGCCAGCCTGCCGCGCATCGTCTGCCTGCTGCTGGTGCTCTGCGGCGTCGCCGGGCTCAAATACTTCCACTGAGAACCCGGCGACACGTCGATCAGCCCGCCTCGCCCAACTCGGCCAGGCGGGCCTCCACCTCGGCCAACTGCTCCCGCAGCCGCTGCGCCTGCTGCTCGGCCTCGGCCCGCTCGGAGGCCACGATCTGCTCGACCGCCTCCTGCACCCCGGGCACGTCGATCAGCGACACCATCCGCAACGCCTCGGCCGGACGGATCACGTAGGGCCGCGCCAGCGCCTTGGCACCCTGGTTGGCCGCCACCGTCCACTCACCCTCACCGTAGGCCAGCGTCACCGTCAGACCCGGCGACGGTTTCGCCTTCACCGGCCGGGCCGCCTTACGCGGAGCCGCCACCTCGCCGCCCTCCTTCTCCTTCACCACAGCTTCCTCACTCCTGCGCGGGGCGGGCGGTTTCGGCGGCAACGGCTTGTCGATCAGGAACTCCGGCCCGGACAGCACCGGCTCGACCGGCTCCGGCGCGGGCGCCACCACCTTCTTGGGCACCGGACCCTTCGGCGCGACCCGCAGATCACCGGGGGAGAACGGCAGCTCGTCACGCCCGAACTTGACCACCACCCACTCGTCCGACACCGCCGGATCCTCGAAGCCGATCACCTGACCGATCTGCCCGGAGATCTGCCCCGCCGACTCGGTGAACTGCACCCGCGGCTTACGCCCGGCCGCCAGCGCCTCCCGGAACTGCTGCAGCTCCTGCTCGGACAGCCCACCGGTATCCACGCCTGCCGCCGTCATCACCCCACCACCTTCGTACGTTTGTATGAGAGCGGCTTCTTTCTACCAGCACCCACCGACAACAACGCCCCCGCCACACCGAAGTGATCATGCAGGGAACGGCGACCGCCCCGTCACGCAATACTCGCGCCCCACCGGATCGGCAAGCGTCGTCCAATCACCCGGCACCCGCCGCACCACCACAGCACCGCACCCCACGTGCCGCGCCACCTCGGCCTCCACGTCATCACACGCCAGATCCACATGCGCCCCCGCCGGACCGGCCCCGACACGCTGCAACAGCAACCGCACCGCCATCCCCGCCGGCCGCTGCAGATACGAGAACTCCGGCAGGTCCGACGCCCGCAACTGCCACCCGGTGACCGCCGCCCAGAACCGTGCCTCCCGTTCGTACGCCGCGTCCGGCACGTCCAGGCACACCTGATCGACGACGCTGCACTGCCCGCCCGGCCACCGCACCGGCACCGGCCGCACACTCTCGCCACGCCACGACACCAGACAGAACCCGATCCCGGCAGGGGAGCGCAGCACCACCAGACCCGGCTCGGCGAACGTCACCACCGCCCCCGCCGCCACCGCCCCGGCCGCCGCCTCGCCGACGTCGTCGACATGCAGGTCCACATGCGCCCCCGCCCGCCCGCCGCCGACCACCTGTACCCGCAGGCACGCGTCCCCCGACCCCGGCACCAGCGTCGCGAACGCCCCGCCACCACGCCGCGGCGACAACGACCAGCCCGTCACCGCCGCCCAGAACGGCTCCGCGACCCGCGACGGCGTGTCCAGAAAGCCGGTCACCCACCGCACCGCCATCACGCCACCCGGCCCGTCCGCAACGCCCCGGCGACATCCGGACGCCCGAAACCCTCCGCCAGCACCGCCGCCGACTCCCAGTCGTACGGCACCGCATGGAACGACGCCTCCCACCGCCCCGACACGTCATCGGCGATCGCGAACCACGCATGCGGCGACCCCGACTCCATCCGATGCGGGAACGGCGCGTCATCCTCATACGCCGGCCACCCCACACTGCCCGGATTCACCACCAGCGCCCCACCCGGCAGACGCAACGACCCCCGCAGATGCGTGTGCCCGCACAACAGCAACCCGTAGCCGTCCACGTCACCGAGACGTTCCACCACCTCGTCGACGCCGGCGTCACGCACCCCCGACGGCTCCACCGTGTGCAACAGATACCGCAGGTCGTCGCCGGGCGCGCCGTGAAAGGCCAGCACCCCCGCAGCGGGGGAGAGGACCGCCGGCAGCGATCGCAACCACTGCAGATGATCTTCCGAGAGAGCCTGCCGGGTCAGCCGATCCGCCATCCCGATCCGTTCCGGCCCGAACGTCAGCACCTGCCGCTCATGATTGCCCGCCACCGTCGCGAACCCCAGCGCCATCAACCGGTCCGCCGTACCCACCGGATCCACATAACCCGACAGCAGGTCCCCGCAATTGACGACCAGGTCCACCCCCGCCGATCCGATCGCCGCCACAACAGCATCCAATGCCGGCAGATTGCCGTGCACGTCGGAGATCACCGCGATACGCATCCGGCCATCCTGCTAGACCGCGAACCCGTTCTGAAATGCCAATCGCCGATCCGCGGCCTCCGCCAAACCCTGCAGGCAGTCGTCCAGCGACACGAACGCCTCCCACACCGGCACCCCCGACGCCGCCGCGATCCGCTCCACCAGCAACTGCTCCAGATCTTCGACCCGCGCACCCTTCCACACCTTGTCGGCCACGCTGACCAGCAGATCCTCCACCCCGACACCGTCGGCACGCCAGGAACCGTGCGACCCGGCGAACCGCGCCAGCCGCTCCGGGAAACCCCTCGCCAGCAACAACTGCCGACCGGCCGCCTCATGCCGCGAACCCGGCACCGACAACTCCTGCCGGAACACCACCTTGCCGACGTCGTGAGTCGCCGCCCCGAACAACACCGCCCCCACATCCACGACCAGCTCCGGATGCGCCGACGACAACCAGCCCGTCACCTCACAGGCCACGTCGTACACCAACCGCAGATGCGCCCCCAGCCGCGCCGGCGCCTGCACCGCCACCAGCAGATCCACCACCTCCGGCGGCAACACCCGATCCGGCCCACCCGGCCCGCACACCGCCCGCCGCAACGACACCCCGACCACCTCCGGCCGGCAACTGTACGAGCCGGCGCCTGTACCCGCCGGCGATCACCGGCCCGCCGCGACAACATCCCGCGGCACCGCACCCGATGACTGCGCACCCAGCACCAGCAGCCGCACACCCGCGACACAGGCCCACACCCACAACGGATAGACCGCCAGCCGCTCCATCACACCCGGACCCACACCCAGCCCCGGCCGCGCCACGAACAAAACCGTCGCCACCAGACCGGCCGCACCCAGCACCACCGTGACCGCACCCCACCGGCCGCCCACCCGCCGACCCGCCAGCACCAGGCCCGCATTGCCGCACACGAACACCAGAAACGCCCCGAGAACATGCACGTTCTCGTTCACATCCGCCGGATACCAGCCGGCCAGGCCCAGACCCGCCGCACCGCAACCCATCAACCACCGTGCCACCCGGCCGACCATGCACAACCGGCTCGTCAGCACCAGACCTGCCGCCACCAGAGCCGCCGCCACGACCAGAGCCACATTCATCACCGCATGCCAGGGCGAACACACATACCGCGGCCGCGACGAATCCCACATCCCGCAACCCACATTGCCCAGATCACTGATGTTGCCGCCCGCCCAGCTGTAACCCGGCGCAGCCCAGCTCAGCCCCACCACCACCTCGGCCACCACCAGCACCGGCGCCGCCAGCACCCAGCACACCGCCGCGACCAGAACACCCCACCCGAATCTCATGCCACCGAGTACACCGGCGCCGGCGCCCGCAGACACTACGACCAGCGCCCCAACCCGGGGTACAGGTAGCCATACCCCTCACACCAGCAGCCGCGCCCCCGGCAACACCAGCGGAGCCCACCGATCCGCACCCGAACGGCCATGCTTCGGATCCACTGCCACGAACCCGCCACCGGTCAACCGCGTCACCGTCCGCCGCGCCTCCCAGTCCACCACCGACCGCTGCCGCACCCGCTCCGGGCACAACCACACCCGCCGCCCATAATCCACAATTGCCGAATGCCCATGCACCTGCGAGAACGGCAACGGCAACCGCTCATCGAGCCACGACCCGTACACCGCAGGAGCCTCCGCCCACAACGGCCCGCCGTCACTGCACAACAACGCCTCCGGCCGCGTGTTCAACAACTCCGCCGCCGTCGACGCCGTCACCGGCCCACCCAACTCCCGCCACGCCGCCACCGACAACCCGGCATGGGTCAACAGAAACTCCTCGCCATCGGCCGCCCGCACCGCCGCCGCCACCCGCATCCGCTCCGTCAGCCACCACCGCCGCAACACACCGGCATCCCCATCAGCCAACGGCACCGGCCAGAACGGCTCCGCACCCAGATACGGCGACTCATGATTGCCGACCAACTGCACCCACCGCGGCGCCGAACCACCCAGCCGCTCCTCGACCAGACGCAACACACCCGCACTGTCCGGACCACGATCCACCAGATCACCCACCTGGATCACCACCGCATCCGGCACACCCACCCACGGCTCCAACGCCTCGGCCAGCTGCCGCGCACAACCACCGACATCCCCGACAATCACCACCGCACCCACTACGGCACCCACCCCGACGCCGCCGCCCACTCCTCAGCCACCGTCACCACCAGATCCACCACCGGATCCTTCACATCCGTGTAAAGCTCCAAATCCTCACCCACCGCCGCCGCCAGCACCACCTTGAACGCCGCATACGCCGGAACCGCCTCCGGATGCGCCCGGAACCAATCCCGGAACAACAACGCCAGCCGCTCGTTCGGCGACCCCACCACCCGGCAATGCACATTCACCGGCACCACACCGGAACCCGCACGCCGAGCCCAGAACCGCTTCACCCACCGCTCCGGCACGTCACCACAACCCGCCGGCACATGATCACGCTCGTACGGCAACCGCCGGAACCCGAGCTCCGCCAGCGGAGCATCGAACGCCGCGACCGCCACCTCCAGGTCAGCCACACTCACCTGCAGATCGAACACCGGCTTGGCCGCCATACCCGGCACCGACGTACTCCCGATGTGCTCCACCCGCACCGCAGCCGGCCCCAGCACCTCCCGCAACCGCCCCGCGAGCCCCGCGCCCTGCTCCAACCAGCGCCGGTCATGCTCAACGACGAAAGCCCCAGTCATCCGCCGACCCTAACCACCCACCGGCCGACGTATCGCCTCCACCACCATCGAACCCACCAGCTCATGAGCGAGCGGCGGCACCTCCTCGGACCGGAACCAGCGGATCTCGTCATGCTCATCGGGAGCGACATTCGCCGGCGTCCCCTCCCACTCGCCGACAAGCCAGGCACTGATCCGGCGCTCGAGAAACATGGGAACGGCAGCTGGCGCTAGCGGTGATCTTGGTCTGAGGGTTTGAGCGTCGCGCTACTCGTGCGAGCACGGCGAGTAGCTATTCAGCCTGCCCGTCGCCTACCCGGTCGTGATTCAACAAGGGGTGTTCACCCGGCGTGGGTATCGGCTGCGGCCGGGGATCTCTGCTGGGTGCCGGTGCCGGTGCCGGTGGTGACGGTGACGGCCACGAGCACGGCGGCGGCGACCAGCAGGACGGCGGCAGCGAGGTAGGCGGTGGCGTAGCCGTGGCTCAACGCCTGCTCCGCGTGGGCGACCAGGTCTGCGTCGCCGTCGGCGAGTCCGGTGTGCAGTGCTGTGGCGGCGTCGGGCAGCCGGGTGGCGGCGGCCGTGGCCGAGACGGTGGTCAGGACGGCCAAGCCGATGGCCGCGCCGATCTGCTGGGCGGTGTTCATCAGCGCGGAGGCCACGCCGGTCTCCCGCGGGTCGACATCGTGCACGACGGTGAGGGTCATCGGTACGAACGCCAGGCCCAAGCCGGCGGACGTGAGGAACAGCGGCGCCATCAGGTCGGTCCAGTAGCCGGCGTTCGCCTGCAGCGCGGACAGCCAGAACATGCCGGCGGCCGCGATCAGCAGGCCGGGGATGGTGATCGCCCGCGTCGGCAGCTTTTCGACGAGCTTGGATGCCACGCCGGAGGCCAGGATGATGCCGGCGCCGAACGGCAGCGCGGCGGCCCCGGCCTGCAGCGGGCCGAACTGCAGGACCTGTTGCATGAACAGGGTGGCGAGATAGAAGGTGCCCATCAGGCCGGCGCCGATGAACAGCACGGTGAGGTAGGCGCCGGAACGGTTGCGGTCGGCCAGCAGCCGTAGCGGCAGCAGCGGGTTGCGGCTGCGTGCCTGCCGCGCCACGAACAGGACCAGGGCAGCGAGGGCGAAGGTGAAGACCGTCAGCGTGATCGGGTCGGTACAGCCGTACTCGCCGGCGCGGGTGAAGCCGTAGGCCAGGGCGGTGAACCCGGCGGTACCCGTAACGGCGCCGAGGGTGTCGAGACGGCCGGTGTGCCGCTCGCCGGCGACGAGGATGCGGGTGCCGGCGAGGACGGCAATGCCGATCGGGATGTTGATCAGCAGGACCCACCGCCAGCTCAGCGCACCGGTCAGCAGCCCGCCGAGCAGGACGCCGCCGGTGATGCCGAGGGCGGACATCGCGCCGTAGACGGCCATGGCCTTGTTGCGTGGTGTGCCCGCCGGGAACGTGGTGGCGATCAGGGCGAGCGCGTTCGGGGCGACCAGCGCAGCGCCGACGCCCTGGATGCCGCGGGCGGCGATCAGCAGCTCACCGGTGGGCGCGAGCCCGCCGGCCAGCGACGCGGCGGTGAAGACGATCAGGCCGAGGCGCAGCACCCGCAGCCGGCCGTAGAGGTCACCGGCCCGCCCGCCGAACAGCAGCAGACCGCCGAACGCCAGGACGTAGGCGTTGATCACCCACGGCAGCGCCGACTCCGACATGTCGAACTGCGCCTGGATGCTCGGCAGCGCCACGTTGGCGACGGTGTCGTCCAGCACCATCATCAGCTGCGCCGTCGCAATCACGAGCAGGGCCCGGCCCAGGCGGCCACCGGCTCGTGCGCCGGCCTCTGGAGCGGTTGCCGGTGCGGTACGTGACATGGCTGCGTCCTCTTGTTCGATCGGCGGTCCTCGGCATATACCCCCTGGGGGTATAGTCGTGGCAACAGGCCAGCCAGTGCGGATATTTCCGTGAGGTCGCTTCCTGGCCCGGACAAACTCCCGCTGATGTTCGAACCGGGTCCTCTCCCGCCCCAGATGCTCCTTCGCCACCGAGGATCAACCACTCCGACCCGACCGGCCACGTACTCGACCGCCCCGTCGGCACGCGGCGACCGCTACCTTGTGCGCCATGAACTACGACTACTTCGCCGCCCCTTCCGACGCGGCCGCCATGGCGATCCTGGACCGGCCCGGGAATCCGGGTCAGTCGCCGGCGGACGCCGGCCTACTCTCCGAGCTGGTCGACGACGGGGTGGGGTTCTCCCAGGAGCTCGGCTACTACGCCCGTCTCATCCTGGGTAGCGACACCGACATCGACCTCGAAGACTGGGAGCATCGCATCGACGCCACCCCGGACGAGCGGAGGGTCATTCTCCGGGTGCCGCCGATCCTGGTCCGGGCCATCGCAGACACCGACATCGAGCACCTGCACAGCCTGGTCCCGGCCTGGGCGCAGTTCCCGTACTTCGCCGAGCGCAACCCGGACCGCCTCCGCACCTTCGCCACCGACCTGCACCGCCTGTGCCGGACAGCCACCGAAGCGAACGGCGGCGTCTATTCCTACGGATACGCCTGACCCACCGGCGCCGTCCGGCGAACGCGCACCATCGCATACGAGGGCGTCGACCCGCAGGACGCGCCGTCCGGCGGGACAGCGGCGTACGGCCTGCGGTTGTAGGGTGCGGTGATCGTCTTGCCGGCCCGACCCGGAGGTGCCGTGGCCACCGAACCTACCGTGCGCGATGTCGTCGACAGCGCGATCACACTGCGGCTGGTGACCGCCGAGAAGGCCGCGGTCCTGTCGGACTGGTCGGATCGTCCGCTGTCGGAGTACGGCGGCGGTGACACCGAGGCCGAGGTGGCGGTCGGTGTGCTGATCGGCCTGCAGGTCGGCTTCGAGGTGCACAGTGACGACGTCGACGACCTGGTCTCCGGCTACAAGGGGGCGTTCGAGGAACTGACCGCGTGCACCGACGGCCTGGTCACGGTCGCCGACGTCGAAATCGTCGAGGCCGCGAAGGGTTACGACGTGCTGCGGTTCCGCCTCAACGGCGAGCTGGTCGAGTGGACGGTCGAGCACCGCGGCGGCGACTACCTCGACCAGATGCCCTTCTTCGAGAACATGGACGCGTTCACTGCACCGGCCGTACCGAAGCGGTGGGCTCTGATCGACATCGACGGCGAGCCCCTGCCCGGGCGGTACGTCTTCGGCGAACCGGCCGCTCTGCACGCGTTCGGCGAGCGGTTCGGTATCACGTTCGAGGTCTACCCCGCTGGATGAGGCCACGGCGCGGTTGATGAGCAGGCGGCCGGTTCCTCGCCGGGCTGACGCCTACAGAGCTGGACGGGCTGTACTTCCTGAACGACTTCGACCGGGATCTGATCGCCGAGCGCCGGCGGGATGAGAACCCGATCGGCTTCGGGTTGCAGGTGGCGGACTGACCCGAAGCCGTGTGGGTCGAACGACCGCCGCCACGCTTCGGCCACCGGGCGCACTCGGCAACATCGCACCGGGCTACGACACGATGAAGTCACCCTGAGTAAAGTCGACGTCTGGAGCGTCGCGCCTCCGTCGCGGTGTCGCCCACCGCGAGTAGACGACCCGTTCGCAAGCGCAACTACCAGGCCTCCTGCGCAGATCCCGGTGTAAATCGCAGGAGACGTCACCATCCGGACCGGTCCTGTATTCCGATGATCAAGGCGCCGCAGCGGCCAGCACTGCACCGCACGGCGATTACCCAAAGTGACACTCCAGCGTCGTCGTTACTTGCGAGCCGGGGGAGAGGTGGACACCTCCGCCGGGTGAACCGCGCGCCATGCGGCGGCGGTGCGCGGAAGGGAGACGCGTGAGCGGGGAAGGCAAAACACGCGGACATCGCGTCGCGACGCAGGAGGCGGCGCATCTCCAGGGCTGGTGCGCGCCGACCGCAGACTTCACGGTGTCCGGTGAGCTTGTCGGTGCCGAGCGGTTGTGGAGGTGTGCAACCGCCGAATCGATCGTCAAGGTCTCGTCAGGCCCCTCGGCACACGAGAACACTCGATGGTCATCAGATGCGGAGAACGAGCCCTGTCAGGTCGCCTTTCGGCGCGGAAGGCGCCCAACCCAGCAGGGCGTCCAGGTGGGGTCGGTACCACGATATTTCTCAGGTCGATAATCAATATTATGTCAACCAAGCGCCGGAAGGGGTGGCACCGCACCCTCCCCAGCGCCACTGAAGACGCCACACGGTGCTGAACACACGAAGCCCCATCGTTCAGCCGGGCACAGCACGCGATCGCAGCGCACCTGGGGCTTTGCGGATATGACCGGCACCCCGAAGCACCGCCGTGGATCGCCGCCAGGCGCCGTCGGCGATTGCAGTCGCGAACCGTCTGCCACTGCCGATGGCTGGACCCGCTCGCCAAGGAGCTTGGGAATGCACGGGCCTCGTGCAGGCCGCCGGAACGGCCCAGAAGCTTGCCAAGGGCGACGGCTCTACTTTGTGAAATGCGCGAACCGGCTCGTCGCGGTGCAGGAGAAGGCATATCTCCAGGGCTGGTGCGCGGGTTGATCCTCCGCTCCCCAGCCGGCCAGGCCTGGCCTTGCGCGGGGTTTGACGTGCCAGCACGGCTGCCTTCAGAGAGCAAAACGGGCGAACTGCGTGCAACGTGACTTACTGCGCGAGCAGGTTTGGTCTTGGCCTTGAAGTGCACGAACTGTAGAAAATGCTGCATAATATCCCTTATGCAGCAGATGTCAATCACTGAGTTGATCGGCGAGTTCCTGGCGGCGCGGGCCACGCGTAAGCCTTCCGTGCACACGCTGGACGCGTACCGCAGGGATCTGGGTTCGGTGGTCCGGCTGGCGGAGCCTGCCCCGCTCACGGTGAGTGACCTCTCCCCTCGCGTGCTCCGGGGGGCGTTCGCCCGGTTCGCGGCGACCCGCTCCCCCGCGTCGGTATCGCGGGCCTGGTCGTCGTGGAATGCGTTCTTCTCGTTTCTGGTCACGGAGCAGGTGATCCCGGGGAACCCGATGTCGGCGGTGGACAAGCCGAGGCAGACGGCACTGATTCCGAAGCCGTTGCGGGGTGAGGACACGCCGGAGGTGCTGTTGCGGGCGGTGAGCCGTAAGGACGATACGCAGCGTGATCCGTGGCCGGAGCGGGATGTGGTGGTGCTGGCGTTGGCGTTGTGTGCCGGTCTGCGGCTGTCGGAGATGCTGGCGCTGCGGGTGGGTTCGGTGAGCGGGCGTGCCGGTGAGCGGCGGGTGGAGGTGGCCGGTAAGGGCGGGCGTCCGCGGACGGTGCCGATCGAGGACGGGCTGGATGCCGCGGTGGTGCGGTATCTGGAGAGCCGGCGGGTGCGGTTCGGGCGGGTGGGGGCGACCGCTCCCCTGCTGGTGGATCGGCGTGGGGTGGCGTTGCAGCGGGGTGGTCTGCAGTATCTGGTGCGTTCGTGTTACCGGCGGGCGGGGATCGGTGACCGGGTGCCGCGGGGTGCGCAGTTGCATGCGTTGCGGCATACGTTCGCGACGCGGCTGGCGGAGGACGGGGCGAACGCGTCGGAGATCATGCGGTTGCTGGGGCATGCGTCGTTGGCGACGTCGCAGTCGTACATCGAGGTGACGGCGGAGCAGCAGCGTGCGGCGGTTCAGGCGAATCGGACGAATCGGGTGTTGAGCGAGTTGGGTTGACATCGGTCTGTCAGAATCCCGGGCATGAGCGAGGAGAAGTTCAACCGGCGGTCGCTGTTCGGGCGGGTGCTGCTGGTGGCCGGTGGTGCGGCGACGTTGCTGACGCTGACCGGTTGCCCGGGTGGCGATCAGGGTGACGACGACGATGACGATGGTGGCGGTGAGGACGACGACGATTGAGCTGGTACGGGTGTGATGCCCGTTGCTGATGGCCGCCGCTCCCCTGTCCGGGGTGCGGCGGTTGTCGTTGTGGCTGACTTTCGTCTGTCGGCGGGTCGATACCGATGACGGAGATCGTCGACTTTCGGTGACTGGATGTGGCGGCCGGGTGGCGGCACGGTGGTCGGCATGCGGGTATTGGCGTTGTGGGTGCTGGCGACGTGGTGTGCCGAGTGCGTGTGGGGTGGGTTCACGGTCGTCGACTATCCGGTGGTGCTGCTGTTCCTGGGTCCGTTGTACGGCAGTGCGGCGGTGCTGATCCGTGAGGTGGTGCGGCGCCGTGGTGGTGGGTGGCCGTCGATGGCGTTGCTGGCGGCGGCGTTCGGGCTGGTGCAGGCGGGGCTGGTCGATGTGTCGTTGTTCGACCGTGGGGCGCTGGCCGGTACGCAGTTCGCCGGGTGGAACGAGTCGGCGGCGCGGACGCTGGTTCCGGTGCTGGGGTTCAGTGCGGAGCAGTTGTTCGATTTCGTCGGCAATCACGTGTGGTTGAGCATTTGTGCGCCGATCGCGGTGGTGGAGGCGTGTTCGAGTCCGCGGCGGCGTCGTGAGCCGTGGCTCGGCCGGTGGGGGGTGGCGGGGCTGGCGGTGCTGTATGTGGTGGCGAGTCTGCTGATCCGGTCGGACACCGGTTATGACCCGTCGGCGGTGCAGGTGGGTTTTGTGGTGTCGGCGGTGGTGGTGCTGGTGGGGGCGGCGCTGTGGTGGCGTGGTGGTGCGCGGCGGCGGCGGGAGGGTGGTCCGGGTCCGTTGGTTCTGGGTGCCGGGGTGCTGGGGGTTCAGTTGGCGACGTGGTTTTTCGGTACGGATTGGTGGGGTACGGGTCTGCGGGTGGCGGTGCTGGTCGCGGTTGTCGTGCTGGTGGTGCGGTGGTCGGTGTCGGAGCGGCATGTGCTGGCGGTGTGGGGTGCGTGTCTGGTGTCGGCGGCGGGTGCGGCGTTCCTGGCTCCGCCGTATGAGGCGGCGCCGGGGTGGCTGATGCTGGTCAGTGATGTGATCGGTGCGCTGGTCGTGGTGTCGGTGCTGGTTCTGGCGTACCGGCGGCTGGGGGCCGGCCGGTTGTCGCCGTCGGTCGCTGCTGGTGGCGTTGGGTGATGGGCCGGTCGATTATTGCGGCGACAGTGGGCGGGGGTGTCGGGATACTGGCGCGGTGAATCAGGAATCGCCGCACACGGTCACGTCGCTGGCTGCTGATCTGCGGACGCTGGGGTTGGTGGTCGGGGACGTCGTGATGGTGCATTCGTCCTTGCGGTCGATCGGGTTCGTGGCCGGTCATGTGCAGGCGGTGGTTCATGCGCTGCTGGAGGTGCTGGGGCCGGAGGGGACGTTGGTGGTGCCGGCGCACACGTCGTACAACTCGGATCCGGCGGGGTGGCGTAATCCGCCGGTGCCGGAGTCGTGGTGGCCGGTGATCAGGGCTGAGAATCCGGGGTACGACCGGGTGTTGTCGCCGAGCCGGTGGATGGGTGCTCTGGCGGAGTCGGTGCGGACGTGGCCGGGGGCGGTGCGTAGTGGGCATCCGCAGGTGTCGGTGGCGGCGGTGGGTGCGCGGGCGGCGGAGATCGTGGCGGAGCATCCGCTGGCTGACGAGCTGGGTGACGGGTCGCCGCTGGGTGCGGTGTACCGGTTGGACGGCAAGGTGTTGCTGATCGGGTGCGGGCATGCGAACAACACGTCGTTGCATCTGGCGGAGGTGCGGCAGGATCAGCCGTCGATGTGTGACAGTGCGGCGGCGGTGCGGGACGCGGATGGTTCGGTGCGGTGGGTGACGTGGTCGGCGCCGGAGACCGACATCTGCGATTTCGATGAGGTGGGTGCGGCGTTCGAGGCGGCCGGGCCGGTGGTGGTGGGCCGGGTCGGTGATGCGGAGTCGCGGTTGATGTCGCAGCGGGCTCTTGTTGATTTCGGTACGGCGTGGATTGCCGAGCGGCGTTCGCCGCGGCTGTAGCCGGGGCCGGTGGGATTGCCGGGCGGCGTTCGCCGCGGTCGTAGCCGGGGCCGGTGGGTGTGCGAATGGCCGGGTCGCCGCGTGGGTGCGCGGGGCCCGGCCATTCGTGGTGTGCGGGTCAGGCGAGGTGGAGCTTGACGTCGATGTTGCCGCGGGTGGCGTTGCTGTAGGGGCAGAGCTGGTGGGCGGCGTCGAGGACGGCTTTGGCGGTGGTCTGGTCGAGGCCGGGGAGTTCGGCTTCGATGGTGGCGGAGAGGCCGAAGCCGCCGGTGGGCAGGGGGCCGATGCCGATGTCGACGGTGATGGCGGTGTCGGTGAGGGTGATCTTCTGGTGGGCGGCGACGCGCTTGACGGCGCTGTGGAAGCAGGCGGCGTAGCCGGCGGCGAAGAGTTGTTCGGGGTTGGTGAGGGCGCCGCCGGGGCCGCCGAGGTCCTTGGGGACGGCGAGGTCGAGGTCGAGGACGCCGTCGCTGGAGCGGACGTGGCCGCTGCGGCCGTCGCCGGTGGCGGTGGCGGATGCGGTGTAGAGGGTGCTCATGAGGGGTCCTTTCGCAGGGCGCGGTGCAGCAGGGTGTGCAGTTGGGTGAGTTCGTCGGTGGTGAGGCCGGTGGCGCAGGCGAGGGTCTGGGTGAGGTCGCCGATGTCGGTCTGGAGCCGGGTGCCGGTGTCGGTGGGGTGGATCCAGACGGTGCGTTCGTCGTGGGTGGCGCGTTCGCGGCGTAGGTGGCCCTGGGTTTCGAGGCGTTTGAGCAGGGGGCTGAGGGTGCCGCTGTCGAGTTTGAGGGTGCGGCCGAGGTCACGGATCGTGGTGGGTCCGTCGTGCCAGAGGACGCGCATGACGAGGTATTGGGGGTAGGTGAGGCCGTGGGGTTCGAGGTGGGGCCGGTAGAGCGCGGTCATCGCCCGGCTGGCCGCGTAGAGCTGGAAGCAGATCATCCGGTCGAGGGCGGTGCTCTCTCGCATGCCGAAACAGTAGTGCCCAATTTAGTTGTGCACAACCGATCGGTGCCGGAGGTCACCACCGTGTGTGATCATGCGGCCATGGCGTCCATCCGCTTCCTCAAGCTCTCCCCCACCGTCCTGGCCGCGCTCGTCGCCGGTGACCTCGACGCCGCGAGCAGGGCGGCCGGCCATCCGCTGACACCGTTCCTGGTCGAGGAGAACTGGCTGTGGGAGATCCGCCTCGACGACATCCGACGTGATCCGGAGGCCGCGGAGTGGATCGCGCGTGCGGTGATAGCCGAACCCGAAGGCGTGATCGTGGGCCATGGCGGCTTCCACGGGCCGCCCGATGCCGGTGGGGTGGTCGAGGTCGCCTACACGGTCGCACCGGAGTACCGGCGGCGCGGCTACGCCCGGGCGATGCTGGCGCTGCTGCTGGAACGCGCCGACGCCGATGCGCGGGTCACGGCGGTACGCGCGAGCATCCGGCCGGACAACATCGGCTCGAAGAAGGTGATCGCGGGCTTCGGCTTCCGCAAGATCGGCGAGCAGTGGGACCCGGAGGACGGCCTGGAGGACGTCTACCTGCGCGGGGCTGTCTGACCCGTACCACAGCGGAAGCCCGTACCGCGGCGGAAGCAAAAGCAGGCGGGGCCGCAGCGCACAAGGCGCGGCAGCCCCGCCGGGGACCAGGACCGGCCGCGCATCAGGCGGCGGCGGCCAGGCTTTGACCGTGCACGTCGGTGGCCGACAGCCGGGTGCTCATCGTGGAGCGGGCCGCGATCTGCGCGGCGTAGGCGGCCCGGCGCCGGGCCACGCAACCGTCCTTGGCCGCCGGCGACCGCTTCTGCTCCATGTGGGTGTTGAGGCCGTCGCGCAGCAGGGCCAGTGCCTCGGTACGCAGCTGCGACACCCGTGACTCGGTAACACCCAGCTCGGTGGCGACCTCCGACAGCGGACGCTCCTGCAGGAACGAGGCCTCCACGACGTAACGCAGCCGCTCGGGCAGCACGTTGACCGCGTCGTGCAGGTAACCGAGCCGCTCCCGGTGCAGCAGCATCTCCTCGGGATTCATCGAGGAGTCGGTGACCATGTCCTCGGCCGTGCCGGCCGCGAACCCCTGCAGTGACAGCACCGCGGCGCGCTGCACGTCGTCGTTGACGCTGGACAGTTCGCCGACCGCGACACCGAGCAGCTCGGCCAGTTCCTCACCGGTCGGGGTACGCCCGAGCTGGCGGGTCAGTTCCTCGCGAGCCACGTCGGCGCGCCGGGCCCGGGCCCGCACCGAACGGCTCGCCCAGTCCATGCTGCGCAGCTCGTCGAGCAGGGCGCCGCGTACCCGGACGGCCGCGAACCGGCCGAACGGGATGCCGCGCTCGGCGTCGTAGGCCTGCGCGGCGGTCACCAGCGCGGCGTAGCCGGCCGAGGCGAGATCGTCGCGGTGCACGTGCGGCGGCACCTTGAACAGCATCTCGCGGACCATGTGACCGACCAGCGCCATGTTTTCGCGGATGAGATCTTCCTGAACGCGGGTGACGGACTTGAGCTGGACGGATGCGGTCATTTTCGATTCCCCCTGTGTCGGCTGACCGGCTGACAGGGGGAACTTTTCGCGGCTACGGGTGCAACCTATGGGCACTCTTGGTTGCCGCTTGGTTGCACCGAGAATTTCTCCTCAAGTACGGATCAAGCCTTGCGCCGGCCGTGGGAGCAGCAGAAACCCCGGGCCGGCGACCGGTCAGCCCGGGGTCACGTCACCTGGTCATGCCTGCAGTTTGCGGCCCCGTTTGCCCAGCGGAACCTCCGACAGGTCCACCGTCTGCGAGGTGATGCGCTTGAAGCCGTAGCCCCGCTCGGTCATCCAGGCGGCCGCCTTGGCCTCCGCCCGGGCCGTCACCTTCGGGATGTCCCGCTCGTCGTCGACCTGCTCGGCGAACCGGAACGCGAAGAACGGCCGGGCCGCGAGGTCGTAGGTGAGGTGACCGTCGGCGGTGTACTCGACGGCGAGGATGTCGGCGTGCCGGTCCCCGGCGGCGGTCAGCTGCGCCTTCTGGGCGTCGGACAGATTGTCGAAGGACCCGCGGACGGTGACGCGGATGGTGCGGCTGGTGCTCATCGCGTCAGTATCGTGACTACGCCGGGACGCTTCCAACGAATTCCGTGGCCCCGCGCAGCCGTACCCGCAGCAGTCGTTGTGCCCGGGCGGTGACCAGCCGCAGGTCCGCCGGCCGGTGCAGCCCCAGCGCGGCCAGCGACGCCGCCGGGATCGCCGCCGGGTCCAGACCGTCGCGGCGGGCCACCAGCACCCCCAGCTCGTACCGGCTGACCGCGTCCGCGCCGGCCACGTTGAGCACCCCGGCATGATCGCCGGCGGCGAGTTCGAGCAGCGCGTCGGCCAGGTCGTCGACGTGCACCGGCTTGCGGATCTCGTCGGTGAACAGGGCCCCCTTCACCCGGCCCGCGATCAGGTCGTGGGTGAGGATCTCGTGCGCGCCCCGCCCGTCACCCATGATCAGGGAGGTCCGCACGACGGCCGCGCCCGGGTCGATCGCGCGGACCGCGGTCTCGGCGGCGGCCTTCGCCGCCCCGTAGGCGTACACCGGATCGGGCAGCGCGTCCTCGTCGTACTCCCCCAGCCGGCCGGAGAAGATCGCGTCACTGGACACGTGCACCAGGCGGATCCCGGCCGCCGCCAGTACCACGTGCGCGGCCCCGTCGGCGGTCGCCGGCCAGTCGTTGCGGTCGCGGCCGGCGGCGGTGTGCACGATCGCGTCCGGGCGCAGCCCGGCCACCACCCGGCGGACCTGCGCCGGGTCGCGGATGTCCAGGTGCACGGTCGCGGTCGGGGCGGGAGCCGACACGTAGGTGCCGGTCGCGTCCCAGCCCTGGGCCGCCGCGCGCAGCATGACGCGGCGGCCCAGACTGCCGTTGCCCCCGGTGACGAGCAGACGCCGGTTCACGCGGGAACTCTCTTGTCGGAGTTTCACGCGGGCACTTTATTACCCAGGGGCACGTCCCGGGCGTACGCCCACAGCAGCGCCCAGCCGATCACCACCGCCGCGGCCGTCACCGCCAGCAGCGCCGGCCCGCTCTGCATGGCCCCCTGAGCGAACGGCAGGCTGAAGTACCCGTGCGCCGCGCCGCCGTAGGTCAGCAGTGCCGCGGCCGGCAGCAGTGCCAGGGCGCCGGTGGCAGTGCGGCGATAGAGCGCGACGCCCACGAACGCGCCGGTCAGCAGGGCGATGGCCAGCATGCTCAGGTTCGCCACGAAGATCATCGGATAGTCGCCGGCCTCGAACGGCCGGTCCGGTTGCATCGCCTGCGTCCAGCCGGCCGCCCGGTAGAGCACCGCCTCGACGGCGTACACGCCGGTGATCAGAGCGGCCAGCACCACGGCGGTGACCAGCTGGAACGCCGGATGCTGCGTGGCGAACTCCCGGCGGGTCCGGCCGTGCACCAGCATGGTGCCCAGCAGTCCGGGGGCGCTGTAGCCGTACCCGACGGCCAGCCAGTGCAGCACCTGACCGGACAGGTCGACGCCGCTGACCGTGGCCGGGCCGCGCATCAGCACGGCCACCGCGACGATCACGCCGACCAGCAGGTACATCGCGGGCAGCACGATGGCCAGGAACGGCAGATGGGTGGAGAGCAGGAACCGGGCGATCGGGAAACGTCTCACGGCACACCTCCGGTCAGGTGGATGAACAGGTCCTGCACGGTCACCGGGCCCAGCTCCAGGTGGTAGGTGCCGGCCAGGGCGCGGCGCTCGTCGTCGAGGCCGCCGAACACGGTGACCTGTTTGGTCGGGCCGAGCGTGCGCTGCGACAGCACGGTCAGCCCGTACACGAAGTCGTCCACGATCTGCGCGGGGCCGGTCACTGACACCCCGCGTTCGCGCAGGTCGTCGATGTCGCAGTGCAGCAGCAGCCGGCCCTCGTGCAGGATCAGCACCTGCTCGAACAGCGGGCTCTGCTCCTCGATCAGATGGGTGGACAGCACGAACGTGCGCGGATGGGCCAGGTAGTCGCGCAGCAGCTCGTCGTGGAACAGCTGCCGGTTGGCGGCGTCCATGCCCAGGTGTGCCTCGTCGAACATGGTCAGCGGCGCCCGTGAGGCCAGGCCGACCACGATCGCGAACGCCGAGCGCTGGCCGCGCGACAGTGCGCCGAGGCGCTGCCGGCGTGACAGGCCGAACCGGTCCAGCAGTTCGGCGGCGTATCCGGCGTCGAAGGTCGGCCGCAGCATGGCGGCCATCGCCAGGATGTCGCGCAGGTTGTCGGTGCCGTCACCGACCATGCCGTCGTCGCGGATCAGGCAGATCCGGGTGGTGTTGCGCAGGTTCTCGAAGACCGGCTCACCGTCGAGCAGCACGGTGCCGGCGCTGGGCTTGCGGAAGCCGGCCAGCGCCGACAGCAGGGTGGTCTTGCCGGCGCCGTTGCGGCCCAGCAGGCCGTAGATCCGGCCGGCCGGCAACTCCAGGTCGAGGGGATGCAGGGCCGGCGTGCCGTCGAACCGGACCTGCAGGGCACTTGTGGTGATCATCGGCTGTCTCCCGGGATGAGCTGATGAATACGGGCCACGATGTCGGCGGCCGGGATGCCCAGGGCCCGCGCCTCGGCCGCCATCGGCTCGAGCACCTCGGCGAAGAACCGCTCGCGCCGCTGAGCACGCAACCGGGCCTGGGCGCCGGCGGCGACGAACATGCCGACCCCGCGCCGCTTGTAGATGACGCCCTCGTCGACAAGCTGCTGGAAGGCCTTGGCGGCGGTGGCCGGGTTGATGCGGTAGTAGGCGGCGTACTGATTCGTCGACATCACCTGCTCGTCGGCGTCCAGCACACCGCGCAGCACGTCGTCCTTGATCTGGTCGGCGATCTGCCGGTAGATCGGGCTGCGGTCGTCGAACATCCGCCACTCCCTTGGTTCGTTACTTCACCAACTAACCATAGAGCATGGCGCAACCGTAAAGTCGTACCGGCCGCCGCCGATGGAGGGGTATGAACAAACTGACCATCGGGAAGCGGCTCGGGGCCGGGTTCCTCGTCGTCGTGCTCGCCATGGTCGCGCTGGTGGTGACCGGTGTCGTCCAGGTCAATCGGATCAACGACAAGCTCACCGTCATCAACGACCAGAACGCCGTCAAACAGCGCTACGCCATCAACTTCCGCGGCAGCGTCCACGACCGGGCCATCGCCCTGCGCGACCTGGTCCACGCCACCACCGGCGCCGACGTGGCCACCGAGAAGGCACTGATAGAGAAGCTCGCCGACAAGTACGCCGAGTCCGAGACGAAGATGAACGACATCTTCGCCGACGACAGCCTCGTCAGCGACGCGGAGAAAGACGCCCTCGACGGCATCAACGAGATCCAGGCCAAGACCAACCCGCTCGTCGAGGAGGTCACCGCGCTGCGCGAGGCCGGCCGCACGAACCAGGCCGTCACGCTGCTCAACGAAGAGGCCAAACCGGCCTTCATCGAATGGCTGCGGGTCATCAACGTCTTCATCGACCTCGAAGAATCGATGAACCAGGCCGAGACCGCCACCACCCGCGACATCGCCGACAACTTCCGGCTGCTGATGATCCTGCTGCTGGCCGCCGCCGTCGCGATCGCCGCAGTCGTCGCCTGGTGGGTCACCCGCAGCATCACCCGCCCGCTCGGTCAGGCCGTCGAGGTGCTCGCCGCCGTCGAGGGCGGTGACCTCACCCGGCGCCTCGACGTGCACCAGGACGACGAGGTCGGCCGGATGAGCCGCTCGATGAACGCGGCCCTGGAATCGATCGGCACCGCCATGCGCGGCATCGCCACCGGCGCCGGCACCCTCGCCGAAGCCAGCGAACACATGGGCCGGCTGACCGCCCGGCTCGCCGACGGCGCCCGGCGGTCCTCGGCACAGGCCGACGTGGTCGCCGCCTCCGCCGACGAGGTGTCGCGCAACGTGCACACCGTCGCGGCCGGCAGCGCCGAGATGGGTGCCTCCATCCGCGCGATCGCCACCAGCGCCAACGAGGCCGCCACCGTCGCGTCACGCGCCGTCACCGCGGTCCAGACGACCACCGGCAGCGTGTCGCGGCTCGGCGACTCCAGCCGCGAGATCGGCGCCGTCGTCAAGACGATCACCAGCATCGCCGAGCAGACCAACCTGCTGGCGCTCAACGCCACCATCGAGGCCGCCCGCGCCGGCGAGATGGGCAAGGGCTTCGCCGTCGTGGCCGGCGAGGTCAAGGACCTGGCCCAGGAGACCGCCCGCGCCACCGAGGACATCGCCCGGCGGGTCCAGACCATCCAGGCCGACACCGCCGGCGCGGTCCAGGCCATCAGCGAGGTCGCCGAGGTCATCGAACAGATCAACGCGTACCAGACGACCATCGCCTCGGCCGTGGAGGAGCAGAACGTGACCACCGGCGAGATCAACCGCAGCGTCTCCGAGGCGGCCGGCGGCTCCAGCACCATCGCCGCCAACATCGGCACCGTCGCCGAGGTCGCCCGCGACACCACCGAACTGGTCCACCAGTCCGAACAGGCCGTCGGCGAACTCGGCCAGGTCACCGGGGAACTCAAGAGCCTGGTCTCCCGGTTCCGGTACTGAACGACGCCGCGGCCGGTGCCGCCTGGCCCAGCTCTGGGGGGCAGCCAGGCGGCACCGGCCGCGAACGCGTCCGCATTGTTGCCTGAACGCGCCGACTGTCGCGTCTGAGCAATGACGTAGGGGCCGTCACCACGTCTACGCAGATGACGGTATCGTGCGCCGATGATCACGGACCGGATCGGCAACCTGCCGCTGGACCTCGGCCCGTTCGTCGGCCGCGACGACCTGCTCGGCACCGCCGCCGGCCTGATCCGCCGGACCCGGCTGCTCACTCTCACCGGAACCGGCGGCGTCGGCAAGACCCGCCTCGCGCTGCGCGTGGCCGCCGGCCTCGACCACACCTGCCTGGCCGATCTTGCCGCCCTGCACGACCCCGGCCCGCACCACCTCTGGGCCCACCTGGCCCTCGCCCTCGGCATCCACCACCACGGCACCGCCGGGCCCGACGTCGTGCTCGCCCACCTCGCCGACCGGCCCACCGTGCTGATCCTCGACGCCTGCGACCGGCTCGTCCCGCAGGCCGCCGCCGTGGCCACCCGCCTGCTGCGCGACGCACCCCGGCTGCGGATCCTGGCCACCTCCCGCCAGCGCCTCGGCGTCGACGGCGAACACACCCTGTCCGTGCCGCCGCTGACCCGCACCGACACCGCCCGGCTGTTCACCGCCCTGGCCGAAGCCGGCGGTGTACTGCCGGCCGCCCTGAGCAACCGGCACGCCGTCGACCGGCTCTGCCGCCACCTCGACGGCCTGCCCCTGGCCGTCAAGCTCGCCGCCGGCCGCGCCCGCACCATGAGCCTGCCCGAACTGATCGACCGCATCGGCGACCGGTTCGGCCTGCTCAGCGCCCTGGAACGCGTCGTCGACCTCAGCTACGACCGCTGCACTCCCGACGAACAGGCACTGTGGGCGGCCACCTCGGTCTTCGCCGGCGCGTTCACCATGGCCTCGGCAGCCGCCGTCGCCGGGCCCGGGGACGTCGCCGCCGCCATCGAGGGCCTCGTCGACAAATCCGTGCTCACCGCCGCCACCGACACCCACCCGGCCCGCTTCAGCATGCTCGACACCCTGCGCGAGTACGGGCTGCGGCGGCTGCCCGACGAGAGCAAGGCCCGCGACCGGCACCGCGACCACTACCGCGACTACCTCGACCACGCCGCCGGCGCCTGGTTCGGCCCCGCCGAACTGCAGGTCATGAACGACGTACGCCACGAACTGCCGGACATCGTCACCGCCGTCGACCACAGCCTCGCCACCGGCGCCCTCGCCGAGGCCCGCGCCCTCTGCCGCGACCTGGCCCGCACCCGCGCCCCCTACTTCTGGGGCTTCCTCGACCTGGCCCGTACGCAACTGATGCGCGCCCTGCCCGGCGACGGCAACCCCGGCGACCACGCCGCCACCGCTGCGGCCGCCGGCTGGATAGCCGCCACCCAGGGCCGGTCCGGTCCCGCCCGGGAACTGCTCGACCCGATCCGCGACAGCCCCCTGCCGCCGGTGCTGTTCGCCACCGCCGCCGGGCGGCTGCTGCTCGACGCCGACGTCACCGCCGTCGACCAGCTCGCCCGGCTCCGCGACCGGCTCACCGGCGCCGACCGGCACATGGCCACCATGATGTGGGCCATCGGCGCCGCCTCCACCGGTGACACCACCGCCCCGGCGCTCTACCTGGCCGAAGCCGAGACCGCCGGCGCGCCCTGGGCCGTGTCCTGGGCCCTGTGGACCTGCGCCCTGGCCGCCCACCGCGCCGGCGACCCCACCCGCGCCACCGAACTGATCAGCCGCTGCCTGCGCCTGCAACGTCCCATGGACGACCAGTGGGGCCAGCTCTGGAGCATCGAACTGAGCGCCTGGATCCTCGCCGGCACCTGCGACGGCACCGACGAGCGGGCCGCCCGCCGCGCCGCCTGGCTGCTCGGCGCCGCCCACGCCCGCCAGCAGCACCTCGGCGTCGACCTGCACGGCATGCGCCTGCTCGCCGACGGCCACACCCAGGCCCGCACCCACCTGGACAGCCTGCTGGGCGCCGGCGCCACCGCCGACGAGTTCACCGCCGGCCGGCACGGCCACACCCACGCCCTGCGCATCGCCCTCGACGAACCCACCCCACGCCGCGTCTCCGCACCCGGCGGCGGCCTCACCACCCGGGAACGAGAGATCGCCGGGCTCGTCGCCGACGGCCTCACCAGCCCTCAGATCGCGACCCGGCTGCGCATCAGCGCCCGCACCGCCGACACCCACATCCGCAACATCGGCGGCAAACTCGGCCTGCCCAACCGCGCCGCCATCGCCGCCTGGGCCATCCGGCAGCGGTGACTTCCCGCGTACCGTCCGTGACGCACGGGCTGAGGGCGGCCTGTTAACGTCAGCGCCGATGAGTAGCTGGAGCACCCGACCCGAGACGCCCGCCGACATCACCACCGTGCACGCCATCGTCGCCGCCGCGTTCCCCACCGAGGCCGAGGCCGACCTCGTCGACGCCCTGCGCAGCGACCCGCAGGCCTGGATCGACGGGCTGTCCATGCTCGCGATCGACGCCACCGGCACCCCGGCCGGGCACGCCCTGCTCACCCGCTGCCACGTCGGCGGCACACCGGCTCTGGCGCTGGCCCCCTGCGCGGTACTGCCGGCCGTGCAGCGCACCGGCGCCGGGTCGGCGGCCATCGTCGCGGTGCTCGACGCGGCCCGCGCCCGTGGTGAGAACCTGGTCGTCGTGCTCGGGCACGCCGGCTACTACCCGCGGTTCGGGTTCACCCGCGCCTCCGGCTTCGGCGTCACCGCACCGTTCGACGTGCCCGGCGAGGCGCTGATGGCGCTGGCACTCGACCCGGCCCAGCCGGTCCCGGCCGGACAGATCCGCTACGCCACCGCCTTCGGCGTCTGAAACCCCACCCGGGCCGGTGGGGTGGGCGGTGACGGGCCGCCCTCAGCCCGTGCGGCGCGGCCGCACCGCACCGCAGCGCCCGCGCGGCCGCCACGGACGGTACGCGCAGCCCGTACGACATCTAGCCTTTGGTGATCTTGAGGATGGTGTCCATGCTGTTCAGGCGGGCCGCGCCGGTACCCAGCAGCCCGTCCGGGATGATCAGCTCGTCGAGACCCAGCTCCCGGTACGCCTCGATCGTCGCGGCCACCGACGCCGGCGTGCCGCCGTAGACCGGGACCGGCAGATCACCCGGCAGCGGACCGTCCACCACGACCAGCGCCTGCGCCGTCCGGCCGATCGCCCGCGGATCACGGCCGACCGCCGCGCAGTGCTCGTCGAGCACCCGCGACTTGTGCGCGATCAGCTCCGGCAGGCCCCACGTGTTCCACAGATCCGCATACTCGGCCACCACCCGCAGCATCCGCTTCTCACCCTTGGCCCCGATCATGATCGGCAGCGGGTCCTGTACCGGCTTCGGCTCGCACACCGCGTCGGTGAGCCGGTAGTACTCGCCGTGGAACGTGGTCTCCGGGGTCCGCAGCAACCCGTGCAGCACCTGCAGCGCCTCGACGAACCGGTCCAGCAGCTGCTTCACCGGCGGCAGCTCGATGCCGTACTGATGATGCTCGTTGACCTGCCAGCCCGCACCGACACCGAGCACGAAGCGGCCACCGGTGATGTGATCGACGGTCGCGGCCATGTTGGCCACCACCGCCGGATGCCGGTAGGTGTTGCCGTACACCAGTGTGCCCACCGCCACCCGCGGCACCGCCGCACCCAGCGCCGCCACCAGCGAACCGGCCTCCAACATCGGCTTCTCCGGCCGCACCCCGGCCGGCAGGTTCGGCATGAAATGGTCGGCCACCCACACACCGTCCCACCCCGTTTCGGCCGCGTGCCGGGCCACTTCGAGCATGCCGGCGTACGGCTGGGCGGCACTGGGCCAGATCGAGAGTCGCATACGCCCCAGCCTGCCAGACCAGGCGCACCGGCCGATCCCCCGGTGACCTAGGATCCCCGCCATGCGGGTGGACGGGGAGGCGGGGATCATCCCCCTGCGGGCGATGACCGCGGGCGAGATCCTGGACGCGGCGGTGGCGCTGCTGCGGCAACGAGCCCTGCCCCTGCTGTCGCTGTCGCTGCTGCTGGCCACCACCGAACAGATCCTGCTGTCGGGCCTGCGCGAGACCGCCGCCCTGACCCCGCCGCTCTACTACTGGCGCGTCAGCGAAGGCATCGACTGGGTGCCGGTCGTGGCGACCGGCCTGGCCACCGAGGCGTTCATCATCGCCGTGCTCGGCGCGGTCGCCGGCGCCGCCGCCGGACCGGCCCTGCTCGGCAGCCGGATACGCCGGCGCGACCTGTTCCGGCGGGCCCGGCCACTGCCCGCCCTGCTGATCGCCGGCCTGCTCGCGGTACTCACCTTCGGTGCCGCGATGGCCGGATTCATCGGTGTGATCCTCGTCTACGGGCTGGCCGGGATGGCCACCGCCGTGCTGACCGTCGACCGCACCGCCAACCCGTTCACCGCGATCGCCCGGGCCGTCGCGCGTTCCACCCGCGGCGGCATGCGCGGGGTCTTCCTGCGGATCCTCGGCTACCTGGTGTGGCTGGCCATCCGGCTCGCCCTCGGCAGCGGCTGGATCCTCGCGGCCGGCATGTTCACCTCGGTCGCCGGCTGGGACTGGTGGCTGGCCTGGGCCGTGCCGATCGCCTGGACCCTGGCCAACACCGTCGCCTACGCGGCACTGGGCTGCCTCGACGCGGTGCTGCTGCTGGAGATCCGGATCCGCACCGAGGGCCTGGACATCTCGGTGAACCGGGCCCGCAGCCTCGGCCTCGACACCGCCGCCGCGCTGGTGGTGCGCTGATGAGAGGCTACGACGAGTTCGTCGGGCGGATCTTCGAGATCGTCTCGCCCGGGGTGCTGCTGCTGATCCTGCTCGCGATCACCGCGCTGACCGCCGCCCTCTGGTACTGGTGGCCGGCCTGGGTGCCGCGCAGCTGGCCCCGCCTGCGACTGCCCCGCCTGCGACTGCCCCGGTTCCGGCGCCGGCAGCGCAAGACCCGGCACAGCAAGCAGCGCGCCACCCCGGCCGGCACCGGCAGCGCCAAACCCGGCAGCAAGACCCCGGCGGGTACGGCACTGTCGCTGGCCGACCGGCTCGCCGCCGAGGGCCGCTACGCCGAGGCGATCCGCGAACGGCTGCGCGACACCGTCACCGCCCTCACCCGCGCCGGCGTCGTCACCCCCGAACCCGGCACCACCGCCCATGAACTGGCCACCGCGGCCGGCACCGGCCGCCCGGTCGTGGCCCCCGCCCTGACCGGCGCCACCGGACTGTTCTCCGAGGTGTGGTACGGCCACCGCCCCGCCGGACAGCCCGAGGACGACCGGATGCGCGACCTGACCGCCGAGGTCCGCGCCGCCCTCGACGACGGAGCCACCCGATGAAGCGCTGGCTACGGGCCGCGATCCCGTTCGCCGCCCTGACCGCCCTGATCACCGGCACCCTCATCGTGCACGCCGTCGAACAACCCGACGACGACGACCCGGAATACCTGACCCCGCAGCAGGTGCAGCAGATCAGCGGCGGCACACTCGCCGAACGGCTGCGCGAACGCGGCATCACCGTCGACCGGTTCACCACCACCGAACAGGCCGTCCGGGCCGCCAACTCCGGCACCGAAGCCGTCACCCTGTTCCTGACCACCCCCGACCTGGCCGACCTGGAGAGCATCTACCGCCTCCCGACCGGCAGCATGATCGTCGCGGTGAATCCGTCGGCGTCCGCACTGCGCCGCAGCGGCTGGCCCGCCACGGTCGGGCGCACCTACTGGAACACCACGGTCGCCAGCCCCGCCTGCGGCGACCGGATCGCCGGCGCGGCCGGGCCGGCCGCCGTCCGCAAGACCGAGTACCGCACCGAGCGCGGCACCGTCTGCTACAACGGCGCCCTGGCCACCTTCAAGCACAGCTGGTACAACGTCACCCTCGTCGGCTCACCCGACCCGTTCCGCGACGACCGCATCGGCGAGCACGGCAACGCCGCCCTGGCCGTCGGCCTGCTCGCCCAGCACAACCGGGTGCTCTGGCTCGACGTGCACGAACGTGACCGGGCCGTCCCGACGACCCCGCCCACCACACCGCCGACGACCCGGCCCACCTACGACCCCGACGGCACCGAACGGTGGACACCCGCACCCGACGGCAGCTACCCGTACGACGGCTACTACGACGAGGACGGCATACCGGGCGACGGCCGTCCCGGCGACGGGGACGGCGAGGCCGAGGGAGAGGGCGACAGCGAGGCCGGCGGTGGCTTCCAGCCCGACCCGCTGATCAAGGACCTGCCGCCCGCGCTGATCACCTCACTGATCCTGCTGGTGCTGATCCTGCTGGCCCTGGCGATCGCCGCGGCCCGACGGCTCGGCGCCCCGGTCGCCGAACCGCTGCCGTCACGAGTGCCGGCCAACGAGACGATGCTCGGCCACGCCCGCCTCTACCAGCGGGCCCGCGCCCGCGACGCGTCGCTGGACATCCTGCGCACCGCCGCCCGCCGCACACTCACCACCCACCTCGGGCTGGCGCCGCACGCCGACAGCGAACAGATCGCCCAGCAGGCCGGCCTGCCGGTCCGCTACGTCCGCGACATCCTCGACCGGGACCAGCCGGACAGCGACAGCGACCTCGTCGAGGCCGCCACCCTGCTGCAACGCCTGGTCCGCGACGTCACCAGCACACCACCGCCACCGCATGAAGGAGAGCAGTCGTGACAACCGATTCCCACCAGGCCCGGGAAGCGCTGGGCCGGCTGCGCACCGAGGTCGGCAAAGCCGTCGTCGGTCAGGACGCAGTCGTCGGCGGGGTGCTGGTCGCGCTGCTCTGCGGCGGCCACGTACTGCTCGAAGGTGTCCCCGGCGTCGCCAAGACCCTGCTGGTCCGGGCCCTGTCGACCGCGCTGGACCTGGACACCAAACGCGTCCAGTTCACCCCCGACCTGATGCCCGGCGACGTCACCGGCTCGCTGATCTACGACGCGCACAGCGCCGCGTTCAACTTCCGGGCCGGGCCGGTCTTCACCAACCTGCTGCTCGCCGACGAGATCAACCGGACCCCGCCGAAGACCCAGGCCGCCCTGCTGGAAGCCATGGAGGAACGCCAGGTCACCATCGACGGCATCCCCCGCCCGCTGCCGCAGCCGTTCCTGGTCGCCGCCACCCAGAACCCGATCGAGTACGAGGGCACCTACCCGCTGCCCGAGGCCCAGCTCGACCGGTTCCTGCTGAAACTGTCGGTGCCGCTGCCGCAGCGCGACGAGGAACTCAACATCCTGCGCGCCCACCACCGCGGCTTCGACCCGCGCGACCTCAAAGCCGCCGGCGTGCAGCCCGTCGCCGGGCCCGCCGACCTGCTCGCCGGCCGGTACGCGGTCCAGCACGTCGCCGTCGCCGACACCGTGCTCGCCTACATCGTCGACCTGTGCCGGGCCACCCGCACCGCACCCGCCCTCGAACTGGGCGCCTCCCCCCGCGGTGCCACCGCCCTGCTCGCCGTCTCCAAGGCCAATGCCTGGCTGCACGGCCGCGACTACGTCGTCCCCGACGACGTGAAAGCGTTCACCGTGCCCACCCTGCGGCACCGGGTGCGGCTGCGCGCCGACGCCGAACTCGACGGCGCCACCGTCGAAGGCGTGCTCGCCACCGTCCTGGCCGCCGTACCGGCGCCGCGATGATCACGCGGCGTTTCGCGCTGCTGCTCGCCCTCGGCCTGCCGATCGTCGTGCTCGGGCCGGCACCCTGGCCGGCACTGGCGATGGTGGTCGGCGCGGCCGTGCTGCTGGCCGGCCTCGACCTGGCGATCGCCGGGCCGCTGACCGGGCTGCGCCTGCACCGCGACGGCGACCGTACCGTCTGGCTCGGCAACACCGCCCGGGTCGTGCTCACCGTCGCCAACACCGGCCGGCGCACCGTCCGGCTGCACCTGCGCGACAGCTGGGTGCCGTCGGCCGGCGCCGGGCCGCTGTTCCACACCGCGGTGCTGGCCGACGGCGATCAGCAGTCGTTCACCACCACCCTCACCCCCACCCGGCACGGCGACCGGCCCGCCGTACGCGTCACGCTGCGTTCGGCCGGGCCCCTCGGACTGGCCTACCGCCAGCGCCGGCAGGCCTGGAACGAGCAGAACACCCCGCCCTGGTCGCTGCGGGTACTGCCCCGGTTCCCGTCCCGGCGCATCCTGCCGGAGAAACTGGCCCGCCTGCGCATCGTCGACGGCACCGTCGTCACCCGCGGCCGCGGCCAGGGCACCGAGTTCGACGCGCTGCGCGAGTATGTGATCGGCGACGACGTCCGGTCGATCGACTGGCGGGCCAGCGCCCGCGCCCACGACGTGGTCGTGCGCACCTGGCGCCCGGAACGCGACCGGCGGGTCTTCTGCATCATCGACACCGGGCGGACCTCGGCCGTACGCGTCGGCGACGCACCCCGCCTGGACGCGTCCATCGACGCCGCCCTGCTGCTGTCGGTGCTGGCCACCCGCGCCGACGACCGCGTCGACCTGCTCGCCATGGACGCGAAGGTACGTACCCGCGTCGAAGGCGGCGGCCAGCGCGCCAAACTCGGCCGGCTCATCGACGCCATGGCCTCACTGCACCCGGAACTCGCCGAGACCGACTTCACCCTGCTCGGCCAGGAGATGCTGCGCCGCGACCGCAAACGGGCGCTGCTGGTCGTCTTCACCGCACTGGACACCGCACCGATGATCGCGGGGCTGCTGCCGCTGCTGCCGAAACTGACCGCCCGGCACAAGGTGATCGTCGCCGGCGTCCGCGACCCGCTGGTCAGCCGCCTCGCCGACCTGCCCGACGGCGCCTCCGCCGCCGACGTGCACCGCGCCGCGGCCGCGCAGCGGGTGCTCGCCGAACGCGACCGGGTCCGCGACGTGCTGGCCCACTCCGGGGCGACCGTCGTCGACGCCGACGCCGACACGTTCGCCGCCCGGGTCGCCGACGTCTACCTGCTGCTCAAGGCCTCCGGCCGGCTGTGACTCAGCGCCGGGTGTCCGGCTGCGCAGGCGGCTCCGACAAGTCCCGGTTGACCTTTCCGAAGTACTCCCTGACCTGCGGATGGATGCCGTAGATCAGGCCGAGGTCGGTCTGCGGCACGGGAACACGGGCGCGGATCGCGTCGTCGAGAACCGCCGCGACGAACGGATAGTCCAGCTCCGCCACGCACTGCGCCATCACCGCGATCCGCAGCAGGTGCAGCGACGCGGTGGGATCGTCGACCTCCCGGAACCGGCGCAGCGCCTCCTCGCCACCCACCCCGGTGCGCAGGGCACGAGTCAGCGAGTGCACCGCCGCCGCGTACGCCGGCTCGATGCGCAGGTGGTAGTCGCCGGTGTCGCGGGGATCCCACTGCAGCGCACGGCCCGCCGCGACGCGGAACGCCGCCTCCCGGTCCAGCGCCAGGTACTCCCGCAGATCCTCGTAGAAGGCGGTGTCGTGCCGCCCGCGGATCAGTGCCGGCCCGGCGTCGTCCACGATGCACGTCGAGGTCAGCAGCGACATCATCTCCGGCCGGGTCAGGACGGCGTCCCAGAGCCGGACCTGGGACGGCCACCACGACTGCACGTCGGCGCCGGGCGGGCACAGACGTGCGATCGGCACCGGCTCCTGCGCGATGGCCAGGCGCAGCACCACGATGTTCGCCGAGTACGCGGCGACGCGCTGGACCGGAGTACGCCCGGACGGGTCGTAGTCGTGGTGACGGCCGGGGCCCCAGCGGTGGTGCGCGACGACCGCCAGATGCTCCAGGACCGACGCCACGTCGCTGTCGGCGGTGGCCAGCTGGGCGAAGAACTCCAAAGTCAGGGAGCCGCTGGCACCGATGGCGATGTGCGAGATGAGGGCGAACAGCAGGTCGTCGTCCCACGGCTGCGACGACGACCGGTACTTGCGGGCACCGGCGGCCTCCCGCAGCAGCTGGCGGGTGTGGAAGGCGACCAGATAGTCGGCGAAGGTGGCGTGCAGGAACTCGTAACTACGGCCGCCCGCGCCCGCGGCGGCCTCGTCGGTGTGCACGAAGAAGAACCGGCCGATCAGCCGGGACGCCGGATCCATCTGGCGGCTGATCTCCCGGCGCTGCGGCGCGGCGGCTGGTTCGTGCCGGGCCGGCAGCGCGCGCAGATCCTCGGTCAGGCTGTCCTCGTGCAGGTACTGCTGGCTGCGGTTGAGCATGCCGAAGGCGACGATGCCGAGTTTCCACAGCTCCACCTCGTAACGCTCGTCGTCGGACAGCCGGTCGGAGAACCGGTCCGGCCGGTCCAGCTCGCGGCGGATGAAATCGTCCAGCAGCGTGCGGTACAGGTCGGCGGAACGTTCGTGCGACGGCAGGTCCCGTTCGGTCAGGATGATCGCCAGCAGCGCGAGAAGCAGGGGCTGGCGGGCCAGGGGCCCGTACTCACGCAGACGTACCGCGTCGATGCTGAGCAGCGAACCCGCCTGGACCCGGCCCGCGTTCGCGTCGTTCCAGCGCTCAGCCCACGTGCCGATCTGGTCGTCGTCGAACTCCTCCAGCTTGACGACCATGCACCCGTCCGGGATGGCCGCGAGGTCGGCGACGACCGTACGGGAGGTCACCACGACCGCCACCGGACCGCCCGTGGCCAACTCGGTGCGCTGGAAGTCCGTAACGGCCCGCAGATAGCGGGACTCGGTCGCCCCGGTCGCCTGCATCAGTTCGTCGAGCCCGTCGATGAGCACGACACGGATGACGTCGTCGCCGGATTCGCCGAGCTCGCGCCAGGCGATCCTGCCGTGGGTGGACTCCCGCAGCACGTCCTCGATGTGCTGGTACACCCCGGCCGAGGGCTCGGGCGCGTCGCGCAGCGCGATCCGCACCGCCATGAACGCCGCGGTCGCCGACAGCCGTGCCGCGCACACCTTGGTGAACAGGCTCTTGCCGGCCCCCGGATGGCCCAGCACGATCAGCGGTGACACCGCTGCCTGCGGCGAGGTGAAGTGGGTCGCCAGGAAACCGGCCAGATCGGTTCCGGCCTGCTGATGAGACCACCATCCCTCGTGGGCGGGACGCGAGGCGCGGGTCATGACGGCCCACCGGAACCGGGGCTCCAGATATCCCTCGGCGACCGTCGGCGCGCGCACCTCGCTGACCCGGGTGATCTCCTGAAGATCCAGGATCGGCCGGTTCAGGACGTCGCGATTGAGCCGGGCGAGCCGTTCGCGGGCCACATCGGCCTGCGGGGCCGGTGCGAGAGAAGCCACCAGCGCCTCCAGCCGGGACAGGGCCCGGTGGGTGGCATGGTGCTCACCGAGCGAGCTCCAGATGGCGAACTCCGGCACCTCGGCCACCAACGCCACATACTCGGCCCGGTACCGGTCGAGGGCCAGCTCGACGATCTGCCCGTTGAGCGGTCGCGGACCGGTGTAGGAGCCGAACTTCTCCACCCAGGGGGCGAAGTTGTCGAACACTGCCAGGATCTGCTGGGCCAGCACCTGGTAGTAGGCCCGGATACCGCTGTCGAGGTTCGCCTGGAAGCCGCCGCCGTCCCAGGGCATCGGGACGTCCATCCGGGCGACGCACTCCACCATGGACTGGGCATCGGTCGACATCTGGGTCATGACCAGTGCGTCCAGCTCCGACTCGGGGAACTCGACCGACCGGTACGCCTCGCCGCCGATGCGCTGCAGCGCGTCGAGGAACGCGGCAACCACCAGCACCGTGTGCGTGGCGGCGAGAACCTCGTGTCGCTGCCGCCGGCCGGACTCGGCACCCAGCCGCCGGCGGCCCGCCGTCACGGCCTCGGCCAGCCGCGCCATCAGCTCGTTCTTCTGGTCGACCCAGCCCCACACGGCCAGCAGCCACGGCTGTCCGGTCGCCAGACCGACCGGCCCGGCGGCGAGGATGCCCAGCCCGAGCAGCCGGTCGAGGGAGGTGACCAGCCCCGGGCGCTCCCCGAGCAGGATCTCGCGCGCCGTTTCGAGGGTGAACAGCGATCGGGCCATCCGTCCAACGTAGCCGCCGCCGGATCAGTCGAGAGGTTCGCGCACCCTGCGTTGCGCCTCGCGGCCCCACACCAGGGCGTACGCCAGGAACAACACCCACAGCACGCCGCCGATACCGATGCGCACCGGCGCGGGCAGCGGCGACGGGGTGACGTAGGCCTCCAGGATGCCGGAGACCAGCAGCACGAACACCAGGCCGACCGCGACGACCATGCCCTGCTTGGCCCAGTGCACCAGCGACTGCCGGCGGGTCATCAGCGGGCCCGGCGCGATCCACGACCAGCCGATGCGCAAGCCCACCCCGGCACCGATGAACAGGGCCGTCAGTTCCAGGAAGCCGTGCGGGGCGATGTAGGTCAGGTAGACGTCACCGGCACCGGCGTCGAACATCGCCGCACCCATCATCCCGATGTTGATCAGGTTGGTGCCGAGCAGGTAGAACACCGGCAGGATCAGCACCCCGGACGCCAGGCACTGGGCGGCAAGCATCGCGTTGTTGACCCACACCGCGCTGAAGAACGTCTCCGCCCGGTACTCGCTGTAGTAGTTGACGAAGTCGTCGACCAGCTGAGCCTCGTCCGGGTGCGCCCCGAACCACTCCTGCAGCACCGTCGGATGGCCCAGCACATAGTCGATCAGGCCCCAGGCCGCGGCAACCATCAGCACCGTCACCGTCAGCCACCACCAGCGGGTCCGGTACAGCGCCGCCGGCAGCTTGAACATCACGAAGTCGGCGGCCGGGCGCCACGAGACACGCTCGCTGCGGTTGATGGCCGCCCGGCCGGCCAGCACCAGCCGCGACAGGTCGGCCAGGACCACGGCGTCCGGGGTACGGCTGCGCACGATCGACAGATGGGTGGCCGCCCGCTGATACAGCAGGACCATTTCGTCCACTTCCACCGGTTTCAGCCGGCGCCGGGTGACCAGCGCCTCGAGCCGGCGCCACTCACCGCCGTGCTCGGCCACGTACGCGTCGAGATCCACCCTCGCAGCGTAGAGGGCCCATCGTGTTGACTGTGCGGGTGCTCACCACCGCCGAAGCCGTCGAGATCGATGTACGCCCCGCCCGGCTGGGTTCACGCGCCATCGCCCTGGGGTTCGACATCCTGATGCAGCTGGTCGTCCTCGGCTTCCTGTCCGGCACGTACCTGATCATCACCGATCTGCTGCCCGAACCGTACGGCGACCTGCTGCGCCCCGACACCGCCTACCTGATCGGTCTGGCCCTGGTCGCGGTCGGCTACCCGACGATCGTCGAGACCGTCAGCAACGGCCGCAGCTTCGGCAAGATCGTCATGGGGCTGCGCGTCATCCGTGAGGACGGCGGCCCGATCCGCGCCCGGCACGCCTTCACCCGCGCCCTCATCGGCCTCGCCGTCGAATGGCCCGGCATGCTGCTGCCCATGGTGACCTGGGCCGGCAGCCTCACCACCATGCTCGCCTCCCGCCGCGGCCGGCGCCTCGGCGACCTGGCCGCCGGCACCCTCGTGGTGCACGAACGCCGGCCGGTGCCGTGGAACCTGGTACCCGGCATGCCCGCCGGTCTCGCCCCGTGGGCCGCCGAGGCCGACCTGTCCGCCGTCGACGACGAACTCGCCGAGGCGATCCGCCAGTTCGCGGCCCGCTCGTTCCACTTCGCCGAACCGTACCGCTCGATCCTCGGCCAGAGCCTGCACGCCGAGGTCACCGCCAAGGTCTCCCCGGCACCACCGCCCGGCACCCCACCCTGGCTGTTCCTGGTCGCCGTCCTCGCCGAACGCCGACGCCGCGCGGGCGTCCAGCTGGCCGCCACCCGCGCCGTCACCCAGCGTGTTCTGCCCGGCTTCGGCGTGATCCCGGCCGGCACCCGCCGCTGACCCCGCTTGCGGTGCTCCGGGCAGGGGTCACCACACCGCCGCGGACAGGGTGCCGGCCTCGCAGGTGAGCCGCACCCCGGCCGGGCGGGAGATCCGCGCCGCGCCCAGCGACCAGCCGATGACACCCGGGGACGGCTGCGCGAAGTTCGCCAGCATCTCCGCCGGCTGCCCGTTCCAGGCTGCCATGGTCAGCACCGCCGCGTGCGGCACCCGCTGCGCCGGGCCGCCGGCGTCCGGCAGCTCCGCTCCCCACCGCACGGCCAGTTCGTGCAGGGCGGCACGCCGGGCCCGCCCGTGCCGGTTCCCGGCGGCCAGCGCCCGGCTACCAGCTCCGGCCAGCAGATCAGCCAGCTCGAGCAGCGGCACCCACGACACCCCGGTCGGTGACCGCACCTGCCGGATCCGCCCCATCGCCTCCCGGAACCGGTGCCCCGGCTCCCACGCGGCCGCCCACGGCAGGGTCAGCGGCCGCCGATCACCCGGTTCCCGCCACGGCGGCGTGTCCGGGTCCACGGCCCGCGCCGTCCGCGACCGATACCAGAACGGGTCGTCGACCTGCACCGCCACCTCGTCGGCCAGCACCACCCCACCGGCACCGACCCGCAGCTCACCACCGTCGGAGACGACCGCACCCACCGTGTCCGCACTGTCGAAACGCGCCAGGCGTACCCCCGTGAGGTGCACAAGGATGTCGCCCTCCCGATCCCCGAACCGCTGCGGCGCGCGCACGGTCACCGCAGCCCGGAAACCCGTCCCGGCCCGCTCGATACGAAACCCGGCAGCCCGGCCCCGCGGCAGGTCGTAGTCAGCGTCGAGCCCGGCGGCCGCGGCCGGCAACCGGCCGGCACGGACGTGCCCGTAGCTGTCGCGGTAGAACAGCGTCTCCGGCGCGGCCGGGCCGAGCAACCGGGTGACCGCCGGACCGCCGTGCTCGGCCATCCAGGCCCGCCGCGCCGCACCGAGCCCCGCCATCCACCGCAGCCCCTGCCACGCCAGACGCTCCCGCAGCAGATCCGGGCGTACCTGAAGGATCCCGAAGAAATGCTTGGCGTTGTTGTCCCAGACGTCCGCAGACCGCACGACCTCCTGCCGATCGAAGCGCCGCGGATCGGCGGCGATCTCCCGGATCCGCTGCACCGAGCTGTCGATCAGCCCCGCGAACATCGACATCGTGCTCTCCCCGCCCATGCCCCGACAGCGTAGGCGCCGATAATCGGTTCCCCACGCCGGCCACGGCGGCTTCAATACGCCCATGCTGCAGATCCGGCCGGTCATCGAAGTGACAGCGTTCCCCGGCACCGCGCCGTGGCCCGTCGCCGACCTGCCGGCCTGGTCCTGGCTGCCGCTGGACGGCGCCCGCACCGAGGGTGAGGTCGCCTTCTTCGTCGCGGCCGTCGCCGCCAGTGACACGCTCGACGAACTGCTCGCGTCGGACGGGGACCGGATCGTCGTGGGTGGCCTGCAGATCCACGACACGGTCACCGGCGCGACCGTCTCTCCCGGCTGCTGCTGCGGCCTGGAGGACTGGCGTACCTGGCAGGACCTGTGCACCGGCGGCACCGGCCGGTGGCTCGGCCACGACCCGACCCCCACCGTCGAACACCGCGGCGACCTCGTACGACTGTGGCAGGACGAACAGCGTCGAGGACCGTTCGTCGACGTCGCGCCGGCCGTCCTGCCGGGACTGCTGGAGCACGTACGCCACGACCTGACCGCGTTCCTGGCGCTCACCAGCCGCTGGGCCGCCGCCCACGGCGACGCGCTCACAGCCGTTCTGGACAGCAGCTTCGCGATGACCGCGCCCCTGGAGCTCCCATGCGATACCGGTACCTCGGCCCGCCCGGCATAGCGGCCCGCGACGCGCAGCCCGGCCGGCCGGTCCGGTCGGCCGCCGAACTGCACGCCTTTCTGGCCGGCAGCGACCCGAGGGACCGAAACGAACCGTTCACCTACGTGGTGACCGCCGACGGTGTGCTGCGCCTGGCACCGCGACGCAGCGAACACGTCGCCTGCGCGGGTGGTGGTGACGTCCTGGCCGCCGGGGAGATCACCTTCGGTACGGGCGGTCACGTCACCGACATCACCAACCAGTCGACCGGGTACGGCCCCGACCCGTCGTGCTGGCCCGACGCGGCCGCCGCCCTCGACGCCGCCGGAATCACGCATCCGGGCCGGTTCACCAGCGCGTTCACGTTCCGGCATTGTCCCGGCTGCGGGAACCTCAGCCTGATCAAGGACGGCGACTTCAGCTGCGCGTTGTGCGAGGCCGATCTGCCGTGAGAGGCCGGTCTGCCGTGACCGGAAACGCTGGAGCGACCGCCGTGGCAGTGACGCCCGAGCCGAGTCGATCATCGCCCGGGCTGTCACCCGGCCGGGTGGTTCCGGCGTGTCGCGGCGACGCGGATCTCGCTAGGCTTGCCCCATGACCGCCCGGCCTGATGATTCCGAGCTGCTTCCGAGCCAGCGGCTGGCCGCGATCCTCGGCCTGCCCGAGCCGGCGCCGTTGACCGAGGAGCAGGAACGCGCCTTCCGGGAGAAGATGCGGCGCACCGACGACGAGGTCGCCGCGATCATCGCCCGCCGTAAGCGCCGGGCCGCGTGACGGCACTGAGCCGCCCGCGGGTGCTGGACGCATCCGCGCTGGTCGAGATCTTCTCCGGACATCCCGAGATGATGGCCCTGCTCGACACCGCCGCGGCAGGCGACGTCCTGCTGATCGTGCCGACGCTGGCGATCGCCGAGGCACAGGCCGTGCTCGGGGTCGCCGCGTCCCTGTGGGACCACATTCTGGCGTTCCCCGGCATCCGGACCCTGGACCTGAGCCAGCACGTCGCCGTCGAGGTCGGGCGCCTCGCCGCACCGCGGGTACGTAACCATCCGGTGCACACGGCCCTGATCGGCCCGCTGATGATCGCCCAGGTCCTCTACGAGGCCACGACCGTGAGCGCCGCGATCGTCACCCGCGTCCCGGAGGCGTACGGCGGGCACGAGGTCGCCATCTACGACATCTGACCGGCTGTGCTGAGTTCTGCGGCGCCGTGCGCGAACGACGACCCGAGGAGGTGAGACCCATCAACGCTGCAACCGATCGGGACTCCCTGCCTCGCATGGCCCGGGGAGTGCCCGTCCAGGCATTCCGAAAGGGCTCGCTCTCCTGTGCACATTCACTCCACCAGCTCGTCTGACGGCGTCCGCGAGCAGCTTTTCACCCTCGGTGAGGTTCCCGGTGTCCTGTGGACCCCGGCCGGCGCCGCCGGCACCCGCCCGCTGATCGTCATCGGTCACGGCGGCGGCCAGCACAAGAAGGCACCCGCCGTCCTGCACGGCGCTCACCGGTTCGTCACCGGCCTGGGTGCCGCGGTCGTGTGCGTGGACGTCCCGAGCCACGGGGACCGGCCACTCCATCCCGTACTGAACCGGATCGCCAGCGAGAACCAGGCCCGCGTCGATGCCGGCGCCGACGTGGCACCGCTGCTCGCTGCTTTCCAGCTGCTGGCCGCCGAGTACACCGTGCCCGAATGGCAGGCGGTCATGGACGCCGTCGAGCAGCTCGAGCACGTCGGTCGCGGCCCGGTCGGCTACTGGGGTGTCTCGCTGGGCTGTGGCCTCGGCGTCCCGTTCGTGGCCGCCGAGCCACGGGTCCGCGCCGCCGTGCTGGGGCTCGGCGGCGGCACGGCGTCGGCCGGGATCGCCGCCGGCATCACGATTCCGATCGAGTTCGTCATCGCCTGGGACGACAAACGTGTTCCCCGCGCCGACAGTCTCGCCCTGTACGAGGCGTTCGGCTCGGCGGAGAAGGCCCTGCACGCCAACGCGGGCCTGCACAGCGACGGACTGCCGGACTCCGAGCTCGACAGCTCGGTCCGCTTCTTCGCCCGGCACCTGACGCCGGCCCCGGTGAGCTGGCCACAGACACGGCTGCCCGGGTTCCACCGTCGTGGAACCCGGGCAGCCGTGCAAGCGGATCGCTACTTCTGCGGGGCCTCCGGCTCCGCGGTCCCCGTGGCAGGCGCGGCAACCTCACCGGCCGGCGGCGCGGCGGCCGTGGTCCCCGTCTCACCGTGCGGCTTCTCGGCTCCACCGAGGGGCGCGCCGGCCTCCCCGTGCTGCGGCTTCCCGGTCTCACCATGCGACTTGGTCTCACCGTGGGACTTCTTGCGGTGGAAGGTCACCGCCATGAACGCCACGATCAGGCCGCCGATGATCAGGCCGACGATCGCGCTGAGGATCGTGTTCACGGTCCAGCCGACCACACCGCCGAGCGCGCCGGTCGCGTGGTGCGCGGCCTCCTCGGCGTGGTGCACCACCGAGTACGGGAAATGCCAGCCCAGATCGTTGGCCCCGACCAGCAGGATGTGACCGCCGACCCACAGCATCGCGGCCGTGCCGATCACACTGAGCGCGGTCAGCACCTTCGGCATCGCCTTGACCAGGCCGCGGCCGAACTTGGCCGCACCCTTGCTGTCCTTCTCGGCCAGCCGCAGGCCGACGTCGTCCATCTTCACGATCAGGCCGACCGCGCCGTACACCAGCACCGTCATGATCACCGCCACGACCGACAGGATGGCCAGCCGTGCCCAGAACGTCTCGCTCGCGACCTCGTTCAGCGAGATCACCATGATCTCGGCCGACAGGATCAGGTCGGTCCGGATCGCACCCGCGACCAGCGTCTTCTCGTCGGGCTGCTGCTCGGCGCCGCCGTGCTCGCCGTGGTGGGCTATCCGCTCCCAGATCTTCTCGGCGCCCTCGTAGCACAGGTAGGCGCCACCGATCATCAGCAACGGCGTCAGCAGCATCGGCAGGAACTCGCTGAGCAGCAGGATCACCGGCAGGATGATCAGGAACTTGTTGCGCAGCGACCCGAGGGCGATGCGCTTGACGATCGGGATCTCCCGCTCGGCGGCGAGGCCCCGCACGTACTGCGGGGTGACGGCGGCATCATCGATGACCACGCCGGCGGCCTTGGCGCCGGCCTTCGCGGCGGCCACCCCCACGTCATCGACGGACGCGGCCGCCGCACGCGCCAGAACCGCCACGTCATCCAGCAAGGCTGCGAGTCCAGCGCTCAAGGAACAGGTCCCTTCAAGTCGATAACCATTCGTGCAGGCTCATTCTCGTCCAGTGGGGCCCGCGTCGCACGACCCACCCCGGTGATCACACTCGCTGACCGCCCCGGCCCGGGTCCGCCCGCTCCGGCGATCACCGTGGTGGCCAGTACCCAGCCGCCCGCCATGACTATCAACGCGACCACCATGTCCTGCCCCCGCGTCCAGCAACGGCACCATCCGGTCACGGCCGCCCCACGGCCGCCACCGGACCAGTGCCCGGCCGGGCCGATATCCGAAACCGGCCCCCGGTGTCCTGTATCGCACCCCACAGCGCCCCGGCCCAGCCCATCGACCGGCACCCACCGCGCGTCCCGGTCCCACCCGTCGCGGGCCAGCGCCGCCGGCTGGCCGTGCGGACCGGCGGTCCTCCCGAGCGAGCGGAAAACAGGCGAGAACCGGAGCGGCGGCCAGGTGCGTACTGCTCGGTGTCAGCTCATCCGGACGGGCGAGAGCCCGGCCGCCACAGGGAGATCACATGTCTGTCACATCAGTTCTACGAGGCTTCGGTGTCTCGATCGCCACGCTGTCCGCCGTCGGGGCGGCTCTGGCCGTTCCGACAGCCGCGTCCGCAGCCCCCGGGCTGACGGTGATCCAGCCGTCGGCCCGCCCGGCGCAGGCGATGTTCGCGCAGGGAGCGTTCGCGGTGGTCGCCCTGCAGCCGGCCACCCAGAACAGCGGCCTCAAGGAATGGGGCGTCAACCCCGTCTTCGACCCCACGCGCGCCGCGCAGGGTTATGTGTTCATCAACAACTCCGTCGCTCAGGGCGGGCGTTCGATGGCGCTGGACGTCTCCGGGGATTCGACCCTCCCGGGTGCCGCCATCCTCACGAGGCCCTTCGACGGCACAGCCAGCCAGGAGTGGAGGCTCTCCAAGGAGAGCAGCGGCGACGTGATCCTCATCAACCGCAACAGCGGCCTGCGCCTGACGGTGACCGTGGGCTCAGCCAACGGGGTGGACTTCCGTCAGCAGGCGCCCGGCGGGGAGCAGCGGTTCCGGTTCATCGCGTCCTCCTGAACATCGAGGCCCCACCGTCCGGCACCGGACTCCACCCGGGCGGCGGTCCCGGTGGCCGGGCGCCCCTCGGTCAAAACCTTGATCGGGTACGGACGAAGCAGCACCCCCGCCCGTAGGATCACTTCCGTGCTGGGGGTGTACTTCGCGATCACGCCGGAGCAGGAACGCAGACTGCTGGCCGCCGACGACGACGGTGACAGCGACACGGTCGCCGCGATCCTGGACGAGATCGAGGAGTCGTGGGACGCCGGCGAACTGAAAGCCGACACCGACAAGGCCTGGGACGCCATCCACCGCTGCCTCACCGACGGCACGCTCGACCCCGACGGTGGCGAGTTCCCCCTCTCGCATGCCGTGGTCGGCGGGCGGCACCTGCACGACGAGTACTACGTCGTCCACGTCAGCGCCGCCGAGACCCGCGCGGTGTCCGACGCCCTGCAGGCCGTCGACCGGACATGGCTGCGCCACCGTTTCGACGCCATCGACGATCCCGACTACGACGGTGCCGGTGACGACGATGATTTCGACTACACGTGGGACAACTTCGCCGATGTTCGCGACTTCTACCGGCGGGCCGCCACCGCCGGGCGGTCCGTGCTCTTCACCGCCATGTAGGGACGAGGAACCGGTGAGGACGCTCGACGAGATGCTTTCCGGCGCAGCCCGGGTCCGCGTGACCACGGTCGGCGCACCCGGCGACGACCTGCTGGACCTCACCGATCCGGCGGAACTGGAGCTGCTGCGCGAGGCCCTGGCGGTCGGACGGGCGACCGGCGGCTACTGCATGTGCCTCGGCGACCTCACGTTCACGTTCCTCGACGGCGGCGACCGGCGGATCGTCGACGTCGGGTTCCACCACGGGGTGGCGCTGCGCTGGCCGGGCTGCGACGGTGACGCCCCGCTACTCGACGGCGGCCGGGTGCTGCGCTGGCTGGCCCGGCACGGCGTCGACGGGCCACTGGCGCAGGAAGGGCAACGGCAGGCCGTACGACAGCGGGAACGACTCGCCGAGGAGCACTGGAAGGCCGCGGCTCCCGCTGCCGTACGAGATCTCCTCGATCTGGCGATCGCCGCCGCGCACACCACCGGCGTCCTTCCGCCCAGCGTGCCGGCCCTGGTCGCCACCCGCCTCGCCGAGGCCGTCCCGGACCGGGCCGAACGTGCTGCCGCCCTGCTGACCTGGTACGGCTCGGGAACCGGCCGCTACTCCGGCTTCCCGGTGCACGAGTCGCTGCCGGCACCGGCGCTCGCCGCGACCCCGATCGCCGACCTCATCGACGCACTGCAGCGCTTCCCCGGCGACGTCCGGGTCGCCGCCGGCGCGGTGCGGCACCTGTGCGGCTGGCGCAGCCGCACCCACCTCACCCGCGACATCGCCCGGCTACCGGCCGAGGTGCGGGCCCGGCTGCTGGCCGTGGCCCGCGAGTCCGATGACGACACCACCCGCCGGCGCGCGGAACAGTACCTCGCAACGCGGCCCTGACCAGCCGTCCGGCCCGTCCGGACCTTTCAGCCACCTCGCTCGCTTCGGCCGGGCCGCCATGTCACTCCTCTGCGCGTCAGGGATGGCGGCTGGTGCAGTTGTCGTCACGGCTGGATGCTGTCGGTGCCCGGCATGGGCGACGGGGATGCTCGGTGAGGGGCGGGTGCCTTGCCGACGAAGAGGGTGCCGAGGATGGCGCCGATAGCGAGGACTCCGGCGGTGGCGAAGGCGGTCTGCGACGCGGAGACGGATGCGGCGACGTTGAGCGCACCGGCGTCCGGCGCGTTCGCCCCGATCGTGTAGGCCGAGATGAGGACCGCTCCGCCGGCGGCGCCGGCCAGTTGCTGGACGGTGCCGAAGGCGGCGCTGCCGTGCGGGTGGAGGTGGTCGGGCAGCGCCGCCAGGGCGGCGGTGGTCATGGGTCCCCACATCAGTGCCTGCGCACCGGTCATGACAAGGTAGATCGCCAGGATGGTCCACCCGCTGGTGCCCTCGTCCGCCTGGGCGAGCAGCCAGAAGGTCGCCGTCCAGATGATCGCGCCCGGGATCACCAGGGGCCGTGGCCCGAAACGGTCGTAGACCCGGCCGCCGAGGGCGGAGACGATCGAGATGACCGCCCCGCCGGGCACCAGGAACAGGCCGAGCGTGAAGGTGCTCAGACCGGTCACGTCGGTCAGCACCAGGGGCAGGACGATGAGTGTGCCGAACCCGTTGAGCGCGATGACGAGCATCACCAGCAGGGGCGCCGTGAACCCCCTGGTGCGGAAGATCCGCATGTCGAGGAGCGCGCCCGCGCAGCGCTGCAGCACGATCTGGCGCCAGACGAACGCCGCTCGAGGAGCGCGCCCGCGCAGCGCTGCAGCACGATCTGGCGCCAGACGAACGCCGCGACGCCGGCCAGCCCGATCGCGATCGGCAGATAGGGCGGGACCGGGGCGTGACCGGCTGCCGCCTCGCCGATCGAGGCCAGGCCGTAGACCAGGGCGCCGAACCCGGCAGCGGACAGCAGCAGCGACGGTACGTCGAGGGCCACCGGCTCCGGTGTGGTGATGTTGCGCAGTTTCACCGCTCCCAGCGCGAGGGCGGCTGCGGCGATGGGCAGCATCATGATGAACAGCCAGCGCCAGCTCATCCCGGACAGCACCACCCCGGACAGGGCGGGGCCGACCGCCGGCGCGACGGCGGGCACAGCGGTGGCCAGCGCCATCAGCTGGCCGCGGCGGGCGGCGGGGGCCAGGCGCATGGTGGTGGTCATCAACAGGGGGACGAAGACGGCGGTGCCGGCGGCCTGGATGATGCGGCCGGCGAGCAGGATCTCGATACCGGGTGCGAGGGCGGCGATCGCGGTGCCGACGGTGAACAGCGACAGCGCGCCCAGAAAAATGGTGCGCAGGTGGTAGCGGCGCATGATGAAGCCCGTGGCCGGGATCAGCACCGCCAGGGTCAGCAGGTAGCCGGTAGTGACCCACTGCCCGGTGCTCGGGGTGATATCGAAGTCGGCGATCAGGGTGGGCAGCGCCACCCCCAGCATCATCTCGTTGAGCAGAACGACGAACGACGAGATCATCAGCAGTCCGATGACCAGGCCGTTGCCCGGAGCGAGCCGGTCGCTGCGCTCGGTCTCGGATGCTGGGGCCGCGACGCCTGGTGCCGTCGTATTCGGGGTTGTCATGTGCGTCTTCCTGTTCAAGGGCCGAATCGTTGTGGGCGGCAGCCGTCAGCCGGCTGTGGCCGTCGTTCCGGCTGCTGGGCGGTGAGCGGTTCGTCGAGCTGGCCGGGACCGAGTCGCAGGCCGAACATGGCTCCGAGGTAACTCACCCGCTGGTGCAGGTCGATGGATTCGTCCAGCCGGCGCCGCCAGTCGAGGGCGGCTCGCTTGGTGGGGGCGACGGTGGGCATGAAGCCGGCGAACAGCCAGAAGCATCTGCGGTGTGGTCACGACATGTCCTTCGACGGGGTGCGGGTCCGGAGGCTGCTTGCGCGGCGGGCGGAACTCGTCATCGCGGCAATGAGGAGGTAGGCTCCGTTTAGTCTGCACCAACATACGGAGGGTGGCTCCGTTTTCCAAGAGAAGGACGTGGAGACGTGACCGGGAGCACAGAGGCAAGCGGACGCCGACCGCGCACGGACAAGCAGCGCAACCGGATGCATCTGCTGCAGGTCGCCGAGCAGCACTTCTCGGAGCACGGCGTCGCCAGCTCACTGGAGGCCATCGCCAAACGCGCCGGCGTCGGGGCGGGCACCTTCTACCGGCACTTCCCCAGCCGGGAGGCGCTGATCGCCGCCCTGCTGCAAGCGCGCGCGGACGACCTGGTGGTCCGTCGCGACGCCATCCGGCAGCAGGAGCGCGACACCACCGCCGCACTTGCCCTCTGGCTGGACGCCCTCAGCGAGTGGGCCACCGCCTTCGACGGCCTTCCCGAACCGCTGCGAGCAGCAGCTACCGAGGACAGCTCACCGCTGGCCCTCACCTGCCAGGGCTACATCACCACGACCGACGAGTTCCTCCACGCCGCCCAGCGCGACGGCGGCGCACGCCCCGGGATACGCGGCCGCGACCTGTTCCTGAGCGTGCTCGCCATGAGCTGGGTACGCGGCGCCGCCATGGCCGACGAGTCGTCACCCCAGGCGCTGAGTGCCTTGATGCGTACCGGCTGGGCCACTTCGCATTGACAATGCGGAGACTGCCTCCGTATCCTTCGAAAGGAAAAGCGGAGGCAGCATCCTCATGCCGTTGAGGAGCGTCACCGGCGGCCCGCCCCCGACGATTCACGTCGCACCGCCTCACGAAGCGGACGCCACCATCGATACGAGAGCAGGAACAAACATGTCCGCCCTTGGCATCATCGGAAGCGGAAACATCGGCGCAGCCGTCGCGCGCCTCGCGGTAGCGGCCGGCATCCCGGTGGTGGTGGCCAACTCCCGAGGGCCGCAGAGCCTCACCGGCCTCATCGCCGAACTCGGTCCGCCGGCCACCGCGGGCACCGTCGAGCAGGCAGCCCGGGCCGGTGACCTCATCCTGCTGTCCGTACCCCTGACGGCGCACACCGCCATCCCCGCCGGCCTGCTCAACGGCAAGGTCGTGCTCGACACCAGCAACTACTACCCGTACCGCGACGGCCGGATCGCCGAACTGGACCAGGACAAGATCACCACCAGTGAGCTGGTCCACCGCCACTTCCCGCAAGCGCGACTGGTGAAGGCGTTCAACAACATCCTGGCCCACCACATCCCCCAGCTGGCCCGCCCGGCCGGTGCCCCCGACCGCACCGCTCTGCCGATCGCCGGAGACGACGCCGACGCGAAGACCGCCGCGTCAACACTGATCCACCAGCTCGGCTACGACACCGTCGACGCCGGCACGCTGGCACAGAGCTGGCGCATCGAACCGGAGACCACGGCCTACACCCGGCTCTACCTCGCCGACCCCGCCACGCCCGGCGAACAGATGATGCAAGCCCCCGCCAGGCCTGTTCCCGCCGCCGAACTGCGCCGCGCGCTCGAAACAGCCGAACGGGTCCACGTCGCCGACCGCGCCTTCTGACCCCGGCGGACCACGGCCCGGCTCCTCGGCCGCCGGAACAGAACACGCCGCAGGACGACACCGCCCGCAACGACGAATCCGGGCGCGGCATAGCTGACACGGGGCTCTACCCTGCCGTCATGGCACTCTTCGGCGCGATGACGATCAATACCCGCCGGCGGCCGGCCGCCCCGTTCAGTGTGACGGTCGACATCGTCGCACCGGAGCAGGCGAGCACTCATCCGGCCTCGTTCGACGTGCCCGTCCCCGAGGGGGCGGCGGTCCGGGCCGTACCGCTGCTCTCGATCCTGAAAACCGGTGACGAACGGCTGATCGCCGTCGGCGACATCCGGGTGACGGTGCACCGCGACCTGCGGACCACCCTGACCGCCGTGGTGCGCGGTCTGTGGGTGGCCGACGCCGGCGACAGCCCCGCCGGGCCGACCGCCACCAACTGGCGGATGGAGATGAACGACGACCGGCTCACCGACCTGCTCGGCACCACGATCAGAGCGGTGCCGTACGGCAGTCACGCCGACCCGGAAGGCCTGGCCACCGAAATCGCCAAAGCGCACGCCGAGAAGTCCCGCGACGGGATCCGCGCACTGCGGTCGTTCCGGTACTGCATGGAGCACCTGGTCGGCTCCAGCCTGCGCGGCAGCACCCACCGGCTGGAAGCCATCCTCGCCGACGTCGTCGAACTGTCCACCGTGATCGGCCGGGTCGCCGACGAGGCCCGCGAGGCGGCTCGCGGCGGCATGGGCGCCTGGATCACCAACCCGGCCGCCTACCACGCCCAGCGCCGCCTGCAGGACCCGGCACTGCCGGCCCGGCCCGGTGCCCGGCGCGCCAGACGCGCTGCCTGGTTCGCCGTTCTGGACGCCGGGGTACGCCAGTGCCGGGCCATGGAGACCGAGGCGTGCGCCGAGGCCCCGCTGCTGCACAGCCTGCTCAACGCCGCCTCGACGATCGCCGTCACCCGCGAGGCGCAGGCACAGGAGACGTTCAACATGGTCGCGGCCGTCGGCGGCGTCATGTTCGGGGTGCCCGCCCTCATCCTGGCCCTCTACGACGCCTCGGACATCCTGCCGCTGCACACCGGCAACGCCGTGGTGCTGTTGCCGCTGGGCATCGGCGGCCTGATCGCCGCGCTGGTGGCGGCACTGCTGCCGGGTCGCCGCAAGGCCGGCAAGGCACGCCGCTTCGCCGTGGCCCTGGCCGCCGTCCTGACCATGCTGGTGATCCTGGCCAGCGCCGGAACCCTGGTCACCCCGGAGGCCTGACCGGCCCCGCGGGGCGGGCGCCGGCGTCACCCGCGCCGGCCTGTGCACCGATGCGGCCGGCCGCGGTCCGGGCGAACCGCCGGGCCAGATGCGCGAAGGCCTCGGCGAGTTCGTCCGGGCCGACGACCTCGATGTCGGCGTCGTAGCGCGCGAAGGCGGCGGCGAGACCCGGCCATGACCAGGATCCGAGGGTGAGCCGGCAACGGCCGGCGCTGATCTGCTCGACGAGTCCCTCCCGGGTGTGACGGGCCACCGTGCCGGCCGGCAGGTCCAGCAGCACCGTGCCCTGGCAGGGCCACTTCCCGGAGGCGTCATCGGCACCCCGGAAGACCCCGGTGACGTACGCGGCGACGTCCCCGCCCGGCACCTCGCGACGGGTGAAGCGTGGCCCGTTGGGTGTGCGCAGGCTCATCCGGTCGACCCGGAAGGTACGCCAGGCGTCCCGGTCGAGGTCCCACGCGAGCAGATACCAGCGCCCGTCCCAGGTGAACACGTGATGCGGTTCGGCGCGGCGGGCGGGCCTCATGCCGCCGGACCCCTCACCGGATCCGTAGTCGAAGCGCAGGATCTCGCGGTCGCGTACGGCAGCGCTGACGGCCAGCAGCACGTCGCCGTCGACCGGTCCGGCGGGCCTGGTGGCGGGCCGCTCGACGACGGTGACGTCGAGCGCGTCGACGCGGTGGCGCAGCCGGGAAGGCATCACCTGCCGGACGGTGTTCAGCGCCCGTTCGGCGGACTCGGCGAGGCCGCTGCCCGGCGTGGTAGCGGCGATCTGCAGAGCGACAGTGAGAGCGACGGCCTGGTCGTCGTCGAACAACAGCGGAGGCAGTTCGGTACCGGCTCGCAGCCGGTAGCCGCCCTCCGGCCCCTTGACCGCGGCGATGGGATAGCCGAGCTCACGCAGCCGCTCGACGTCGCGCCGCACGGTGCGCAGGCTGATGTCCAGACGTTCGGCCAGCACGGTGCCGGACCAGTCCCGGCGGGTCTGCAGCAACGACAGCAGAGCCAGCAGTCGTGCGGACGTCTTCGGCATGAACCCGATTCTGCCCGCGGTAGGTGCCACACCCTGTCACCTACCGCTGCGAATCTGGAACCCGCACCGATCGAGCACGTCAACAAGGAGTCCCGCATGACTGTCACCACCAGCACTCACCTCAACTTCCGCGGCGACGCCCGGGCGGCGCTGGAGTTCTACCGGTCGGTCTTCGGCGGCCACCTCACCGTCGTGGCGTACGGCGACTTCGGCATGCCGAAGGACCTGCCCGACGCCGACAAGGTCGTCTTCGGGCAGGTCACGGCGGACAACGGGTTCAGCATCATGGCGTACGACGTCCCCAGCCAGGCACCCGCCGCCGTACCGGCCACCGCCACCACCCGCGAGCACGGCATGACCCTGACCGGTGAGCGGTTCTTCGTCTCCGTCCGCGGCGAGACCGCCGACCAGGTCAGCGCGCTGTGGGACAGGCTCGCCGACGGCGCCGAGATCATCGAGAAGTTCGGGCCGTCGCCGTGGGCACCGGGCTTCGGGATGCTGACCGACCGGTTCGGCGTCACCTGGATCCTCGACGTCGCCGTGGCCCACGCCGGCTGACGCATCCGCCTGTCCGGTCCGGGGCCACCGTCCCGGGCCGGACAGGCGGAGATCGCCGGCCTCGCTCACCCGGCGTGGTGGTAGACGATCTGCCAATTGCCCCTGATCACCTTGAGAAGCAGGGACTGATGCCGCCGACCCTTCGCGGTCCGCGCGTCGGCAGAGCACAGCGCCTCCCAGCGCCCGGTGCCGACGAACCATTCGACCTCCGACAACGACACCGGTCCCGCCTCGGCAACCGCGGTGACGAAGGCGTCCCGGCCGCGGACCGCGCGCCCCGCCATCCAGAGAACGGCATCCCGATCGATCAGGGCGGCAAGGAGCCGGCCCGACCTCTCCCGGAGTGCGTGCAGGTAGGCGTCGAGGAAGGTGTCCAGTTCGCGGGCGGTCTCCTCGGTGGCGTCGATGGTGACCGGCTCGCCCCGCGCGATGGGCCGCAACGCGATGTCACACCCGCGTTCGAAGTCCTGACAGCAGGACGGATCGTCGGAGTGGTTCACGAAGCGCGCCGGCGGCGGATAGAGATAGCGGCGACCTCCATAGCTGTGCACGAACAGCTCCTCACCCGCGGGCAGGGCCAGGTAAGCGGCCTCGTCCAGCGGCTGGAGCCGGTACGACACCACGACCTCCCCCGCGGCGAAGTCACGCGCGGCGTAAACGCCGTTGCCGGCCAGGCTTCCGGGCCCGAGGGTCACGTCGTTCACAGCGTCTGTTGGCATCGGCGGCTACCTCGCAGCAGGTTCGTGGAAAAGGTCCGCGACCGGGCGGGTGACCACGGCCCAGCGATATGGCGGCTCCTGGCCAGGGGCAATGCCACAGAACGGGCTGTTCCACCGGCGCAGGTGCGCATCGGTCGGGTCCGGCAGAGACGTCACCTGCAGATAGTGCGATGCCTCGGACGGGCTGATCCCGTAACGGCCGGCCACCATGGCCATTCTCCACGCCCCGATCATCCAGCAGCGGAACCGTGGCCGCGGAACTCCCACCGCGGGATCCGCGGGTGCCTTCTCGACATGACCTGTCGCTCAGCAGATCCCGCGATGTTCCGTACGCCCCCGCCCGGGTAATTACTGGATTATCGATAACAGCAATCCGATAAAGCACGCATGAAGGCTCTGGGCAGCGCCCGGCTTACTCATAGGATAATTACTGTTATCCTATGAGTTCGTTTCAGAGGGTGATCGACGGCTGGTTCACGGCTGAGCGGCACCCGGGCGTCAGCTGTCAGTTGATGTGAGACGCTGCCAGAAGAGCTGAGGCACTCTGGGGTTTCTGCCGGCCAAGTTGAGGCAGAGGCATCCGGCTGAAGGGTGGATAGGACCCGACCCGGCGGATGCTGTCGGCCAGGACCGCGCCGGAGGCGGAAGGCACGCCTTTACATACCAGTTGAGGGCACCTGGACCAGGAGTAAATGCGGTGTAGCGCGAATCAAGGCCTGGCACACTGGCGCGATGTCTACAGACGACGATCTCACCTCGGCGCGCTACGCGGGGATGCGCTGGAACACGCCGCTGTCACAGACCCACGCCGACCTTCTTCTCCAGCGGCTCGGCATTACCGCCGGCGCCCGTGTGGTGGACCTCGGATGCGGCTGGGGCGAACTGTTGCTGCAGGCAGTCAGCGCCGATGCCACCGGCTCGGCAACGGGTACCGGCGTAGACACCGATGACGCAGCCTTGGCGCGCGGCCGTACGCTCGCCGCCGATCGGGCACTCGACAAGCAGGTGACGTTTCTGAAGCAGGAAGCGTCGGCGTGGCGGGAACCTGCGGACCGGGTCTTGTGTATCGGGGCTTCGCACGCGTTAGGAGGCACATCCGCAGCTCTCGAGTCGCTCGCCACCCTCGTCCGGCCAGGCGGCCGTCTGCTGTTCGGTGACGGGTTCTGGGAGCGTCCGCCCACAACAGAGGCGACCGAGATCATCGGCCCGGGAATCATGCCGCTCCCCGATCTCATCGAGCATGCCCGATCGCTGGGCTGGCGAGTCCTGCACATGAGCGTTGCCGACCAGCGGGAATGGGACGACTTCGAGTCAACATGGCTTGCCGGCCGGCAGGCGTGGTTGCTGCGCTGTCCCGAGGATCCGCAAGCGGCCGGCCTCCGGGACGAACTCGATGTCCGGCTACGCGAGTACGTCAGCGTCTACCGCGGCATCTTCGGTTTCGCATACCTCGTACTCGGTCGCTGACGCCTTGAGGCTGATGCCACATCGGGATGCGGTCCTGGCCAGGTAACCGCTGCCAGATCATGAGCTCATGGGGTGCAGCCGAGCTGTCAGAGCGCCGTGATCTTGCCCGTGGTCCAGGCTCTGAGGTATCCCAGATCAGGGACATGATCACGACTCAAGTCTTCTGGCAGACGACAGCTGTGAAACCCTCACCCCCTCGTTGGCGCCGCCGATGAGCTCGCCGACGGCGGGGAGGTGGCATGGACGAATCAGCGGCGGCGCGGTGGCGTGTCCCCGTGCTGTACCTGATCGCCGGCGTGGGAACGATCATTCTGTTCCTCGTTGGCACCCCCCGCACGCAGACGGTCGCCCAGGCTGCGGCAGCCGGGCTGGCCATGGCGGCTGCGCTGATCGGCGTCCGCCGCTGGCAGCGGGATCGTCGGTTCGGCATCACGGTGGCCGCCGGGATGGGGCTGATGGCGGTGGAGATGATCCGCCGTCTGCCACTGCACATCGGCCATGCCAGCAACGGCGACTCCCTGAGCGTGGTGTTCGTCGCGCTGACGTACGTATGCCTTCTCGGCACCGGTATCATGATCGTTTCCCGGCACGCGCCCAACGACCGCGGCGGCATCATCGACGCCACCCTGATCGGCATCGCGGGAGCCGGCCCGGTCTGGGAGATCCTGCTACGCCCGGTGGTGCTGCGCGGCGACGCACCGGCCGGCGGAATCGTCTTCCTGGTGGAGGTCATCGCGCTGCTGGCATACGTCGGAGCACTCATGCACATCTCCACCCGGACCCGGGCGGCCAGGTTCCCGTTGCGTGCGCTCTACATCGCCCAGCTCGCGGCACTGACCGCCTTCATCGCCTCGGTGCGCACCACGGACCCCGCGACCGGCGACCGGGCCGGCTGGATCACCCTGGTCTGGATCATCTGCTACCTCAGCCTGGGCGCCGCCGTCCTGCATCCTTCTTCGGACCGGCTACTTGTGCCGGAGCGCTTCCGGGAGCCGACGCTGTCACTCCGCAAGCTCACCGCGCTCGGCGCGGTGCTGACCGTCGTGCCGCTTGCCGGCAGCGTGCCGCAGCTGCTCGGCGGAACGGCTGACGGTGTGCTGATCATCGTCGGCACCCTCGTCGTCGTTCCGCTCGTGGTACTGCGAATCGGGATGCTCGTGGCGCAGCGAGCTGCGGATCAGCGCACGCTGGCCCGGCTCGCCGCCCACGACGACCTGACCGGCCTGCCCAACCGGCGCACCTTGATGGCGGCGTTGGAGGCGGCGCTGGTCGAGCCGTCGGCCGCGCCGGTCACGCTGCTCTACTGCGACCTGAACGGCTTCAAACCGGTCAACGACACCTTCGGCCACCATGCCGGTGACGAGGTGCTGCGCGTGGTGGCGCTGCGGCTGCAGGACTGCGTACGTCAGGGCGAGACGGTGGCGCGGCTCGGCGGTGACGAGTTCGCCATCGTCTGTGCCGGCCGGGACGAAGCGGAGGCGCAAATCTTGCGCAGCCGGATTGAGCGGGTCGTTGCGGAACCGATCGTCTGGGCCGGTCATGAAATCATCACCGGCGTCACGGTGGGCGTGGCCACCGCCACCGCCGGCACCGACCTGACGGCTCTACTGGCTCAGGCGGACCAGCGCATGTACGCCCGCAAGCGGAGTTCGGCCGCGGCTTGAGTACTGCAACGGCACTCAGCACGAGCCGGCTGCCCGGATCAGCCGCTCACCCCTGCGGATAGGGTGAATATGACCGCTTGTCCGTCGATCCTCAGATCAGGGGGCCTTGATCCGTTGTCCGGTACACCGACTCAGGACACCGTCTTACCGGGACTTCCCGCGACGCGGACCGCGGTCACGACGGTGGACGCCGCTCCCCTGGCCGCGCGGGTTACCCGGATCGCCACTCTGGTCGCCGGCCTGCCCGCGCTGCCCCCCGACGACGGCAGCCGCTACAGCCCGCGCCGACTGACGGTCTCCTGGTTGCTGGAGGCGGAGTCCGTACACACCGAGATCGCCCACGCCCGGGACCTCGGCGCCTTCCTCGACTGGTGTAACCGCGAACGCCTCGACCCGCTCACCGCCCGCCCCACCGACCTGGCCCAGTTCAAGGTCTGGCGCGGCGCCGGCACCGGTGGCACACCGGCGGCGGCCAGCACCGTGGCCCGCGCCCTCGCGTCGATCTCCAGCTGGTACACCCATCTGGTCGCCAACACCGACGGCGGTGTCACCCGCAACCCGGTCGCCGCCGTGAAACGCCCGCCGGTCAACCGGCACACCTCGACCACCGCCGGGCTCACCCTCGACGAGGTCGACGCGCTGCTCGCCGCCGCCGACGCCCAGGCCGGCGCCCGGGCCGCGGCGGCCGGGCGCACCCCCACCGGCCAGGCCCGCTACCTGGCCGCCCTGCGCGACCGGGCCCTGCTGCGCCTGCTCGCCGACCTGGGCCTGCGCATCAGCGAAGCCCTCGACCGTGACCTCGGCGACCTCAGCAACAACGCCGGGCACCGTACGCTGCGGTTCGTCGGCAAGGGCGGTGTGCACCGGGAACGGCCGTTGACCCCGCACAGCCTGCAGGCCCTCGACGAGTACCTGGCGGCCCGCGCGGCTGCCGCCGGGACCACCGCGGACCGGCTCAGCGGCCCGATCTTCGCCACCACCGGAGCCGGCGGCGACGGCCGTCTCGCCGAGCCGAACATCTTCATGACGCTGCGCCGGCTCGCCCGGATCGCCGGCATCGCCTCGGCCGACCGGCTGTCCCCGCACTCGCTGCGGCACGCCTTCGCCACCGGTGCCCGCGAGGCCGGCATCGCCCTCGAAGACGTGCAGGACGCCATGGGTCACGCCGACCCGCGTACCACCCGTCGCTACGACCGCGACCGGCACAACCTGGACCGCGATCCGGCCTTCGTCCTCGGTGCCCGCCGCGCCAGCCGCCGCTCCGGCAACCAGCGGTGAACCTTCCCGCCCGGGCGCTGCGATCGGAAGCCGACGCGTTCGCCGCGGCGCTGCACGACCTGAGCCCGGCCGACTGGCGGCGGCCGACCCGCTGCGCACCGTGGCAGGTCCGCGACCTGGTGGGTCACGTCATTCTCGTGGTCAGCCGCACCACCGACATGATCGCCGACGCGGCACCGGTCACGGCCGACACCACCGCCACCGGCTACTACCGTGCCGACGAGCGATTCAACCCCACTGCCAACACCGATCGGGTACGCAGCGCGCAGTCCCGCGCCGGCACCGGTGACGGCCGTCAGCTCGCCGTCGAGTTCGCCACCACCGTCGGCGCCGCCCTGGCCGCGGCCGCCGCCGAACCAGCGGGTCGTCTGGTCCGGACCCGGCACGGCGACGCGATGCTGCTCACCGACTTCCTCACCACCCGCGTCGTCGAGGTGGCCGTCCACGGACTCGACGTCGCCGACGCCGTCGCCCGCCCGGCGTGGCTGACCGCACCCGCCGCTGAGCTGCTGCAGCAACTGCTGTTCGGCCTGCGGCGGGAGTCGGCGATGAGCGCGCTGGGCTGGGATCCGGTGACGCTGCTGCGCCGGGTCACCGGCCGCGCCCCGGTCACCGCGGCCGACATCGGGCGGCTGACCGAACTGGGGTTGCGCCCGCTGACGCTGAGCTGATCCGTCCGCCCACGACAGTGCGGCCCGGCCTGCCGGGTGTCGCAGATGCAGATCTCGCGGCTGCTGCTGCGAAGCTTGACGACTCTGCGCACCGGCCGGCGACCCACCGGGGCACTGGGGGCGGCGAACGCCGGCGCCGGACCCGGGCCGGCGCCGGCGATGAGCTCGCGATGAGCACCGCACGCCAGCTCGGTCAGGACGCCGGAGACGTCGTCCGGGAGACGACCCACCACAGGCACGTCCAGCTCCTGGGTCGTGGTGGCCTCGCCGCGTATGGCCTGGTGCACTTCACGATCGCCTACCTGGCGGTGCGGATCGCGTTCGGCGCGGGCGGCGCCAAGGCCGACAAGGGGGGCGCGTTGGCGACCTTCGCGGCCCAGTCCGGCGGCCGGGCGCTGCTCTGGGCGGTCGCGGTGGGGTTGGCGATGCTCGTGGTGTGGCGGCTAGGTGAGGCGACGGTGGGTCTGCGGTGGGTCCGACCGCGGGCCAAACGAATCCGTAAGCGGATCGAGAGCGCCGCCACCGCGGTGGTGTTCGCCGTGCTGGCCGTCAGCGCCGGGAAGCTGGCGGCCGGGGCCGGCGCGGGCTCGGACGCCCAGCAGGAAGCGTTCACGGCGCGGGTCCTAGCGCTGCCGTTCGGCCAGTTGCTGGTGGGGGCGGCCGGGGTGGCCCTGATCGCGTTCGGGGGCGTGCAGGTGTACCGCGGAGTGCGCAAGAAGTTCCTCGCTGATCTCGACCTGTCCACCGCCGGCCCCACCGCACGCAAGGTCGCTGTCCGGCTCGGACAGGCCGGCTACCCCGCCGTCGGCGTCACCTACGGCATCATCGGTCTGCTGATCGTCAGCATGGCGGCGACCTACAGCCCGAAAAAGGCCGTCGGGCTCGACGCCGCGCTCACCACCCTCGCCGCGCAGACCCACGGCACCGTCCTGCTTCTCCTCGCCGCCGGCGGGCTGGCCTGCTACGGCCTCTACTGCCTGTTCGACGCCCGCTACCGCCGCGGCTGAACTGAGCTGAACAGCCGGCACACCGGCCGTATCGATCAACGTGATGGCGTTCTCACCCGTATCAAGCCCCGGACCGGTCAGGGGGCGTAGGCGATGTTCTGATCCAGGCCGTAGCCGGGTGGCGATCCGGTGGGACACCCGCGCGGCGACCAGCCGGGCCAGCGGCCTGCGCCAGCCACGACCGGGAATCTGCCCGGCATAGCCGTTGCCCGGCCCGCGCAGCGCGGCGGCCTGCCGGGTCAGGTCGGGAACGAAGTCGGGGATGTGGGCGTACAACGCCCGGGTGTCGGCCGACCCGAGATAGGCGAACGGTGACGACCCGGCCAGCGGGGTCAGCCGCGGCCCTATGAGTGTCATGTTCCGGTAGGCACGGACGTCGAGCATCACCACCGCATGTTCGGCACCGGCGTGGCCGGCCGCGACCGCGAACGTCCGGTACAGCAGCGAACTCACGGTCAGCGACGACCGGGTGCCCCGATACTGCGGCAGCACGGCCACGGTCGCGAAGTCCCAGATCAGCGCGTCGCGCATGCCGTGCGTGTCGACGATCTCGTCGACGCTGCAGCCGATGTACGCCGGCGCGTCGGCGATCGTCTTCACTTCGGCGCCGACGCCGGCGATCACCCGGGTGGCTCCGGCGGGGCGGCCGGTGCGCCGGTCCAGGACGACGAAGAACAGGCTGCGGTTCTCGTACGGGCCGTACTCGGCGGCCATCACGTCGGCGTCGTTGCCGAACGCCGGTTCGAACACGGCTCGTTCGACGGCTCTGCCGACGTCGGCCAGCGGGTGGCCGGGACCGGCGATGACGGTGAGGAAAAGGCCCGGCCGGCCGGGGCGCAGCGGCTGCGGTCGTGGCCCGGTCAGGAAGGACCGGCAGGCTGCGGCCGTGTCCCGCGGCGACAGGCGATATCCCACCGTCATCGTCAGAACTCCTTGGCCACGATTTCGGTGGCCTGGAAGAACCGCCGGGTGAACGCCACCACGTCGGCCGGGTCGAACGCCTTGCACGTGTAGATGTCGACGCTGAAGAACGACAGGGGCTGTTCCCAGGAGTAGAAATGCGTCCCGGAGGTCTCCCAGTGGATCCAGCCGGCCCACCCGTACAGGTCGCTGATGTGGGTCACCGGTTCGATCAGTGTGGTCATCGCCGTGACGTCGGAAAGTTCGGCCAGGTACTGCTTGATGTGCCGATCGGTGATCACGAACGTCGGATAGCCCTCGACCACGAGACGCTGGCGGTGAATGGTCGGGGCGAGGGCGGTGTAGGAAGGCACGGGGTAACGGATCTCTCGTCGAAGGTCAGCCGTGTCTTCACCCACCCGCAGTGTGGTGGCTCGTCTGGTTCCGCACGTTCGCTCACCGGCCGCTGCGGGCGGAGCGTCTCGTACCGCAGCACTGTTTTGTGGATGTCGACTTTCGCGGCGATCTGCATGTCGACGAGCACGACCGGATCCTCGACGGGGCCCCCGCCCCCGTTCCGGAGGCTAGTTCGCGGCGGTGACCAGGCCGGTCTCGTAGGCGACGACGACGAGCTGGGCCCGGTCGCGGGCGTGGAGCTTGGTGAGCAGCCGACCCACGTGCGATTTGACGGTGGCGAGGCTGAGCGTCAGGTGCCCGGCGATGTCGGTGTTCGACAGTCCACGGGCGATCAGGGTGAGAATTTCGCGTTCCCGGTCGGTCACTCCGGCGAGCGTGCGGTGGAACACGTGCGACGGTCGGGGCTGGGCGCCGAACGCGGCGATCAGCCGCCGGGTGACGCTCGGGGCGAGCAGCGCGTCGCCGGCGGCGACGACCCGGATCGCGGCGACCAGGTCGGCGGCGGTGGCGTCCTTGAGCAGGAAGCCGCTGGCGCCGGCACGCAGCGCCGCATACACGTACTCGTCGAGGTCGAACGTGGTCAGGATCAGCACCCGGACGTCGCTGGTCTGCCGGCAGATCTCGGCGGTGGCCTCGATACCGGTCATGTCGGGCATGCTGACGTCCATCAGCACCACGTGCGGCCGCCGGTCCAGCGCCAGGCGGACCGTTTCCCGGCCGGTGCCGGCCTCACCGACCACGGCGAAGCCCGGGGTGGCGTCGAGCAGGACCCGGAAACTGTCGCGCAGCAGCGTCTGGTCATCGGCGACGAGGACCCGGACGGGGCCGGTCACGGCCGGTACGGGATCGTCGCCGTGACCACGAACCCGCCGCCGTCGTACGGGCCGGCGCGCAGGGTGCCGCCGTGGCCGGTGACGCGTTCCCGCATCCCGCGCAGACCGTGCCCGGCACCTTCCGGCGGCACGGTGCCGGTGCCGTCGTCGGCGACCCGGACCGTGACCGAGTCCGCCGACGCGTCGACGGCGACGGTGCAGCGGCTCGCTGCCGCGTGCCGGATCACGTTGGTCAGTGCCTCCTGAACGACGCGGAACACGATGGCACGTACGCCGGACGGCAGATTGTCCTCGCCGTGGATGCTGGACTCCACCCGGATACCGGACTGCTCGGCCCGGCCGGTGAGGGCCCGCAAATCATGATCGTCGCCGCCGCGGAGCAGGCCGACCGTGCGGCGCATCTCCACGAGCGCCTCCCGGCTGGCCGTCTCGATGACCTCCAGCGCGGTGCCGCTCTCCTCCGGCCGCACGCCGGCGACGTGCCGGGCGACGCTGGCCTTCATCGCGATCATGCTGAGGCTGTGGGCGACCGTGTCGTGCACGTCGCGGGCGATGCGCAGCCGTTCCTCGGCCACGGCGCGGGCGGCCCGCTCCTGGAACACCTGCTCGGCGAGGTCGCGGCGGTGCCGGACCAGCCGTCCGGCCAGCCAGGGGACGGCGACGGCCGGCACCGCCACCAGCGGGGCCGCCGGCCACAGCAGACCGAGCGCCGCAGCACCGGCGACGGCGGCGGCGAGCTCCGGGACCGACCGGGACAACGGCAGGCCGACCGCCACCGGGAACTGGGTGAGGGCCACGGCGGCGCACAGCCCCGGTGCGGCGTAGGGCGGGATCACACTGAACGTCAGGACGGCACCGGACGCGGCGAAGGTCACCACCGCCGCGGGCAACGCCCACCGGCGGCGCACCGCGACACTCCCGGCGACGGCGCACACCAGGGCCCACTGCCACCACGCCGGCCGGCCGGTCTCCTGCGCCGCGACGCCGCAGACCGCGAGAACGACCACGGCCGCGGCCGCGTCGGCGGCGAACTCCCGCGTTGCGATCACGGGCCGAGCATATCGAGCCGGGCCTCTGCCGCCATCAGACCGGAGGCCGTCATCCCCCGGTATCGGACGGGCGCTGCAGGAGCGTTCCGTGGCCTGATGCGGCGCACCGGCCGGCGGCGGCAGAGTCCCCGGCATGACCACAGCGACTGCCGAACGTACTCACACTTTTCCCGGCCCGTGGCTGGGCGGCGCTTCCCTGATCGCCGGGCCGGTGCTGCTGCTGGCCGGCGCCCTGCTGCGGCTCGGCGTGCCGTTCTTCTTTCCCGATCAGCTCGATGCCTACCGGCGGCAACCGGCACTCATCGGTACGGCGTACGCGCTGTTGCTGGCCGGCACCATCGTCCTGTGGCCGGGTGTTGTCGCGGTCGCCGCACGGGTCGCGGTCACCCGGCCGGTCTGGGCGGTGTGGGGCGGCTCCCTGGTGATGTTCGGACTGTTCGCCCGAACCTTCCACCACGGCGTCAACACGTTCGCCTTCTCCCTGGCCGGCAGCGGCGGCACGAGCACGGCGGAACAGGCTGTCGGCGCCTACTACCGGTACCCGGAGTGGGTCGTGTCGAGCCTGTCGGTGGCGGTGCTGCTGGGCTGGATCGTGCTGGCGGCCGGCTGCCACCTGTCCGGCACGCTGCGCCTGCCGTCGGCGTTCGCTCTGGCGCTGATGTCGGGCCTGATGGTCGGGGTCCTCAAGGGCAGCACCTGGGCGTCGGCCGTGCAGGTCACCGGCCTGGTCGTGGCGTTCGTGCCGCTGGGTGCGGCACTGCTGCGCGGCGCCACCCGTCCGTCACGGCGCGCGACGGTGCGTACCGTCGTGGTGGTGGTGTCATTCGTGGTGGGTTCGGTCGTTCTCGGTCAGCTCGGCTGACGGCTGAACTGACGGCTGGGCTGACAGCCGCAGCCACGCGGTGACCTGACGGTAGTCGGACGCGGTGAGTCCGAGGTGGGCGTCGACGCGGTGCAGCAGGGCCGGCCCGGGGTGGTAGTCGGCGACCCAGTCACGGTCGGTGTCGGTCAGTTCGTCGTCGAGCCACACGAACGGGCGGCCACCGGCCCGTTCGATGATCGGGAGGGTCTTCCAGTGCGGGCCGTTGCCGCTCGTCCGGTTGTCGTCGGGGAACGCGACGACCGGCAGGCGGGGCAGCCCGAGCCGGGGTGCGATCAACTCGTTGGCGGTGTCCATCCAGGTGGTGGCCCAGATCAGTTCGCCGCCGAGAGCCTGCAGGCGCGGCCCGTCGGCGGGGTCGAGCCGGTGGATCAGCGGATGCCCGCTCGGGTCCGGCGGCGGCGGTCCGGGCGGGGTGCCGGGGCGGGCCCGGAACGGGATCAAGGGCCCGTCGACATCCAGGAAGATCAGCGGGCGGTCGGTCACCTGTGGCACCGTACCGCGGGCCGGCCGGACCGGGCGACGCGTACCTCCCGCTGTGGCGGTCAGCGGATCCCGGCCACGCCCGGCCATGGTGGACGGCCGGGCGTGACCGGTACGCCCTCGCCGCAGGATGGCTCCAGGGTGCACCGGCCGCCTTCTGCCAGGGTGCCGGGCAGGCCGGCTCCGGCTGAGCCGTGAGTGGCAGATCAGGGTGCGATGCGGTGCTCGGCCAGGATGTGCATGGTTTCGGCGGCGCCGGCGGTCAGGACGGCGATGTCGGCTTCGGTGAAGGTGCGGGGCGTGACGTCCAGGACGCAGTGGGCGCCCAGGACGTGGCCGCTGTCGTCGCTCAGCGGCACCCCGGCGTAACTACGGATCGGGGCGATGGCGAACACCGGGTTGCCGGCGTGCGCGGGGTCGGCGGTGCCGTCGGTGATGCAGTACGGCGCGCCGGCGAGCACGGTGTGCGTGCACAGCGCCCATTCGGCCGGGGTGCCCTGCACCTCGCCGATCCAGCCGGGTACGCCGTACTGGCCGATGATGAACTGGGAGCTGTCGAGCACCACCGAGATCATGGACACCGGTGCGTGCAGCAGGCCGGCGGTGCGGGCCGCGACGGCGTCCAGCCGGGCTTGCAGCGTGGTGTCGAAGACGTCGTACCGGGCGATCTGGTGGATGCGGGCGGGTTCGCCGAGCCGGTCGAACAGTTCGTCGGGGGTCAGGGTGTTCATGCGGTGCTCCTGGTGATGGTGTGCGCGGCGGACAGATGGGTGTGCGACGACAGGCGGATCCGCAGGGCCTGGGCGCAGAGCCGGCTGACCGGGTCGAGCCCGTCCATCGCGGTGAGCAGCTGGTGCAGGGCTTCGTCGCTGGTTTCGTCGCCGGACAGGCCCGCGCTCTGCAGCAGTCGTTCCCAGGCGGAACGGGCGGTGTGGCGGTGCACCCGCTGCATGGCCTCGCGGGCGTCGGCCATGGTGGGCCGGCGTAGCCCGTACGCTCCGTTGGCGCTGTCATCGGGGGTGGTGGGCATGGACGCCTCCTGGGTGCGCACGGTCCGTCGAGGTCCGCTGCGGTTGATCCGTCGTGCCGGGCGGCGCGACGGCGCCGGTCAGTGGCGGAAGCTGCCGACCAGGCTTGTCAGGTCGCTGGCCAGGCGGGTCAGGTCGCCGGCGGCCTGCTGGGTGGCCTTGGCACCGTCGGCGGTGGCGTTGGCGACCTCGGCCACCCCGGACACGGTGCGGGCCACATCGGCGCTGCTGGACGCGGCCTCGGCCACCGATCGACTCATCTCCCCGGTGGTCGCCGTCTGTTCCTCCACGGCGGAGGCGATGGTGGTGGTGTAATCGCCGATCTGCCGGATCACGTCGGTGATCTCTCCGATGGCGGTGGCCGCGCTCGCGCTGGAGGTCTGGATGTTGGCGATCCGGGCGGTGATCTCCTCGGTGGCCTTCGCGGTCTGCTGCGCCAGATCCTTGACCTCCCCGGCGACCACTGCGAAACCCTTGCCCAGTTCACCCGCACGGGCGGCCTCGATGGTCGCGTTCAGCGCCAGCAGGTTGGTCTGCTCCGCGATGGTGGTGATCAGCCGGACCACGTCGCCGATCTCGACGCTGGCCGCGCCGAGCGCGGCGACCTGACTGGTGGTGCGCTCGGCGACCACCATCCCGGTCTGCGACACCTCGGCCGCCTTGCCGGCGTTGGAGGCGATCTCGGTGATCGAGGCGCTCATCTGCTCCGCGCCGGCGGCGATGGACTGCACGCCCGCGTTGACCTCTTCACTCGCCGACGTCGCCGTGGTGGCCCGCTGCGCGGCGTCCGCGGCGCCGGCCTGCAGCTGGGTGCTGACGGCGGACAGTTCCTCCGAGGCGCCGGCCAGCGTCACCGCGGACCCGCCGATGGTGGTCACCGCCTGGCGCAGCACGGTGACCGCGGTGTCCAGGGCGCGGCCCATCTGCCCCGGCTCGTCACGTGAGGTCAGCCCGGTGCTGCGGGTCAGATCGTTACCGGCCAGCGCGTCGCACACGGCCTTGACCTTCTGCAACGACCGCACGATCGACCGGGCGACGAGCACGCCCAGCCCCAGCGCGAGCAGCAGCCCCACCACGAGCAGCACGATCGACTGGATCCGGCTGGAATCGTAGGCCGACTGTGCTGCGGCGGCATTGCGGCCGGCGTCGGCGTCCTCGGTCGCGGTCAGGGTGGCGAGGTTCTTGTTGACGGCCTCGATGAGCGGCAGAACCTCGGTGTCGCGGGTATTGGCCCACGCGGCGAGGTCATTGTTGTTACCGTTCGGTATCTGCTTGTTCTCGAGCAGGTCGGCGTAGGCCTGCCACTTCGTCGCCAGATCTTCGATGACGGCGGGGTCACCTGCCGGGTTGCTCTGCCGGTAGGCGGCCAGGCCCGCCTCGACTTCCTGCAGACCGGCGGTGACCGCTTCGGTGAACCGGGTTCTGGCGGCGGCATCCTGCGACAGAGCCTGATTCGCCGCGTCCGCCCGCACCTGGGTCATCGCGCCGTCCACCACTCCGATGGCCCGGATGCTGGCCACGTTGCTGCGGTAGATCAACTGCGCGGACCCGCTGGCCTCACCCAGCGCCGACAGTCCCAGCACCCCGATCAGCAACGCGACCAGCGCCGCGAGTCCCACCGCCGTCAAAATCTTGACACTGACACTGAGGTCGGCCAACGATCGCCGCCCCCGGACCTCAGGCGCCACCGGAACGGCGCCGGCATAGGTACCCATATGGCTTCTCCTCCGCACGCGACAGAAGCAACCCCGCCACTTCGTCGCCGTCGCTTCGCACGGTCAGCCCCCGCCAGCCGCACTACTCCCGATCGGCAACCGTCGGCATCCGCTGAGCCGCCTGTCAGGCCGCCGCACCACGGCACGCACTGTTCGGTGCCCAGCCCAGCGAGCCTTCGCCCACTCAGCGGTCAGGCTGAACGTCCCGCCCCGCCGAACGCGACTCGACCTTTTCTGGTTCCGGACTGCCGAACCTTCAGCAGGACCGATGAGAAGTCGGCGCTGCCGCAAGCGCTGCCGGGTGCCGCAGCGGCCGGGTCAGGTGAGCCGGCAGTCGAGGACGCGCCCGTCCAGGGTGCCGATCGCAAGGCGGCCGACACCCGCGCGGGCCAGCGACAACGGTACGACCGGGTGCCCGCCGACGCGGAGCTGCCGCCGGGAGTGGACGGTGCCGTCGAGGGCCCGCAGGGTCACCAGTTCACCGGAGTCGAACGCGACGTGAACGAAACCGGCGTCCACGTCGAGGGCGGTGGCCTGGTGGCCGGCGGTGAACACCCACCGGGGTTCCCCGGCCGGGTAGGTGCGGCGGATCACGTACGCGTTGCCGGGCAGCAGACCCTGACCGTCGTGGACGGCGCCGGTGTGCACGAGCGCCGGCCCGGCCCGGTCGTGCAGGTAGGCGCCGCATCCGCCGGACAGATGCCCGCCGCGGGCGGTGTCCCACTCGAGCGGGAACAGCGGGCGGACCTGCCCGTGCGGGGTGTCCACGGCCACGACCCATTTGCGCAGCCACGGCTTGTCGCCCCGGCCTTTGAGGAACAGCAGGTCGGGGGCGTACCGGATGTCGAAGTAGTGGTCGATCGCGTCGTAGCGGCCCAGTTCCCGGGCGGTTGCCGGGTCCGGCTGGATCAGGGTGACCTCACCGGCCCAGGCATTCGGGCCGTGTTCGGTGCCGCGCAGTGCCCATTGCCCGTCCGTGCGGGAGGTCATGACCGCGGGAGTCGCGGCCCGGCGGGTCGACCGGACGGTGCCGTCGCCGAGGTCGACCTCCAGCACGACGCTCGGTTCGGGTGCCGGCCGCCGGCCGTGGTGGCTGCGCGGTGGCTGCGTCAGCACGCGTGCGATGTTTCCCGGCGGCGCCACGGCGATCTGGTGACCGGTGCCGTCGATGGGGATCTGCCAGGCCGGGGTGCCGGATCCCGGTGTCCAGCATTCCAGGGCGGCGCCTTCCCGCGCGGCCAGGACCCGGTCGATCCGGGCTCCGGGCGCGGTCACCGGCTGCGGGTGGACTCGATTCTTCCGATCACGACGGTGATCCTGTCACCTGCCGGTCGCCGAGGATCTCCGCGAGGATCCGGTTCTGTTCGACGGCCTCGGCCGGGTCGTCGTCGCCGACCGCGCCGGCGAGCAGGATCAGCGCCTTCCACAGTGCCCAGCCGCGGCCGCGGGCCCACGTTGCGGCGTCGGCGCCGAGCCGGTCGCGGAACGCCGCGCGGCTCTCGCCGGTCAGCATGGTCCAGGCGATCGCCAGGTCACAGGCCGGGTCGCCGACGCCGCAGGTGCCGAAGTCGATGACGGCGGCAAGGGTGCCGTCGCGGACCAGCAGGTTGCCGTCGGCGATGTCACCGTGGAACCAGACCGGCCGGCCGTCCCACGTCGGTTCGAGGGCGGCCTGCAGCACCGCGGTGACCTGCTCGCGCGGGATCCGGTCGCCGAGCGTGCCGATGGCCTGCCTTGCGGCGGGGGCGTACCGGCTCAGGGGGCCGCCGCGGAACCAGTTGTGCAGGCCCGGCGCGGGGCCGCCGGTGGCGTCGACCTGCCGCAACGCGACGAGGAATCCGGCCACGTCGGCGGCGAACGCGGTGCGGTCGCCGATGGCGGCGGTGCGGGCCGGGGTGCCGTCGATCCATGCGTAGACCGACCAGGTGAACCGGAACCCTTCGGCGGGTTCGCCCTGGGCGAGCGGTACGGGGACGGGCAGTGGCACCTGTTCGGCGATGACCGGCAGCCAGTGGTGTTCCTTGGCCACGGCGAGGGCGTATTCGGCGGCGGTCGGCAGCCGTACGGACATGGTGTCGCCGAGGCGGAAGGTCTGGTTGTCCCAGCCGCTGACGGGTACGGGCCGTACCGGCAGGGCGGCCCATTGCGGGAACTGGGTGGCGATCAGGCGCCGCACCACGTCGGGGCCGACGAGACGCCGGTCGGGCATCGGTACGGGGTCCGGTTCGGAGCTCACCGGGACAACGTGTCCGATTCCGGTCCCCCGCGGCAACGGGTTTTCCCGTTACCGGCGAGGATGGCAGGGTGATCCATCGCCACGCGCCGGTGAACGCGGCGCTCGTGGCCGATGGTGGCCTCGGCGGAGAGGAAGACCGTATGACCGTGACCGACCCGAAGTCCGACCTGCGTCACTATCTGCAGGTCGCGCGGGACGCGATGCTGTGGAAACTCGACGGGCTCGGTGAGTACGATCTGCGCCGCCCGCTGACGCCGACCGGCACGAACCTGCTGGGTCTGGTGAAGCATCTGGCGCTGGTGGAGGCCGGCTATTTCGGTGACACGTTCGGGCGGCCGCCGGCTGATGTGCTGCCGGGCTGGGAGGACGACGCCGAACCCAACGCCGATCTGTGGGCGGCCGCCGACGAGTCACGCGACCGGGTGGTCGACTTCTACCGCCGGGTGTGGCGGCACTCCGACGCCACGATCGAGTCGCTGGAGCTGGACGCGACCGGCCGGGTGCCGTGGTGGCCGGAGGCCGAGGCTGAGGTGTCGTTGCATCAGATTTTGGTGCATGTGATCGCTGAGACGCACCGGCATGCCGGGCACGCCGACATCGTGCGGGAACTGATCGACGGGGCCGCCGGGATGCGCCGCGACAACGACAATCTGGCGCCGGGCGACGCGTCCTGGTGGTCCGGGTACCGGGACCGGCTTCAGCGGGTGGCGGAAACCTTCCGGGAGGCCTGAGGGCGCGGGGCGACGGCGGCCCGTGCGGCGCGCCGCGCCATCGCCCGCACGATCGGCGGGTGGAACAGCCCGACGACGGCCAGGTAGCCGCGGCCGCTGCGGTTGCGGGCGGTGGCGTGGGTGGACAGGGTGATCGTGGTGCCGTCGTCGTCGGGTTCGACCAGGATGGAGGCCCGGAAGTCCAGGTGTCCGGCGTCGGTGCCGAGCAGCAGTTCGCGGTCGGTGCGGGCGACGGTGTCGAAGGCGCTGGCGTCGCCGCGGTCGATGCCGAACGGCGCGACGAGCGCGTTGCGCAGCCGCAGCAGGGCGGTCACGGCGGGCGGCGGGTTCCGGAAGATCGCGTCGGCCCAGGTCTGCGGGTCGAGGCTGGTTCCCGGGGGGACGCGCACGGCGTAGGCGTCGGCGAGGTCGGGGTGCGGCAGTGCGGCCTTCAGCAGCCGGGCATTCTCCGGTACGGGTACGGCCCGTAGCCGCACGCTTTCGGTCGCGACGGCGAGCCGGGCGCGCCACGGGTAGCGCACCGGGCGGGCGACGGTGCCGGTGACGGCGTGTTCGGCGTTGTCGAGCAGGTGTTCCACGACGGTGTCGTGGCAGACGCGCACGAGGGCCGGCCACAGCAGCCGCATCTTTCCGGTGGAGGTGGCGACGAGCCGGTGGCGCAGCACGCAGCTGCCGGGGCCGTGCGGCAGGATCTCGGCGGTGTGGGTGCCGGTCAGCCCGATGCGCGGGTGGAAGGTGAACTCGACGCGGCGGCCGGGTTCGTAGGCGGTGACGTGGTAGCGGACCGGTCCGTGCCCGCCGTCGGCGCCGACGGCCAGGGGCCGGTCGAAACGCATCGGGATCCAGGTGGGTGACGGCCAGAGCGGGTCGCCGGGGGCGCCGAGCCGGTCCAGCAGTGCGCCGGCCTCGGCGATGCCGGTGGCGAGGATCCGTTCGTGGATGTTGTCGATGACGGCCATGACCCCTCCATACGGTAGCGTATGTTTCTCCGTACCGTACCGTATGGAGATGGTTGAACGCCGCACCCGCAAGCAGACAGCGACCAGGCTCACTGCCGAGGACTGGACCGCCGCGGCGCTCGCCGCGATCGGCCGGGGCGGTCTCGCCGCGGTGGCCGTGGAACCGCTGGCCGCCGGCCTCGGCGCCACCAAGGGCAGCTTCTACTGGCATTTCGCCAACCGCGACGCCCTCATCGAGGCGGCCCTGCAACGCTGGGAGACCGAACACACCGACGCGGTGATCGCCATGGTCGAGGCCCAGCCCGACCCGCTGACGAAACTGCGGACCCTGATCGCCGTGGTGATCGAGTCAACGACCATCCCGGACGCCGACTCCATCGAGCTGGCGATGCTGGCCACCGCCGACCATCCGCACGTAGCGCCGGTGCTGGCCCGGGTGACGCAACGGCGCGTGGCGTACACCGCCGAACTGTTCGCCGGTCTGGGCCTGCCGGCGGAGGAGGCCCAGCACCGGGCGTTGCTGGCCGTCAGCGCCTATCTGGGGCACGCGCAGCTGGCGCACGCCGCCCCGCAGGTGGTGCCGGGCACCGACGCCGAGCGCGGCAGGTATGTCGACCGGATCATCGCCCTCGTGACGGCCCGGTGATCGGCTAGCCTGCCGGGCGTGATCTACCTGCGTAACGCGGTGGCCATGTGGACCGCCCGGTTCCCGGCGGCGCACCTCGACGCCCGCCTGCTGCGCGTCGACCGGCCGGTGTCGACCCGGGTGATCCTGCTCGAGCCGCCGGACGAGCCGGCGATCGCCGCGATCGCGGCGCTGGCACCGGACGCCACGGTGGTCGTGGAGGACGTGTTCACCAGCCCGGACGCCGCGCCGCTGTGGCCGTCGGCGCGCGGCATGTGCATGCCGGTGATGAACCGGCCGCCGGGAGCGCCGCGGGAACAGCCGGCGGTGCCGGTGATCGAGGTGAAGGATCCGGACACGCTCGCCGACGCGGAACGCGTCATGGTCGACGGGTTCCCGTTCCCCCAGCTTCAGCCCTGGGTACGCGGTCAGGCCCTGCCCCCGGAGGTTCTCGCCCTGCCCGGCTGGCGGGTGTGGCTGGCGTACCACGGCGGTGCGCCGGCCGCCGCGGCCTACACCTACGACGACGGGCACGCGACCGGCCTGTACTGGCTGGCCACCCTGCCCGGCCACCGGTTGCGAGGGCTGGGCCGGGCGGTGCTGACCGCGGCGATCGCGGCCCGCCCCGATCACGAGTTCACACTGGTCGCGACCGAGGCGGCCGGGCTCTCTACGAGTCACTGGGTTTCACCGTGCAGACCATGGCGATCTGGCACACCCGGCCGCCGCTACCAGGTCCACCTCTGTAGCGCGGCCGGCGGTGACGCGCAGGTGGCGATGCTGACCTGTGCGCTGTTGGCGCTGGACGCCGCGGTCAGGCACAGGGCGGTGTTGCGGATCGGGCGGATCGTGCCGTCGACGCGGTACTCCCAGTCCTGGGCCACGCTGGTGTTGCAGCCCCACATCCAGATCCGCTGGCCGTTGACGAAACTCTGGTTCGGGATGTCCAGGCAGTTGCCCAGGATCCGGATCGAGGAGTCGTACAGCAGCCGGGTGATGGCCTGGGCCTTGGAGTTGTTGCAGTTGTAGGTCTGCACGTAGGTGCGTGGCGCCAGGTTCGAGGCGGGCAGGTCCAGGCAGCGGCCGGTGCTGTTCTTCATCGGGCTCATCACCGGCATCCAGCCCTTGTTGACCTGCACGTTGCGGGCGATCGACGGCACCCCGGCGGCGTCGGTGACCACCAGCATGTAGTGGCCGGGCGGGGCGACCCCGCCGGTCGGTGGCCCGGTGACGTTGAGCGTGGTGCCGGAGACGGTGAAGCGCAGCGGGATGTAACGCTGGCCCTGGTCGACGCCGTGGGTGACGTCGGCGTAGGAGATCAGGGCGACCTTGACGATGTCCGCGGCCTGCGGGCTCGTCATGGTGAACGGCAGGTTGACGCCGACGGTGGCAGGCGCCGTGGCGATGACCGGCCGGTCGGCGAGCTGGCCGCTGCCGTCTTTCTTGAACAGGTACGGCGGGCTGTAGTACTCGATGTTCTTCTCCAGGTAGCCGACCTTCTGGCAGTCGCTGCAGATGCCACCGCCGCCGGTGAGCACCCGCCCGTCGGGTAGCAGCGCGGCCGTGGAGTGGTACTGGCGAGCCCGGTCGGCGCCGGCCAGGGCGGTCCACTGTCCGGTGACCGGGTTCCAGCGTTCGGCGGCGTAGACCGCCTTGTTCAGGTCGACCAGGCCGGCACCGCTGTTGTATCCGCCGGTGACCAGTACGGACCCGTCGGCCAGCACGGTGGCGTTGTGCTGGCGGCGCCCGGCCGACATCGAACCGGTCGCCGCGACAGCCGGGGTGAGCCCGGTGTTGGTGTCGACGACGACCGCGGTCTTCGTCGGTACGTTGGTGGCACCGTCCTCGGCGAGCGCGCCGCCGCCGACGACCAGCGTCTTGCCGATGTCGTAGGTGACGAAGCTGCCGTAGCCGCGGTTGATGGCGTCGCGGGTGGCGGTGCCGGTGATCGCCGCGGTGCCGGCGGTGTTGATCGTGTAGCCGGGGTTGTTCGGGCCGATCAGGGCGAGCTGGGTGTCCGGCCGGGACACCAGGAACGGATAGACCCGCGCGCCGTACCTGGTGAATCCGGTCAGTGCGCGGATGGTGCCGTTGGCCTGATACACCTCGGCGGTCGCCGGCCCGCCACCGATGATCACTTCCTCGCCGTTGGCCGTTTCGGCGACCGACGGATACCAGCGGGCGCCGGCCATGTCCTGGCCGCGGGTGAACGTCTCGGTCTGCCAGTTGAAGACATAGGTGCGCACGATGCCGTCCATCGCGGCGTTGGCGTTTCCGCCGGCGATGAGGATGTTGCCGTTGGGCAGGTGCGCGAATCCGGCGCAGAACAGGTTGGCGCCCTGCAGATCGACGCGCCGGAAGGTGTTGCCGGCCGGATTCCACACCATCACCCGGGTGAAACTGTGGTCGGGATAGCTTTCGGTGGGTTTGTCGCCGACCGAGTCCCAGATGAGCACCTTGCCGTTGGGCAGAACCGCGGTGAAAACCGGCACGACGTCGGTGGGCAGCACCGCGCTCCACGCCCCGGAGATGCCCGGGTCGGCGTCGGCCTGAACCTTGAACTGTGCCTTTCCCGGCTGCCGGCCGGTCTCGCGCTGGATGCGGGCGGCGTTGGCGGCGGTCGTCTTCTCGATCTCGTGCAGCGGGACGCCGACCAGGTCCTGGGCGCGGTGCTCGGCGTCGTCCTCGTGCGAGTGCGCGCCGCCGTGTTCGTGGGCGTGGGTGTGCCCGGCGGCCGCGCCGGGGCCGGCGGTGACGATCAGAATTGATGCGGATAAAAGGCATGACGCGACTAATGCGCGGCGTAGACGCATGGCATTTGTCCCTTCACCGGTCTCAAGCATCCGTTGCTTGCGACAGCGAGTCCGGGACCTTCATTGCAGAAGCAAATACCCCTTGATAAATGCGACCCTTTTATCCCCGTTGATTGATCTCGTGCCGCCCCCGTCAATGTTCACTGTGCTCACCATAACGCTCACTAAGGAGACCTTCAATATTGATTGATGGCACTTCCGGGCGCGGCCGAATCAGCCGAACGGCCAGAGACGGCCATAATGGATCAATGACCGAGGAGATCCTTTCCGGGGGCAACATGGGCGGAGCGGTACGCGCCGGCGACACGGTGCGCCGCCCGGCCGGCCCGTGGACCCCCACCATCCAGCGGCTGCTGGCCCACCTGCGCGCACACGGCATCGACTTCGTGCCCGAGCCGTTCGGCGTCGACGACACCGGCCGCGACAACGTGTCCTATCTGCCCGGCACCGTGCTGGACGGCGAACTGCCGTCGTGGGTGTGGCACGACGACGTCCTCGTCGCGGCCGCCGGCCGGCTGGCCCGGCTGCACGCCGCGTCGGCCGGCTTCGACACCACCGGCGCGGTGTGGCGGATACCGGCGCACGAACCCGCCGAAGTGATCTGCCACAACGACTTCGCGCCGTACAACATGGTGTTCACCGGACACGACCTGACCGGGGTGATCGACTGGGACACTGCCTCCCCCGGCCCGCGGATCTGGGACCTGGCCTACCTCGCCTACCGGCTGGTGCCGCTGACCGACCCGGCCAACACCGAGACCATCGACACCGGACTACCCGAACGGTCCCGCCGGCTGCGGCTGCTGTGCCACGCCTACGGGCCCGGCCCCCGCCCCCACGACGTCCTGACCGTGGCCGCCGAACGGCTGCACGACCTGGCCGCGTTCACCGCCGCGCGCGCCGCCGACGGCCACGAACACCTGCACGCCCACGTCGCCCTCTACCACCGCGACGCGGCGTGGATCACCGCCGCCAGTCGCCGGCCGGCGTGAACTCGGTACGTTCCTGCCGCAACCCCGTCACCTCGGTGATGTCGACCTCACGGGCGTGGTAACCACGTTCGAACGTGGCCGACATGCCCAGCCGCGCCGCCGTCGCGTCGCTGACGAACGCCGTCACCATCAGCAGGTTCGGCCCGAACCAGGCGGTCACCTCGCACCGCTCGCCGCGGAACTCGCACCACGTCTTCAACGCGAACCGTTCCTCGATCTCGGCGACCGGGACGATCAGGCCCGGCTCCACCCAGTCGGCGCTGCGGGTCGTGCGATAGCCGGCCGGAACCGCCTCACCCGGGCCGAGTTGAGTGACCACGCTGGTGTCACCGGAGTTCGACGCCACCCGCAGCAGACGGCCACGCCAGCGAACATACTCGCCGTCGCGGCGGTCGAACCGGGTCACGGTGATCCCTCTACAGTCGTGAACGGTACCGGCAACACGGGAGGAAAATACTTCATGCCAGCCACGATCGAGCAGTACCCGGTCGGCTCCGGGCCGTACGCGGTGACGACCGGCCCGGACGGCGCGCTGTGGTACACGCTGGTACACAGTGGCCGCATCGGGCGGCTGTCCCCCGGCGGCACCCCGGCCGGCTTCGCCGTGGGCGCCGGTACCGGACCGACGATCATCGTGCCCGGCCCCGACGGCGCACTGTGGTTCACCTGCTACCGCTCGCACCAGATCGGCCGGATCACCACGGCCGGGCAGGCCACCCTGTTCCCGCTGCCGACACCGCAGGCCGGCCCGTTCGGCATCACCGCCGGCCCGGACGGGGCACTGTGGTTCACCGAGTCGGCCGCCGACCGGATCGGCCGGATCACCCCCGCCGGTGAGATCACCGAGTTCCCGCTGCCCGGCACCGGCATGTTCGCATCGGCGATCACCGCGGGCACCGACGGCGGCCTGTGGTTCACCCTGAACCAGGCGAACGCCATCGGCCGGATCCGCACCGACCACAAGATCACCGTGTTCGCGCTGCCGACACCGAAGGCCGGGCCGGTCGGCATCACCGCCGGCCCGGACGGCGCGGTGTGGTTCGTGCAGATCCTCGCCGGACAGGCCGGCCGGATCACCGCGGACGGCGACATCACCGAGTTCCCGTTGCCGGACCGGGCCGGCCGCCCGCACGCCATCGTCTCCGGCCCCGACGACCGGCTCTGGTTCACCGAGTGGGCCGGCAACCGCGTCGGCGCGATCGATGTGTCCGGGCACGCCGAAACCTACGACCTGCCGGTGGCCGGCAGCGAGCCGCACGGCCTGACCGCCGGCCCGGACGGCGCGGTGTGGGTGGCACTGGAGAACGGTCACCTCGCCCGCATCGCACCGCGGGACCGGTAACCGGCGCTGACGACCCCGGGCGCCCCCGTCTCAGGTGGTGGCGCGGAAGAACAGGAACGTGCCGAGACGCCGGCGCCGGCCACGGCCCGTCTCGGCGGCCGTGACGAACCCGGCGCCGGTGAACGCACCCGGGCTCAGACCGGTGGAACGGCCGTGGGCGCCTGCAGGAAGCCCGCCGCCTGCTCACCGCGACCGGCCTGCCGATCACCGCGGTCGCCCGCCGCTGCGGCTACCCCGACGCCTCCTACTTCATCGAACGCTTCCGCGCCGAACACCACGTCACCCCGGCCCAATGGCGCACCGGCAGCACGCCCGCCGGCTGACAACGGCTCAGGCCGACGGCAGGAACTCGCGGGCACCGCGCAGCCGGGTCGCCAGCCGCGACCGGGTGAACGCCCCGTCCAGGCGGACGTCACCCGCCCCGGCAATCCCGGCCGCCGCCCGCGACCCGGCCCGCAGCCGGCCGGCATCCAGACCGTCGCGCCGCGCGATCAGCAGACCCAGCTCGTACCGGCTGACCGCGTCGGCGCCCGCCACGTGAAACACCCCCGCACACCGTGACGCCGCCAGCTCCAGCAGCGCCGCCGCCAGATCCCGCACCTCCACCGGACACCGCACGTCATCGGTGAACAGCACACCGTCGGCCGTCCCCGCCGCCAGCGCATGCACACGAGCAACGATCGCCGTCGACGCATCACCGACGATCAGCGACGTACGCGCCACGACCGCCCCCGGATCGACGGCCCGCACCGCCGTCTCGGCGGCCGCCTTCGCCGCCCCGTACATCGTCGCCGGAACCGGATGGCACGTCTCGTCGAAACTGCCGTCCGCGCCGGAGAACACCGCGTCGCTGGACACGTGCACCAGCCGCGCCCCCGCACGAACCGCGGCCACCGCCACATGAGCGGCACCGTCAGCGGTCGCCGCCCAGTCGTCCTGCCGATACCCGGCGTTGATCACCACCGAGGGACGGGTCCGCTCCACCAGCGCCGCCACCGCACCCCGATCACGCAGGTCGGCGTCCCGGCTACCGGCAGCCGTCACCGGCTGCCCCGCCGCCCGCACCTGCCGCACCAGCTCCCGGCCCAGACCACCGGTGCCCCCGAACACCAGCACGCGCACCGAAGCCCCTCAAGCCCGGGCCGGGTCGGTGACCAGCAACGGATCGTCACTGTCGACGTCACCGGCCGCCGCCTCCGCCGCCGTCACCCCGACCAGCTGCAGGAACCGGTCACCCAGCTCCGGATCGGCGGCCAGAATCAGCACCGTCAGCCCCGTCGGCGGGCCGTCGGTGTCCGGGAACCCGGTGATCGGCGCACCCAGATCCGCCCACTGACCCTCCTCGAACGGCTCCGCCGCCGCCCCCGCCATTCCCGCCACCCGGTCGAGCACCAGGAACGGCCACTGCGGAGGCTGCTGCTCCGCACCGCGGGCCACCCGGAACGTCAACTCGAAACCCCAGCGCTCACCCAGCCCGTACGACACGAAATGCCAGTGCCCGTGCGCCGGGTACGCCGACGCCGCCCGCAACGCGAACCCCTCCGCCGGATACGACACGTGCCACGGCTGCGCCTGCGGGTACAGCCGGCCCATCGCCTCGGTGATGACCTCCCACATCATCCCGGCATTTGATCATGACCGTGGGCGGCCTGCCATCCCCGCCGCCGGCCCCGCGCCACCACCGCCGCCACCAGACCCGCCAGCAGCGCCAGCCCCGCACCACCGGCCGCGAACACCCCGGCGCGCTCCCAGTCACCGCCACCACCGGCCGCCACCGGCACCGCCGGCACCCGCGCCACCCCGGCCACCACCGGCCCGGCCTCCTCCGACAACGCCCGATACGGATTCAGCACCCCCGCGCCGTACTGACTGCTGCGCGCACCACCCGGCGCCGGATCAGCCGACCGCAACAACCGCTGCGTCAACTGCGACGCACTGTCCCGCGGAAACCGCTCCCGCAGCAACGCCACCGTCGCCGACACGAACGGCGCCGCGAAACTCGTCCCCTGCACCGCCCGGTGCCCCCGCAACGGCGCCAGCACCGTCACCCCGTCACCGAACGCCGCAATGTCCACATGCGGTCCCGGCTGCGAATAGTCGGCAACGGTACCGTCCGCCCGCACCGCACCCACCCCGATCACCCCCGGATACCCGGCCGGGTACGCCACACCACCGGCAGCACCCCCGTTACCGGCCGCCGCCACCACGATCACCCCGTCCTCGACCGCCCCGGCAATCGCGGCACGCACCTGCGGATCCGCCGACGGCATCACGAGCGAGACGTTGATCACGTCCGCGCGGGCCGTACCCGCCGCCCACGTGATCGCCTCCGCGAACGCCGCCGCACTCGACTGCCGCCCACCACCCGGCGTCCGGCCGTCCAGCTCCGTGTCCTCACTCACCCGGACCGGAATGATCGTCGCCCCCGGCGCCAGCCCCTGCACCCCGGTCCGCGCATCCGCCAGCCCCGCGATGATCCCGGCCACCGCCGTACCGTGCCCCACACAGTCCCGCCGCCCGTCCGCCGCACCGTGCAACAGATCCCGGCCCGCCAGCACCCGGCCCTTCAACTGCGGATTCCGTGCGTCCACCCCGGAATCGATCACCGCGACCCGCACCCCGGCCCCGGTCGCCAGACCCGCCAGCCGCGCCGGCGCGTACGCCTTCAACTCCACCGGCACCCCCGCCGCCACCCGGCCCGGACCCAGACACGGCGCCGCCCGCACCGGTGCCGCCGGCACCACCACCGCACCCAGCACACCGGCCACGACAACCGCCACGAACCGCACGAAAACGCCACCCCCCGCAGCACAACGACCGGCGTGGATGCTACCGCCGCCCAGTTGTGCCCCGCCCACCCCGGCCGTTAGGTTGAAACCAGCCAATTCTGCGGTGTGTGAGGGAAACCGGTGAGAGTCCGGTGCGGTCGCGCCACTGTGAACGGGCCCTCAGCCAGAGGGCCGGTGAGTCAGGACGCTCACGCGCCGCAGGCCCCATCGATCGGGACGCGTCATCCCGTAGGAGGTTCACTCCACCATGTCCAAGGCACAGACCCTCACCACGCCCGCGGTCTCCGCGAAACTCCTCGCCACCGCCGCCGGCTTCACCGGCATGATGCTGCTGCTGGCCTACCTCGTCGCCTTCGACCAGGGCGCCCTCTCCCAGACCGGCATGTACCTGCACGAACTCATGCACGACGGCCGCCACCTGCTCGGTGTCCCGTGCCACTGAGCCAGGCCACGCCCGGCTACATCCAGCTCCTGCTCCGCGGCCTGCTGGCCGGCCTCTTCGCCGGCCTGCTCGCCGGCGGCTTCGCCTACCTCGCCGGTGAACCCCACGTCGAGGCAGCCATCGCCATCGAAGAAGCCGCCACCCCCGCAGCGCAGACAGCCGGCGAACCCCTCGTCGACCGCGACATCCAGCGCGCCGTCGGCCTGCCCCTGGCCACCGCCCTCATCGGCCTGGCCCTCGGCGGCATCCTCGCCACCGCCTACACCCTCCTGCGACGCCACCTGCGCACCGGCAGCGACACCCACGCCGCCCTCGGCCTCGCCGCCGCCGGCTACCTCGGCATCGTCGCCATCCCCTTCCTCAAATACCCACCCAACCCACCCGCCGTCGGCGACCCCGACACCATCAACCAGCGCACCGCCGGCTACCTCGCCGCGGTCGCCCTCGGCCTGGTCGCCGTCTGGGCCGGCACCCTCGCCACCCGCACCCAGACCCACCAGTGGCGCCGCGCCGCCGCCGGCACCGCCGGCTTCCTCGTCGTCGTCACCATCGCCTACACCCTGCTACCCGCCTTCCACGAAGTCCCCGACGACTTCCCGGCCACCCTGCTCTGGGACTTCCGCATCTCGTCCCTCGGCACCCAGACCGTCCTCTGGACCGTCCTCGGCATCACCTTCGCCGCCCTGCTGAACCGGCTCGCCACCCGCACCGGCACACCACAGACGGCAACCGTCACCACCGCGTGACCAGACTGCGGCTGATCGCCGCCGGACACACCCCAGCCCTGCGCAAGGCAGTGTTCGGCGGCGACCACGACCTCGACGACGGCGCCCGCAACGCCACCGCACACCTGCGCGACTCACCCCTGCTGCAACCCCACCGATACCCCCACACCCGGTGGACCGTCGCACCGTCCCGCGCCGCCCGGCAGACCGCCACCCTCCTCGGCGCCCACCACACCGCCGAGGAACCCGCACTCCGCGACCCCGGCTACGGCACCTGGACCGGCCTCACCCTCGACCAGATCGACCAGGCCACCCTCGAACACTGGCTCACCGACCCGCACGCCCGCCCCCACGACGGCGAATCCCACACCACAATCACCGCCCGCACCGCCGCATGGCTGCACTCCCCACGCCAGACCGGCCACAGCCAGACCGTCGTCGCCCACCCCGCCATCATCCGGGCCCTGCTCGCCACCGCCCTGCAACTACCCGCCGGCCACCCCCACCAGCTCACCGTCTCACCGCTGGCCGTCGCCCACCTCACCCACCACCACCGCTGGACCCTTCACCTGCCGACCGCCTGACACCCGCAACCGGTCGAACGCCTTCGGACCCACCAGCGAGCCCAGCGCCGCCACAATCACCCGCGCACACGCCACCGGACCCGTCCGCGTCGTATCCACCACGACATCACGGTCACCGACCGCATACACCAACCCCTGCGACCGCGCCAAACCCACCGGCCGATCCCCGCGCGCCAACTCCCGCCGATCCAACTCCTCCGGCGCACACCGCACCTCGACCAGCGTCACATCGAACCCGCGCAACGTCTCCAGCAGATCCACCAGCCGCCACGGCTCACTCAACGGATAATCCATGATCACGTCATTGCCGGCCGACGCCAGCCCCGCCACCGCCCGGTGATAACCCCGCCGCGTCCGCGTCAACATGTCATAAACCCCGACATCGTCGAGCACCCGCGTATGCACCGTCGACCGCATCTCCCCCAACCCGTCCACCGGGAAGAAGAACCACGGATCCGCCAGCAACGGCAACAACGCCCGCCCCACACTGCTCTTACCCGAACTCGACGCCCCATTGAGCAGGATCACCCGGCCGTTCATGCCACGACCGTACAGTGATCACCGTGACCCTCCGCATCACCGTCGACGACCTCACCGGACCCGACATCATCGCCCTGCTCCAGGAACACGTCGACCAGATGCGCGCCATCACCCCACCCGAAAGCAAACACGCCCTCGACCTCGACGCCCTGCGCCACCCCGACATCACCATGTGGACCGCCCACGACGGCGACCATCTCCTCGGCTGCGCCGCCCTCAAACACCTCGACCCTCACCACGCAGAAATCAAATCCATGCGTACGGCCACCCGCGCCCAACGCCGCGGCGTCGCCGCCGCCCTGCTCACCCACCTCATCGAACAGGCCCGCCACCGCGGCTACCAACGCCTCTACCTGGAAACCGGCACCGCCGACTTCTTCCACCCCGCCCGCACCCTCTACCAGCGATTCGGCTTCCAACCCTGCGAACCGTTCGCCGACTACCGCACCGACCCCAACAGCACCCACCTCACTAAACTCCTCACATGATCAGCCCCCTCACCGCCGGCGACCTCGACACCTGCGCCACCCTGTTCGCCCGCACCTTCAGCCAACCACCCTGGAACGAAACCTGGCACCCAGCCGACGCCGCCCGCCGCCTCACCGACATGCTCAACACCCCACGCGCCCACGGCGTCCGCGCCACCACCCCCGACGGCCAGCTCACCGGCTTCGCCCTCGGACACCTCGAGCGCTACGGAACCGACGACCACTTCTTCCTCCAGGAAATGTGCGTCGACCCCACCCACCAACGCCGGCGCATCGGCACCCGGCTGCTCGAGGCCCTCGCCCAGCAGCTGCCCGACATCCGCCACTGGTACCTGCTCACCGCCCGCGACAGCCCCGCCGCCCACTTCTACCAAGCACACGGCTTCCGCCCCGCCGGCCGCAGCACTGTCTACGGCCGCGTCACCGAAACAACCCGCTGACCCGACCGCGATCGGTGCAGAGGCGCCGCCCCCGGCCACAGAGACGGCGCCGCACCACCTACAACGTCCCGTCCAGCGCCGGCATCAGCGCCTGCTCCTCGTGATCCAGGTGCCGCTCCAGCTCCCCGGTCAACGCGTCGACCTCCGCGATCAACGCCTCCCGCTCCACAGCCGGATCCTGCACCACCGACCGCAACCGCTCCAGCAGCACCGCCACCGCCACATGCTCCGCACGCAACCGCTCGATCACCGGAGCCAACTGCGGAAACGCATACTCCAAACCCGGGAACATCCCCTGGTCCTCACGAACGTGATGACCGTGCAACCCGGCACACAGACTCAGGCAGTTCACCCGCAACTGCGCCCCCAGCACCGCCCCCGACCCGGCCACCTCGGCCCGGATCAGCGCCAGCTCCCGCCGGAACGCGTCATGCACCAGCCGCAGCATCTCCCCCGGCGACCCCGCGGCCGACCGCGGCGGCCCCGGCACCGGAACGGCCTCCAGCGCCACCACCGGCAGCGACCGCCCCGACTGCCGCTCATAGTCGGCCCATCCGGCATCCTGCTCCACCGCACGGGCGAACGCGTCGTCACGTTCCCTGCCGGACAACACGACCGCGGCCGCCTGGTAGACGAACACCCCGTCCTCGACCGTGACCATCGGATCGGCCAGCAGATTGTGATACCAGGCCGGATGACGCCGCGACCCACCGGCGGAACCGATCACCAGCACCCGCTCACCGTCGGGCAGATACCCCAGCGGCACCGTGTGCGGGCGCCCGCTGCGGGCCCCGGTCGTGGTGAGCAGCAACAACCGCTGCCCTTCGAACATCCCGCCGACCCGGCCGTTGGCGGCACGGAACTCGGCGATGACAGAAGCATTGAAATCGTTCGGCATTCTCAACTTTCGGTAGTCCAGTGACTGATCTCCACGGACGCACGACGAGGCGCCCGGATGTGCCGGCCCCGCCCGTCAGCACGGGCGATCGGCATGCGCGAGAAGGCCCGCACAGCGGCGTCCGATGGGACGGCGTGCGGTGGCGCGATCAGAACACTGGCGGGCCGCGGGCGGCAGGCGACCGTGGCGGTCGCCCGGCGGTCACGCGCTAGCCGGGTGCCCCACTCGGTAATGGCACAAGGCCGACCCGGCAGTCACGACGCCCACCTTAACGGTCCACGCAAGTCCTGTGTGTCCGTCGGCGAAGCCGTCCGTTGTGATCTGGTGCGGCTTGCCGCACTACCTCTAAGCCATCCTAGGATGATAGTGCGGTCGGGTTATCGCGGTCGGCGGGTGCCGCATGCCCAGCCACTGTTCGGCGCCCCACGCCTCGACCCGTTCCACCTCGCAGAAGCCGAGCTTGCCCGCCAGCCGCATCGACGCCGCATTGGCACTCTGGGTGGTCAGCACCACCTGCTCGCCGGTCAGGACACCGTCGAACCAGTCGAGCGCCGCCACGCACGCCTCGGCGGCATAGCCGAGACCCCACGCCCGCGGCAGGAACAGGTACCCCAGGTCCGCACTGCCCAGAGCGGCCGGACACCGATGCCCCGTCACCCGGCGAAGCAGAACGTGGCCGATCATCGCCCCGTCGAGTTCCACGACGAAACTGCCGGGCCACCGTTCGGGCACCTCCGGCAGCGCCTGTTCGAGTTCGTCGCGATCCTGTGGCCCGCCCAGGTAGGAGTGCACCTCCGGCGACGCCAGCAGCGCGACGAACACCGGCCGGTCCCTGGCCTCCGGCTCGCGCAGCACGAGTCTTGCGGTACGGATCGGCCGAGGCGGCCACGGAACGCCGGCGAGCTCCCTCATGGCAGCCAGCCAACCAGCGCAGCAGGCCACGATCAAGGCACACCGTCGGCGCCGGGGCCACGTATCGTGCGCGCATGGCGATTCTGCAGTGGACCGGAAAGGGCTGGCTCAGCTACCTCGTCGTGGTGGCTTCGTTCGCCGCCGGCGCACTGGTCTCGATGCCGCTGAAAGACATCCTGCCCGAGGTCGACGGCCGCAACCCAGGCGTCGTCATCGCCGGCAGCCTGGTGTTCATCGTCCTGTCGCCGCTGCACTGGCTGCTCGACCGGGTGCTCGGCAGCGACGAGCACAGCGCCTTCGGCGTGGAACTCAGCGTCGTCGGATACGGCCAGGCAACCGTGGGCATGCTGCTGGTCCTGCTGGTCGGCTCCCGCTTCGCCGGCTTCTGGATCGGCCTGGCAATGGTGCTGGGCGCCGCGATCGCCGCACTCACCGTGGTGCTGTGGATCCGCGGCCGGCGCCGGCACGCGCGCCTCATCGCAGCGGTCGCCGACCGGGCGCAACTCGCGCAGGCCCGCGGCTGGCAGTTCCGGCCCCGCGACCGGGACATCGCCACCCGCTGGCAGGACTCGTTCGGCAGGACCACCGCGTACACGATGACAGCGTTCGGTGTGCTCACCGGCCGGTACGGTCACCCCTTCACCGTGTTCAGCACCGAGGACATCAACCAGGACATCCAGACCGTCGCCGTCGTGCACCTGCCGGCCCGCTACCCGAACGCCCGGATCCTCACGGCCACACTGAACGGCACACCGGAGTCACCGTTCGTCCGGGACCTGCTCAGCGATCAGGTGCGTGCGGTCGTCGCCCGGCATCGGCTGACGACGTGGTGGACACAGGGCAACGACCTGATCGGCATGTGGCGGGACGGCCGCACGACACCGACCGCGGGCCAGGCCCTCAACCGGGTCCAGGCCATGGTGGATCTGGCCCGCGCATTGCCGCCCGGACTCGCCGACCGGCACGGCCCCGCCCCGGTCAGCTGATCACCGCGGGCCACCGTCGCGATACCGGACCGCCAGCGCCCGCACCGTCGCGGCCACGGCCTCCCGCAACGCGACCGGAGCCAGCACCTCCACGTCGTCACCGAAACGCAGCAGTTCCTGGCAGGCGTGCCGGACGTTCTCGATCGGGATCGTCGCCTCGCACCAGCCGTCCGGCCCCGCACGGCCGGCGGTGCGCTCGACGGCACGCACCACCGCCGGATCGGCCAGATCCACCAGGCGGTCCCGGCCCCGCGACGAGATCCGGATCGTCGCCTCACCGGTGAACCGGCGCGCCTCGAACCCGGCCAGGTAGGCCGACCAGTGCGCCGCCAGCTCGAACCCGGCCGGCCGCTCGAACGGCTCCCCCGTGACGGTGACCTCCCGCAGCTGCGCGACCCGATAGGTGCCCACCCGCCCACCGGCGGTGCCGGCCACCAGATACCAGGTCCCTGACTTGAGCACCAGCCCGTACGGGCGAAGCCGCCGTCCGATCTCCCGCGGCGCCCGCCAGCGCACATAGCGCACCTCGATCTCCCGCAGCGTCAGGATCGCGTCCATGAGCAGCGTCAGCAGCGGCTGCGCCTCCGGCTCCCGGTACCAGCCGGGTGCGTCCAGATGAAACACCTCGGCGGTACGCGACGCCTGCTCCCGCAGGCCAGCCGGCAGGGTGGCCAGCAGCTTGAGACGCGCCGCGGCGACCTCCTCGGCCAGGCCCAGATCAGCCGCCGGAGCGGGCAGCCCCGCCAGGAACAACGCCCGCGCCTCGCCGCCGGTCAGACCGGTCAGCCGCGTCTGATAGCCCTCCACCAGCTGATACCCGCCGTGCTGGCCGGCCTCGGCGTAGAGCGGCACCCCGGACTCCTGCAACCGGGCCAGATCACGGTACGCCGTCCGCACCGACACTCCGAGCTCGTCGGCAAGCTGCCGGGCGGACAGGCGGCCACGCGCCTGCAACAGCAGAAGCATCGACAGCAGACGACCGGCGGGCATGACCCCGATCATGCCCGCCAACCCTGACAGGTCCTGACACACCCCCGCCGTACGGTCCCCGCATGACAACCGACAACGCCACCGTGACCACCGGGCAGACCGCCTTCGACTTCCTCTTCGGGCGCTGGACGGTCCATCACCGCAAACTCGTCGACGCACTGGACCCGGCGTGCACCGACTGGATCGAGTTCCACGGCGACTGCGAGGCCCGCCCGGTGCTCGGCGGCATCGGCAACGTCGACACCGTCACCGCGAACCTGCCCGACGGCCGCGAATTCGAGGGCATGAGCCTGCGCCTGTACGAACCGGAGACCGCCCTGTGGCGCATCTGGTGGTCCTCGACGACCCGCCCCGGCAAGCTCGACCCACCCGTCGAAGGCCGCTTCCAGGACGGCACGGGCGTGTTCGTCGGCCCCGACACCATCGGCGGCCGGCCGGCACTCGTGCGCTACCGGTGGTCGCGCATCACCCCGGTGTCGGCGCGCTGGGAGCAGGACTTCTCCTTCGACGGCGGCACCACCTGGGACCCACCCAACTGGATCATGACGTTCGAGCGCCGGCCGGACTGACACAAAGCCGGTGGGCCCGGCGACTGCCGGACCCACCGCCCCCGTACCGATCACGTCAGTAGGCGACCAGGCCCGTCGCGTACGGCGGATAGATGTTGAGGTGGAACCGGGTGTAGTCCCTGACATCGGTGGCGGCCAGGCCCCAGGTACCGGCCGGGATGTCACGCCACGCGTTGCAGGAGATGCCACCGCTGGACGGATGGAAGCAGGTCGACACGCTGATGTTGATGTTGGGACGGACGTTGATGTCAGCACACGACGTCGTGGTGACAGCGGTACTGAACTTCGGCCAGTGCCCGTTGTCATCGGCACCGTTGAGGGCCTTCGCAGTGCTGCGGCAGCCCGGCTGCCGGGTGGCCGGGTCGGCCGAGGCCGGCGACGGCATCAGGGCGAGCACGGTGGCCGAGGCGAGGCCCACGGCCGCGGCCGGACGGATCAGAGATCGGATTCGCATGGTGTCTCCCCGTTCGCGTGACTGGGTGTGCACCGATTCTCAGCCGTCGATATCCGGCCGCGGCGAAGTTCGGACGATTTCGCACGCCGCGGACCGGATCGACCGGGCCCTCGCCCGCTACCGTCCCGCCGGACCGAGGTGAATCCCCGTCACCACGATTTCCGGAAGAACGTCCGGACGTCGCCGACCAGCAGCTCGGGCGCTTCCATCGCCAGGAAGTGCCCGCCCTTGCCGAGTTCCGTCCAGTGCACGATGTGGTGGTCACGCTCGGCCCACCGCCGGACCGTGGTGTCGTGAGCGGACACGAGGACTCCGGTGGGCACCGCCGACCGGCGACCGGCTGTCCGGTCCTGCCCGGCGTCCTCCCCGTCACCCCCGGCCGCGGCGGTCGCGGAGAACTCCTCGTAGTAGATCTGGGCGGACGAGACAGCGGTGCCTGTCAGCCAGTAGATCGACACGTCGGTGAGGATGCGGTCGCGGTCGATGCTGTCCTCCGGCAGCCCCTCCTCCGGATCGGTGAGCTCCTTGAACTTCTCGACGATCCACGCGAGCTGGCCGGCCGGGGAGTCGGTCAGGGCGTACCCCACCGTCTGCGGGCGTTTGCTGTTGCACTGCAGATAGCCGTCGTTGAAGTTCAGCATCCGCTGCCAGCGCCGCTGTTCGGCATCGCTGAGGCCGTCCATCTCGCCCTCGGCTCCGACCGGGAAGGTGACAAGCGCGGTGAGGTGGACACCGACGACCCGCTCCGGGTCCTGCCGGCCCACTTCGGCGCCGATCCACGCACCCCAGTCGTAGCCCTGTACGCCGTACCGGTCGTACCCGAGCCGGCCCATCAGCTCCGCGAGGATCCCGGCCACCCGGGCCGAGTTCATTCCCGGCCCGTTCAGCGGGGTGGAGAACCCGAATCCCGGCAGCGACGGAATCACCAGATGGAAGGCGTCGGCAGGGTCACCGCCGTGGCTCCGCGGATCGGACAGTGGACCGATGACGTCGAGGAAGTCGACCACTCCCCCGGGCCAGCCGTGCAGCAGGAGCAGCGGCGTGGCATCCGGTTCGGGCGAGCGCACGTGCAGCAGGTGCAGGTTCTGCCCGTCGATGGTGGTCAGGTGCTGCGAGTACCGGTTGAGGGCCGCCTCCTGCGCGCGCCAGTCGTAGCCGGTGCGCCAGTATTCGGCGATTTCCTTCAGGTACCCGACCGGAACCCCGCGGCTCCAGCCGACCCCGGGCAGCTCGTCCGGCCACCGGGTGTTGGCAAGGCGGGCCTTCAGGTCGTCGAGCTGCGACTGCGGGATGTCAATACGGAACGGGCGGAGCTCCGATGGGCTGTTCGTCATGCGGCAGACGCTAGGGAGCAGTCAGGACAGTTCCTGTCCTAATGCCTGAGTGACGCGGATCGCTCATCTGGCGTCGGCGCCAGTCCGTTTTCGGAGGTGCACCGCATCACCCGTATCACATCCTAGGAAGATAGGTCAAAGACTGAGGTTCGACGGGACATCACCGGGACGACCAGCCGCCGTCGGAGGCGATCGTCTGCCCGGTCACCCCATCGGCCTCGTCACTGAGCAGCCACGACACCAGCTTCGCCGTGTCGGCGGGCGTGCTCCACCGACCGCCCGGATTCAGGCGGGCCACCGCCTCACGGGTGACCGGGTCGGCGTACCCCGTGTCGTTGGGTCCCGGGTTGACGCAGTTGACGGTGATCCCGCGGTGGATCAGATGCACGGCCAGGGAGCGGGTCAGCTCGTGCAGCGCGGCCTTGGACGCGATGTACGGCAGCTCCCCCGGCATGGCGTCGTGGTACTGGCCGGAGGTGAACACCACGATCCGGCCCCCGGGCCGGGTGTCGTCGTGCCGGACGGCGAACTCCTTGGCCAGCAGCAGCGTCGCACGCGTGTTGACGGCCCACGTCCGGTCCAACTCGGCCGCGGTCAGCTCCTCCAAGGTGTACGCACTGCTGCGCGCGTGATTGGCCACCAGCGCGTCGACGTGCCCGAAGGCCGCGACCGCCGCATCGAACAGCGCCGCGGGCGCGGACGGATCAGCCAGATCGGCGGAGACCTGCTCCACCCGGCCACCGGCGGCGCGCAGTTCACCGGCCAGCGCTTCCGGGCCGCCCGGGTCGGCACCCCATGGTTGTTCGGCGTCGGCCGGCGACCACGAGTGCAGCAGGATCGAGGCTCCGTCGGCGACGAGGCGGCGGGCTATGGCGGCTCCCATCGCGATGCGGCGGCCCGCGCCGGTCACGATCACCACACGGTTCTTCATCGCCCGCGATCATCGCCCGGCCGGCACGTTCCCGCATCCCGGGCCGGTACGGCCACCGGGGGTTTGCGGGGCGTGGACATACTTCGACCGTGAAGATCGTGAAAGTCGCCGTCACCGCCGTCCTGGCGGTGGTGGCCACCGTCTGGGTCGCATTCACGTTGCTGCTCGGAGGCTACATCGGACCGGGAAACGCCGCCGAGGAGGCCATCGAGCGGACCGCGGCGGACATCGCCCATGACGTCGACGCCGCTCTGGTGAACGAGAGCCCCGGCGCGTTCAGCACGACGGGCGTCTCAGCGCTGCAGTCGGCGATCAGGAGCAGCAGCGGAACAGTTCTCGGCTCCGACGGCTTCTACAGCGTCGAGTTGAACAGACTCCAGGGCTGGGTGGACGCCCGGTTCACCGCCGGCGCCCAGGGCGGGCTGATGGGCAAGGACCAGGAGTCCGCGACCGTCTGCCTGCGATTCGAGGTGCGGTGGACGTACGGAAAATACGTGACCTACGACGACATCGACTGCCCTTGAACATCAACCGGGAATACCGGTCGGCGTTGTGCGAGCTTGCCTGAGCGACGGAAAAGAGATCGCCCGCACTGATCGAGTCCGGTCACATTGGCGGGCACTTTGGAGTTTGATGCACAATCCTGCTGTTCGTGAATTTGTGGTACGGATCAAATCGACCGCGGTGCACACTGACCCGGGCAAGCGGAAAGCGCTCACTGTCCGGTACGGCGCGCCGCAGCACGCGCAGCGAGCCGGTATTCACCGTGAGATCGCAGATTCCGTCAACTCGCATCGGTAGCACTTCTGCGAGGGGAAAGCGTGATGGAGATCAGGTATTCCATCGGCGACAAGGAATTGAAAGGATCCGAGGACAAGCGGCGGGCAGAATTAGCCGCATGCCCGGTCACCTGCACCATCAGTGTTGCCGAGAAGCTGCAGGAAGTGCACGGCTTCCGCAAGGAGAGTGATTTCCAAGGGTGGGTCCGGGACCGGCCCTTCGCCGCGAAGGTCGCGGAGACGGAAGAAATCGTCACCAGGTCGCGGGAGCTGGAGTCCCGCGATGCGCAACGCGTGATCGACCGGCAGCAAGTTCTCAACCAGCGCGCCGTCGAGGACCTGATGGAGCTCTCCGAGCGTCTCGGCCTCGCTCCCACGTCAAGGCAACTTCTCGACCTTGCGCACAACGGAGTTTGCCGTTGGAACCCGCGATCCTCCACTCCGCGGTGCTCTTCGACAACTCGCCGGCGGGTGCGGTCACATTCATCCTGCCGAACGGTATTCCGGTGCCGACGTTCGCCGGCGGTAACGACCGCACCTCCCAGGTGGACATCACCGCGGCGGCTGTCACCACGCTCTGGGACAGAACCTGGTGGCGGGGCGACCGGCACGTCATGTTCGGAGTCGGCTTCTTCACGCTCTTCAACAGCGCCTTCGACAATCGCGCGGCGTCGGGCGCGTGTATCTGACCGACCCGGCGACGCCGGCGGGAGCGCTTCGGGCCGCATAGCGATCATCACATCACTGGCTCTGATCACCGGGAATGACCACCCGTTGGGCGTGCGTGCTGGCCGGGCCGGCTCACGGCGTCGTACCCTGGGGCCATGAGCAGCCCCGACACCGACGACAAGGCGTTCGCCGACGTCCTCGCCGAGCACGGCCGGCCGGTCAGTGCCGAAGGCCTCGGCCGGGCCCGCCGGTCGCTCGCCGACGCCCGGGACCGCCGCGACCCGGCCGCCCGCGCCGCCCTGCTCGACCGGCTCCGCGCCGCGTGACCGACGAACCCAAACCGCGCCCCGCCGCCCTGGTTCTCGACACCTCCGCCATCGCCGGTTTCGCTCGCGGCAGCGTGGCGCCCGGCGAACTGCTGGCGGAGATCGACCTCGAGGGCGGCTGCGCGCTCGTCCCGCTGCCTTGCCTGGTCGAAGCGGCCGCCCTGGTCGCCGAGGAGGAGCTGCCCTGGCTCGACATCCTGCTCGGCCACGAGGCGGCACAGGTGGTCGTCGACGATCCCCGGGACTGGCGGATGGTCGCCGGCCTGCACCGGATCACCGGCAGCTACCCGCACGCGCTCGCCGCGTGGCTGGCCCTGGAGTACGGCGTCGACGTGATGACCCGCCACCCCGGCCTGTACGCGGGCCTCGACGGCGGCAACATGGTCCTGCCGTTCGACGACTGACCCGCGGGACGCCTACCGGGCGCTCACACGGCTTCGGACCAGTCCAGGACCAGCTGGAACATCGGGGCGCGGCCGCCGAACATCGACTGCCAGTCGCGGGTGTCGTAACCCCGGCCGCGCGGGGCGTCCCACGCCATCGACAGCATGCGCGGGGCCAGCCAGAAGTATTTGGCGGCGCCGGTCACCATGATCGCGCGCCGGGCCTCGTCAGGGGACAGCACCGGCGCCATCCCGCGCGCGTATCCGCTGGTCACCGCTTCGACGACGGCCGGCAGGCGGGCCACGTCGGCGTGACCGTCCCAGAAGGTGTCCAGCGCGAGATTCGCTGCGTCCTCACCCACGGCGCCCGCGCCCGCGTACGCCCAATCGAGAAGAACCGGCCCGCGACCGGAACCGATCAGATTCATCGGCCAGACGTCGTGGTGGCAGAGGGTGCGCGGCAGCGCGGCCGACGCCTCGAGAAGCTCGTGCCGCCGGTCCCACAGCCGCCGCAGCCCGGCCCGCAACGCCGGCGACCAGGCGGCCTCGGCCGCCGGATGGTCCCAGCGGAGGTCTTCGGGAACCGGCTGCGCCAGTGTGTAATCGGTCAGGAAATCCCGGGCCAGCCAGGCGAGCGGCGGCGGGTCTCCGGTCCATCCGCTCTGCCCAAGACCGATTTTGTACGCGCAATCGCCGAGCTCATCCGTGCTGAAGGACATCCCGGCCGTCCCGGCGACGTCCTCGAGCACCAGCTCGATCCCGCCGTCGTCGAGTGCCCCGATCGACAACGGTTCCGGAACCATGATGCCGCCGGCCGCGAACGCCGATGCCGCGAACCCGGTCTCGTAGGCGAGCGGCTCGCGCCGCCAGTAGTTGAAGTGCCCCGGCTCGTCGCTGGCGGCCAGGTGCGCGGCCGCCCCGGCCCGGCGCGGCACGACCACCTTGCGGATCGCCGTCGCGTCGCCCCACGGGATCCGCCACACGCCGCCGGTGACCTCGTTGGCCGTCGAGTGGACCAGTTGCTCAGCCACGCCCCGCATTGTGCCGGACGGCCAGGATGTTGGCGCCCACCACCACGGCGATACCGATCCATTCGTGCACGGCCAGCACCTGTTCGAGCAGGACCAGTCCGGCAAGGGCCGCGAAGACGGGGTGGACACTCATCAGGACGCCGAAGAAGTGGGCCGGCACCCGTCGCAGCGCGATCAGGTCACCGGCGTACGGGATGACCGAGGCGAGCAGCCCGGCGGCGATGCCGTAGAGCAACGCGAGCGGCGTCAACCGGCCCTGCACGACGAGCGCGATGAGCAGTGGCAGGGTGAGAACGGCGGCGATTGTGGTGGCCGCGGCGGTCGCCTGCAGGCCGGGCAGCCGCTGTCCGAGCAGCCGGTTGAGCAGGATGTAGGAGGCCCAGCAACCGCCGGCGAGCAGCCCGCAGCCGATGCCGGTCCAGTCGCTGCTGCCCGACGGCAGGACCAGCACGTACACTCCGGACGCGGCCGCGACGGCACAGAGCACGTCGAGCCGGCTGCGCGAGCCGGCCAGCGCGACGGCGAGCGGGCCGAGGAACTCCAGGGTGACCGCGAGGCCGAGACCGATCCGGTCGATCGCCGTGTAGAGGCTGAGGTTCATGCCGACGAACACGATGCCGAGCAGGATCGTCGGCCACCACTGCGCCCGGGTGAAGCGGCGCAGGTCGGGACGTACCGCGGGCAGCAGCACCGAGGCGGCGACGAACTGGCGCACCGCGACCACCCCGGACGGCCCGATCAGGTCGAACGCGTGCGCGCCGATGGCCGCGCCGGTCTGGTTGCTCGCCGCCCCGGCCATCATGACCGCCAGTCCGGCCATCCGTGATCCGCGTCGTGCCGCCGCCGGGCGCTGTTCGACCTCCACCGTCATGGTGACGAGTCTCGGCGTCCCGGTGGCCGCAGGGAAATACGCGCGGCGGCGCACTTATACGCTGGGCGCATGGATCTGCAGTTGCGTCACCTGCGGTGCCTGGTCGCCGTCGTCGACACCGGCACGTTCACCGACGCCGCCGGGGAGCTGGGCATCTCGCAGGCCGCGGTGTCACGCGGGGTGGCCGCGCTGGAGGAGGCCTTGGGCGTGCGCGTACTCCAGCGGACCACCCGCCACGGCACGCTGACCGCGACCGGGACGCAGGTGCTGGCCGGGGCCCGCCGCGTTCTCGAGGAGGTCGCCCACCTGCAGCGGGTTGCCGAGGCTGAGCGGCAGCGCAGCGAGCTGCGGGTCGGGTACGCGTGGGCGGCGCTGGGCAAGCACACCCGCCGCGTGCAGCGGGCCTGGGCGACCGGGCATCCCGGCACTCCCCTGGTGTTCATGCACATCAACACACCGACGGCGGGCCTCAGCGACGGCACCGCCGACGTGGCGGTGGTGCGCCGCGCGCTGGACGATCCGCGCTTCGAGACGGCCCTGATCGGGACCGAGGCCCGTTGCGCGGCGGTGGCCACCGACAACCCGCTCGCCCGGCGCCGCACCCTGCACCTTCGTGACCTGGTTCGCTACCCGGTGGCGATCGACGCCCGGACCGGGACGACGACGCTGAACCTGTGGCATCCGGAACCGGGCCCGGCCACGGTGCGGACCACCCACAGCGTCGACGAGTGGCTCACGCTGATCGCGGCGGGGCAGGCCGTGGGCATCACGTCCGAGGCCACGGCCAACCAGAACCCGCGGCCCGGGGTGGCCTACCGGATGCTGCGCCAGGCTCCGCCGATCGACGTGTGGCTGGCGTGGTGGCGTGACGGTCCCCCGGCGGATCTCGACGCTCTCGTCCGGCTGAGTCGCAACGCGTACGGCATCCTAGGAAGATAGGTTGTCTCGGTTAGGATGCGCCGGTGCAGAGCATCGAGGTCACCGCGGCCGGAATCACGATCACCAGCGTCACCGAGCCGTTCGTGTCGGTGTTCGGCAAGGTGATGTCACCGCACTCGACCCATGTGGACGAGATCCCGTGGGACGAGATCTACCAGGTCCACATCGAGGTGCTCGACCTTCCGGACGGCGAGCGGTGGGTGACCCTCGTGGTAGACCTGACCTGGGGTGAGTTCGTCGAGGTGCGAGGCGACGCGGACGGTGTCACCGCGGCGATCCGCGAGTTGTGCCGGCTGTCGGGCGTCCCGGTACCGGCCGAGTACACCGAGGCGGTCATCTGGCCCACCGCGTGACGGCCGTACCCTCTCCCGCCGGGGCTCCGGCCTGCACACCCCCTAAAGCGTCCTAGGAGGGCAGGCCGGAGCCCCGGCGGGGACCGTCAGGAGATCTCGGCGATCTTGCCGACGTGCAGGGTGCCGTCGGTGCGCCGGGCCGCATACGTCTGCAGTACCCCCGGATCCGCGTCACCGCGGACCGGGGCCGGCCACGAACTGCCGGTCCACGTCTGGTGCCACAGGCCGAGCCCGGACCGCAGGGTCACCAGTTCCAGCTGCGACGCGGGCCAGCCGGCCACGGCCAGCGCCCGCACCTGCCCGATCGCCGGGTTCTCGGCTCCGCCCGGGACCGGCGACGCCGAGCCGTTCCAGCCGCTGTCGGTGCCGGAACGGTGATAGACGGTGCCCCACGCGGTGACCGTGAACAGGTGCAGACCTCCGGTCGGCAGGGCGGCGGCGGCCACGTCGGTGATGTTGGCGTTCGTGTCGATCTGTGTGACGGTGCCGCTCCACGTCCCGGTCGTGGTGGCGGTACGGCTGCGGACGCCGTTCGTGCCGGCCAGCATCAGATGCAGCCGCCTGGTCACCGGGTTGACCGCCGCCGCAAGCGACACGAGGTCGGCACTGCCGTCCACCTGGACCGACGACGCGGCCCAGTTGCCGCCCGCAGGTCGCGTCCGGTACCAGACACCCGAGCCGGGGATCAGCGTGAAGGCGTGGAGTTTACCGTCCGGATCGGCGGCGATCGCCATGTCGGTGATCTTCGCGTTGTCGTCGATCGGGGTCGCCGACGTCTCCCACCCGCCCGGCGGGGCACTACGGGTCCGTGACCACAACCCGCTGCCCGGAATGAGGGTCAGCACGTGCAACCGGTTGTCCGGGCCTGCCGCGGCAGCGATCCGCCCGATCGAGGCGTTGGCGTCGACCCTGGTGACCGCCCCCGCAGACGTGTCGAACACCCGGCCGCGCTGATGCGTGTCCTCGACCCCGTAGTACGGGCTGGCCACCCGGGCCTTGTAGAACTGTGCCCCGGACTTCGTGACCGACTTGGCCGGGCCGAAGAAGTCCACCGTCTCGGTGCACCACTTGTTGACCGTGCGGCAGGGGCCGGCCGGATTCTTGTAGTAGTCGGCCTGGGTCTGGACGATCTGGCCGGACGGCTGCGTGCTGATCGACTTGACCGCGTTCCGGTCGACCCCGGTGCCGGCGCTCGCGAGCTGCTTCGTGCTCTTGTTGTAGGCGTACACCCGGTTGTTGGTGGTGATCCACAGCTTGTCCGGGTCGGTGTAGTCGGCCGACACGTCATGGACCGCGTCGTTGCCGGTGCTGATCACCCGGGTCCGGGCCGGGTCCTCACGCAGCCCCGGTGCCGAGGCCGGTCCGGTCACCTCGAGCGCCTTGAGCACCTGAGACGCGCCACTGGTCTGGTGCCCCGGCGAGCCGGCCACCCACAACCGCCGGATGCCCGGATCCCAGAGCACCGCGTGCGCCTGTTCGAGGGCGAAGGTCGCCGTCGCCCCGGTGGAGGTGGAGTAGATCCGTACGTAGTTGCCGGTCGACGCGGCCACGGCGACGTTGCCGTCCGGCAGCAACTCGGCCGAGTGCCGGTTGTCCGCGAGGGGCCCCTTGTGCGACCACACCCGTTGACCACCCGGATAGGTCACTACTGCCACGAGCCCGCCCCCGTCGGCCACGACGAGCCGCTGCCCGGCCGCGGTGTTGCGGACCCGGAAGTCGTTGCCGCCGTTGAACTCGAGGTCCTTGGGGAGGGGGTTGGTGAAGCCGAGTGCCTCGGTCGGCGCCCAGGTCCAGCTGTCCCACGCCGATGTCGCCGGATTCAACCGGTAGATCTTGTCGTTGTTCTGATCGCCGGCCAGGATCGCATAGTCCGCAGTGACCGCTGCCGCCGCCGACGGTGCCACCGCGACCAGCGCCAGTCCACTCACCAGCGCCGCGACAGCGGCACCGGTCCCCCGAATTGTCATCGGCGGAGCATATCCATGACACTCGACCTCGGTGATCAACGGACAGCCCGATCCCCGCACCGTCACGGTTGCGGGGGCCCGCCGTCCGGCCGGGCCCCCGTCATGGTGCAGGTTCAGCAGTCGATGACGATGCGGTCGATGTCGTTCGAGTAGATGTTCCACAGCTCGCCGACCAGGACGTAGTCGTAGAGCTCCCAGTAGCCGGCGTTGCGCCAGATGTACAACCAGACCGTGCCGTTGCCGTAGTTGGCGACCGAGTTGATGCGGTTGTGGTATTTGCCGCCTCGCAGGTCGTGCTCACCGCACCGGCCGGCGGTGAACAACTTGTTCTCACCGTCGACGCTGTCGTAGTAGCAGGAGTAGCCGTAGGTGCACGCCCAGGCGGGCACCGGGGCCGATGACGCCGGGCTCGCTGCGGCCCCCGCGGGAGCGGCGGAGACGAGCAGTCCCAGCACACTCACGAAGGCGACGATCACCGACTTGATCCTGTTCATGTCACGATTCCCCCATCCGGTGGTCTCCGCACGACGTGCGGAGTCGCCCTCGAGTGTCGAGCGTCGATCCCTCCGGCCGGTCCGCTTCGGACGAATCGGGACGCCGGCTCCCGCGGCCCGCGCCGGGCCTGAACTCACCGGCCGAGGTGCAGCGATACATCTGAATACGTGAGAGCATGCGCGAGTCCCTGCTTCCCACCGGAAGGAGCGCTCATGCGCCGACTCGCCGCCCAGGCAGCCGCCGCTCTCACCCTCACCGTCGCCGCGATCGCCGTGCCGGCCGCAGCCGTCGCGGCGGCACCGGCAATCGCCTGGTCCGCCTGCACCGAGCCCGCCCTGGCGGGCTTCCAGTGCGCGACCTACGAGGTGCCGCTCGACCACGACAAGCCACGCGGCGCGACCACCACCATCGCGCTGTCCCGGCGACCCGCCGACAACCCGGCCGCCAAGATCGGGACCATCTTCGTCAACCCGGGTGGCCCCGGCGGCGCCGGACGGGGCATGGTGCGCTCGTCGGCCCGGATCGCGTCACCCGAGGTGCTCGCCCGCTTCGACCTGGTCGGCTTCGACCCCCGCGGCATCGGGGCCAGCGACCCGGTCCAGTGCTTCGCCACCGACGCCGAGGCCGAGGCACTGTTCGCCCGGATGAAGGGCGTGCCGCTCAGCAGGACCGAGATCACCGAGACGCTGCGGGCCAACTGGGAGTACACCGAGGCCTGCAAGAGCAACATGGGCCCGCTGCTGCCCCACATGAGCACGCTCAATGTGGTCAAGGACCTCGACCTGCTGCGACAGGGCGCCGGCGACGCGAAGCTCAACTTCATCGGATATTCGTACGGGACGCTGGTCGGCGCGACGTACGCGAACCTGTTCCCGAACAAGGTGCGGGCCGTCATCATCGACGGCAACGTCGACCCGGATCAGCGCACCAACCACCGGCTCGCCAACAAGTTCGACCGGGCCGGCGGGTTCGAGATCGCCCTCACCGGCTTCCTGGCCGAGTGCGACAAGGCCGGTGCGGCATGCGCGTTCTCCGGTGACGCCCGCGGCAAGTTCGACCGGCTGCGGGACCGGCTGCGGCAGGGCCCGGCCGACGTGCCCGGACTGGGCACGGTCACCATCGACGACCTGACCGGTTACATCGGGCAGATCCTCTACAACGTGGCGAACTTCCCGGCCGCGGCGGAGACCCTCGAGGTTCTCCACGAGGGGATCTTCGGCGACCCGGCCGCGCTGCGGACGGCTGCCGTCGAACTGCCGAAGGCGCCGCCGGCGCGTGGCTGGCTCGGCGACGCGTACTCGTACACCAGCAATGACGCCTTCTTCGCCGTCAACTGCGCGGACGCTCCCCTGCCGCGCAACCCGGCGCTCTACCCGGCCTTCGCGAAGGTGTTCGAGAAGGCGCACCCGACGTTCGGGCGCTCCGAGGCGTTCAGTGAGGTCGGCTGCGCCAACTGGCCGGTCATCAAGGAGGCGTACGACGGCCCGTGGAACCGCCGTACCGCCAAGACCGTGCTCGTCGTGAACCCGACGTACGACCCGGCGACGCGGTACGACTTCGGGGTCCGGATGACCCGGCAGCTCGGTAACGCACGGTTGCTGACCCTCGACGGGTTCGGTCACACGAGCAACTACAGCGCGTGTGTTACCGGCTGGTACACGCGTTACCTGATCGATGGCGACGTGCCGCCGAAGGGCACGCGCTGCACGCAGGACCGCGCTCCGTTCCCCACCGCCTAGGAACCGGTGCCGCCGGTGCCGACCCGCGGGGCCGGCACCGGCGCAACGGCATGTCACACTGCACCGGCTACCTTGATCGAAAGGCCCGGTCCGTGTCCTCGTTCGAAGACCTGTTCGCCACGCACGTCGCCACCGGCATGGCCCGCCAGCTGGCGCTCGCCGACCTCCTCGGCGACCGTGCCTGGCAGCTCGACCTGAACGCCGGATTGGTCACCTTCGGCAACGACCTGCGCTACCCCGTCCAGTTGCTGGGCACGGAGAGTCACGCCGACCGGACATGGCTGTGGGCGTGGGCCAACAGTGCCAGCAACCTCGACCCGGCACTGCTGCAGCTCGCCGGCTGGCTGCGCGAACACGGGCGTGGCGAGGGCATCCGCGAGCTGTACGAGCCGTCGCTGCGCCTGGACCACATCGACGGGCACCGGCTGTCGCTGGTCGCCTCCGGCCTCACCGGGCGTCCCTATTACCGGGGCACCTACAACGGCGGGGCGATCTTCTTCCACCTGGAGAACCTGCCGTCGAAGGTGCAGGGGGCGGTGCCGCCGGAGAGGGCGTTCACCGTGCTGGGCCAGGTGTTGCAGGCTTTCGCCGTCGACCACCGCACCGTGGTGGTCAACTTCCTGCGCCAGCAGGGCTGGCGCGTGGACGACGTCAAGGGCGGCGGCGTGCTGGGCCGGCACCCGGACGGCTCGCACATGCGGGTCGCCTTCGACCACTTGGGCCGGATCAGCGATCTGACCGGCGGTGTCCAGCCCCGCTGACCCGCGCCGGTCAGACGGCTGGTCGTGCGGCGCCCTTGGGCCCGTCGACCGTTTCCGGCCGGGACGGGCCTATCGTGGGTCCGGTGAGCACCCGTGACGTTCCCGCACAGATCGGTGACCTTCCGCCGATCGGCCGGCCGGCCAACAGCGCGATGCTCGAGGCCGGCATCACCACCCTCACGCAGGTGGCGGCTCGCAGCCGTCGGGAGCTGCTCGCCATGCACGGTGTCGGGCCGAGGGCGATCCGGATCCTGGAGGCCGCGCTCACCGCGCGAGGGCTCGCCTTCGCGGACACGCCATCGGCGACCTAGGATCCGGTGTGCTCCCGCTGCCGCAACCCGACGACCTGACCTCGCTGGTGCTGCGCATCGACGTCTCCGCCAACCTGACCATCGGGAACCTCGATCTCGAGGAGTTCGCCGACGCCACCGACGCGACCGGCACCTACCGCGGCATGCACTGATCCGGCCGGCGGGCCCTCACTCGAACGGGTCCCAGTGGGCGGCGTAACGCAGCAGGGACTCGGCGAGGCCGGGGTGTGCGGCGGCCCAGCGGGTGTCGAAGACGAGCATCTGGTCGTAGCCGAAGAAGCTGTCGAGGTAGCGGGCCGCCTGCCCGATGTGCGTGCTCACGTCGGCCCGGGAGGCGTCAGCCGGGCCCTCCGCCGCCCACGCGATGACCTGCTCGCGGGTCGGCGCCGACCGGCCGTCCGGGCCGCGCAGGCCGTATCCGGCCCGCAGTGAGATGTACCGGCGCAGCGCGGCGCCGGGATCGGCGTCGCCGGGAACGACCAGGGACCTCAGCAGCTGGGCGTCCGCCGGCCACGTCCGGGCCACGCCGTCGCCGGCCGCCAGCAGGTGGCCGGGCAGTTCGGGAAGCAGCACGCCGGGAAAGACGATCGCGCCCTCCAGGTCGAGGTTGTGGCCGGACTCCGTGTGCTCCCAGCCGGTGCGGACCAGGAAGACCGCATCGTCGCCGGGCGCGGGCGTCCCGGCGACCCGGACCGGCACGTCGGGGATGAGACCGTGCGTGGCGGCGTCGGCGGGCAGGGGCCAGGTTTCGTTGACGACGTACGCCAGACGCGACGGCCACCGCGCGACGGCCGAGTCCTCGAGGAAGTAGTAGGCCAGGTCGACCTCGTCGTCGTCGGTGCGTACCCGCAGGCCGCGCTCGTCGAGGCGGAGCGGGTCGTCGGCTTCGATCCACAGGTGCTCGTCGAGTGTGGCATGCAGTTCCTCGAGCGTCGCCGGGCAGGGCAGGTCGTGCTCCTGCACGGCTTCGAAGAGCGTGTACAGGCCGTAGGCGCCACCGCCGATGGTGTCCTCGGCGTCGACGTTGCGCCACTCGCGCTGAAACCACTCGAGCACCGTGACGCCCGGGACGGGGACGACCATCCTGCTGTACGGGCTGGCGCAGCGGTCCCGGGACACGAAGATCACCCACGCACTGTAGGCCGTCAGCAGAACGGGGTCGCTGAGATCCGGTCGCCTGAGCGAGTCTGAGCCGATGGCGATGACCCACGTTCTGATGCACAGCCCCTCGGTCGGCCCCGCGACCTGGGCGCCGATCGCCCGCCGGCTGCCCGGTTCGATCGTGCCGTCGCTGCTGCACGTGGCTGACGCGGGCCCGCCGTTCTGGCCGGCGGTGGCGCAGACCGTCGCCGAGGCGATCAACGGGTTGCCGGACGACGCCGAGGTGGTTCTGGTCGCACACAGCAATGCCGGTCTGTTCGTCCCCGCCGTGGTGGAACGCGTGGACCGTACGATCAAGGCCTTGGTGTTCGCCGACGCCGCCGTCCCGGCCCGCCGTGGGAGGACCGCGGTGGTCTCGCCCGAGAATCTGCGTCTTCTTGAAGGCCTGGTGGAGGCCGACGGCCGCCTGCCGCAGTGGACGCGCTGGTTCAGCGATGCCGAGGTGGACCCCATGTTCCCCGATCCGGCGACCCGGCGGATCGTCGAGGCGGAGCAGCCGCGCCTGCCGCTGTCGTACTACCAGCAGGAGATCCCGGCGGCGCCCGGATGGGACGAACGGCCGTGCGGGTACCTCCTGTTCGGGCCGCCGTATGAACAGATCGCCCGCGACTGCGGCTGGCCGGTGGAACACACCCCGGGCCGGCATCTGCATCAACTCGTCGATCCGGACACTGTCACCGAGGCGATCCGGAAGTTGTCACATCCGGCTTAGCGGCGGTGCTTACCTGGTGTGAAGCAACTGTTGAAGGAACGGGGGGACGCCGTGCCGGCCTCCGTTCGATCCGACCTGGAACACATATTCCGGGCGGCCTACCCGAAGGTGGTCGGGGTGGCGGCCCGTGTCCTCGGCTCCCGCGACGAGGCCGAGGACGTGGCGCAGGAAGCCTTCCTGGCGTTCGGGCGGACCGATGTCCCCGCCGGTGAGGCGCTCGGCTGGCTGTGTGTGGCGGCCGCGCACACCGCGCTGAACCATCTGCGGTCCGGGCGGCGGCGGGTCTCCCGGGAGGAGGCGGCATCCGACCGGCTCACCGTGGCGCCGGACGTCGCCGACACCGTCGTGGCCAAGGAAGAACATCAGCGGGTACGCGCGGCGCTGTCCCGCCTGCCCCGCAAACAGGCTGTGGCGCTGGTGCTGCGGCACAGCGGGCTGAGCTACGCCGAGGTGGCCGCCGCTCTCGATCTCTCCCCCGGCAGCGTGGGCACGACCGTGCGACGCGCCGAATCCGCTCTTCGTGAGGAGTTGAACCGTCATGCGTCATCCCGGTGACGGCGTGCTGCGCCGGCTGCTCGACGAGCCGGACGGCGTCGCCGACGTGGACCGTCTGCACGTCGAGGACTGTGCGGAATGCGGCAGCCGGATGGCCTCGTCCGGTGCCGACGCTCTGCTGATCGGATCCGCCCTCGACTTCGGGACGGACGTGGACGTGGACGCCGGCTGGCAGCGGCTGACCGGATCGCTCGCCGCGGCCGAGGCGCCCCGGCCGGTCCGGCCACGGCGCCGGAGTGTCCGCACACCGTTCGTCGCGGTCGTCGGGGTAGTGGCACTGCTCGGCGGGGCGTCGGCGGCCGCGGCCGGGAACTGGTTCCAGATCTTCCGGACCGAGCAGGTCACGCCCATCACGATTCCGCAGGCCGACCTGGTGCAGTTGCCGGAGCTGGAGGAGTTCGGCGCCATGCGGGTGGAGAGCCGCCCGAAGATCCGGGACGTCGGCGACGTCCGGGAGGCACGGGAGGCGACCGGTCTGGCCAGCCCGCGCGTCACCAACCTGCCGACCGGGGTGACCGGCCGGCCACACTTCCTGGTCGGCGACCGGGTGCTCGGGGTGTTCCAGTTCGACCGGGCGAAGGCCGAGAAAGCGCTCGGCCGGCCGGTCCCGGAGCCACCGGCGGGTCTGACGGCCACCGAGTTCCGGTTGACCGCCGGGCCGGGGCTGGTAGCGGTGTGGCCGGGCAACAGCGGGATGCCGGCACTGATGGTGGGCCGGGTGGTGGCACCGAAGGCGTTCTCCAACGGGGTGCCGTTCGAGACGGCCCGCGACTATCTGCTGTCGCTGCCGGGGCTGCCGGAATCGGTGGCGGGCCAGTTGAAGGCTTTCGCCAAGGACGGCGGGACGCTGCCGCTGATCGTCGAGGAGGGCAGCGAGACCAGCTTCACCACGAAGGTCGGCAAGGCGCCGGCCACGGTGCTGTCGGCCGAGGGCGGGGCACTGTCGGTGGTGTTCTGGGTGCAGGACGGTTTCATCAACGTGGCCGGTGGCTCGCTCAGCACGGACGAGGTGCTGCGGGTCGCGAAGGAGACCCGGTGGGCCCAGTGATCGACTCCCCCGCCGTGTGGGCGTCCCACCTGCGCAAACGCTACAAGCGGCGGACCGCGGTCGACGGTGTCTCGTTCACCGTCGGCCGCGGGGAGGTGCTCGGGCTGCTCGGGCCCAACGGGGCGGGCAAGACCAGCGTCATCAAGATGATGCTCGGCCTGGTCCGCCCGGACGCCGGGGAGGTGATGCTGCTGGGGCGGCCGAACACCGACCCGCGGTCCCGGGAGCGGGTCGGATACCTTCCGGAGCTGTTCCGCTATCAGCCGTGGCTCACCGCCGACGAGGTGCTGCGTCTGCACGTACGGCTCGCGGGGGTGAAGGTCTCGGATCCCGGCCGGCGGGAGTCCCTGGCGCTCGTCGGTCTCGCCGATCGGGCCGGTGATCGGGTCGGCGGCTTCTCCAAGGGCATGCAGCAGCGGCTGGGCCTGGCCGTGGCGCTGGTCGCCCGGCCCGAACTGGTGGTGCTCGACGAGCCGACCAGCGCGCTCGACCCGCTCGGGCGCGCCGACGTGCGTGACCTTCTGCTGTCGCTGAAGGACCGCGGGGTGGCGGTGCTGCTGAACTCGCATCTGATCGGTGAGGTGGAGCGGGTCTGCGACCGGGTGATGATCCTCGACCAGGGCCGGGTGGCCGCCTCCGGCACCCTGGCCGAACTGCTCGGCCGCCGGACGCTCCGGCTGCACCTCACGGAGGTTCCGGCCGACGCGGCCGCCCTGCTGGGGACCTTCGAACGGGTGGGCGACCACTACAGCGTCACCCTGCCCGACGACGTACCGGCGCTGATCGACGGTCTCGTCAAACTCGGCGTGCGGGTGCACGCCGTCGAACCGGCCCGCGTCAGCCTCGAGGAACGGCTGCTCGACATTCTGAGGGAGCAGCCGTGAGAACCGTGCTGACCATCGCCGCGCTCACCCTGCAGGAGGGTTCGCGCCGCCGGGTGCTGCGTTCGCTGGCCGTGCTGACCGCGGTGCTGCTCGGCTTGAGCGCCTGGGGATTCTCCGAGATCGCCTCCGACTACGGTGGCCTGACCAGCGGCGAGGCCAAGGTGGCCGGGTCCACCGTGCTGAACCTGGTGATGTTCGGGTTCAGCCTCATCGCCGCGCTGGGCACCGCGTTCCTGGCCGGGCCGACCCTGTCCGGCGAGGTCGAGTCGGGGGTGGCGCTGGCGATGATGACCCGGCCGATCCGCCGGGTGCAGGTGCTGATCGGCAAATGGCTGGGCCTGGTCGCGTTCGGGACCGGGTTCGTGACGGTCGCCGGCGTCGCCCAGTTCGTGATCGTCCACATCACCGTCGACTACTGGCCGCCGCATCCGGTCACCGGCCTGCTGCTGCTGGCCGGCCAAACAGCGGCGCTGCTCACCCTGGGCCTGCTGTTCTCCACGGCGATCTCGCCGATGGCGTCCGGGATCGTGGCGGTCGGCCTCTTCGGCGCCACCTGGATCGCCGGTGTCGTCGGATCCGTCGGCAGTGCTCTCGGCAACCCGAGCGTCGCCATGGTCGGCACGGTGTCCCGGATGCTCCTGCCGACCGACGGGCTGTGGCGCGGAGCGATGAACGCGTTCCAGGATCCGGCGTTGCTGGCCCAGGTCGGCTCCGGCACCGAGGAGTCACCGTTCCTCAGCATGCAACCGCTGACCTGGGAGTATCTCGTCTGGGCGGCGGTGTGGACGGGGCTCGTCCTGGGGTTGGCGGCGCTGTCGTTCCAGCGCCGCGACCTGTGACCGGAACCGATCACGATAGGGGTGGGCCCGGACCGGCCCGACGACCGCTGCGGCGGTCATCGGCAGTCCGGGTCCGTCACACCTGAGCGGTGCACGGCGCGGCGGACCGGGATTCACGTTCCTCATCAGGCAAGATCTCCAGGTGCCAGCCGAGGAAGAGTACGACACGTCCGTCCTGCCCGAGCGTCTGCGACGGATCCTCATCGTGATCCGGGACGCGGCGGTCAAGTACGGATATGCGCCGTCCACCCGCGAGATCGCCGACGCGCTCGGCATGTCCAGCTCGTCGGTCAGCCGGCACCTGCGAACCCTCGAGGAGCACGGTTTCCTGCGCCGCGGCCGTACCATGGCCCGTCCCGTCGACATCCGCATGTTCCTCGAGCCGCCGGGCCCGGCCGGGCGGCCCGGCGACACCGTGGGTGTGCCGCTGGTCGGCACGATCGCCGCCGGTACCCCGATCCTGGCTGACGAGCACGCCGAGGAGCTGCTGAACCTGCCCCGCGACCTGGTCGGCCGCGGCACCCTGTTCAGCCTGCGGGTCCAGGGCGACTCGATGATCGACGCCGCGATCTGCGACGGCGACATCGTGGTGGTACGCCAGCAGTCGGAGGCCTGGAACGGCGACATCGTGGCCGCGATGATCGACGAGGAGGCGACCGTCAAGGTGTTCCGCCGCCGGGGCGGTCACGTGTTCCTCGAGCCCCGCAACCCGGCCTACGAGCCGATCCCCGGCGACGACGCCGTCATCCTCGGCAAGGTCGTCTCCGTCCTGCGTCGCGTCTGAGCCGCCTGCTGTACCGCAGGGGGGTACTCCGCACCTCGGGACGCGGGATGATTAACGTCCGGCCGCCCGTCCCCGTGTGCGGGCGGCCGGACGCAGCTGTTCAGCCGCTGGCATCCGACGCGGCATGGGCGAACGCCTCGGCGAGCGGCCCGTCGGCGCGGCGCAGCGCGGTGATGGCCCGGCTCGCGCGGCTCTTCACGGTGCCGGTCGAGCAGCCCAGCTGGGTGGCGATCTCAGACTCGGTGAGCCCGGCCCAGTAGCGCAGCACCAGCACGACCCGCTGGCCGGCGGGCAGCGCCCGGATCGCGGTCAGGACCGCATCAGCGGTGTCGCGGTGGTCGTACGCGTCACCGCCGGCGGGCCGGTCCGGCGGGGCCGCCGCCGGAACCTCGCCGCGCCACAGCCGACAGCCGAGACGCCAGGCGGCGCGGGCCATCACCTGCCGGGTGTACGCCTCCGGGTCACCGTCCGGATGCAGCCGCCGCCACGCCCGATGCGTCTTCACCAACGACTCCTGGGTCAGGTCCTCGCCGTGCCCGCGGTCGCCGGTCAGCAGCGTGCCGTACCGGACCAGCGCCGGATACCGGGCCGTGACCCACCGCGCGAAGTCCGGCGCGCCGGTGTCCTGATTGTTCACCGGGCACCGATCCCGAAGATCGTCCTCAGCTCGGTCAGGGCCTCGTCGCTGAACCGCACCCGCCCGCCGTGGGCCGACACCGCCTCCTGGCAGTCGCCGCCGAGGGCGATCGTCACCACGGTGGTGTCCCGGGGATCCGGTGCCGGTGACGGCCCGGGGACCGGCGACGGGTCCGTGCCGAACGGCACACCCTCGGTGGGCTTCATGACGAGCTGCGCGGTGCCCTGGGCACTGCCGGCGCACGCTTGCGGGTCAGGAACCACGGTGTCCTGCTCGCGTAGCAGTTCCAGCACCCGGTCGATCGCCTTCCGGTCCCGGATCCGGCCGAACCCGTTCGACGCGACCCGGCCGGTGGCGTCCGAGACGATGAAGTCGGCTACGACAGCGGTCCGTGGCAGGGCGAGGGTTCCGGCGCCGACGGGTGCGCTCCGCATGGACGCGATCATCTTTCCGACGTCGTCGCGGTGGAGGCGGAACATGATGCTGGACTGGGACCAGGGCATCTTCAAAGTGGTGTCGAGGTAGTACCCCGCTGGTGTGCGTCCTGGGTCGCCCTCGTCGCGTTCCAGCAGGCCCGGTTCCCCGCCGGGCAGAGTGATCTGGGCCCGCGGAATGATGATCCCGCCCGGAATGACCTCGCTGTCGGAGTGCACGATCCTGCCTCCAGGCAGGGTGTGCGGGTTGTGGAAGATCTCCACCGCCGCGTTACGGCACAGTGGTCTGTCGACCTCCGCGGTCCAGATCACCATGGCCCGGGCCGGGTTCACACACGGCTGGTACGTGGTCACGACCTGCCAGCCGTCCGGGATCGGGAGCCGCACCGAGCCGGCCACCACGCTGTCACCGTCGATGTAGGGCACCGGCACTGCGGCCGGGACCACACCGGTGTCCGGCCCATGGTTCAGCTGCTGGGCGGCCACCGCTCCGCCCAGCGTGAGCCCGACGCAGACCACGGCCGCTGTCAGCACCGATGTACGCCGCGCTGCCCGCCTGCGCCGCAGCACCGCCCCGACCGGATCGGGGTGTGCCGGTTCGACACCGGCCACCGCCTCGTTCAGCAGTTCGCTGATCCGCTCTGTCATACCCTTCCGAAAGGCATCGGCGCGCCGATCGGTTCCATCGATCTTTCCGGTTCTCTAGGCTCCCGTGCGGACGGTCCGGGTCAGCAGCCCCGGCAGGGCGCCGATCGTCGCGGTCACCTCGATGACGTCGATGCGGGTGTCGTTCCAGTGAGGTCCGGTGAAGGCGGCCCGCAGGTAGTCCTCGGTGAGGCCCCAGCCCTCGCCCGACGACGCCGAGATGCCGAGGACCTGCAGGACCGCGCCCGGCGCGGCCAGGCGGGGCAGCAGGGCGAGATAGTCCTCGGCGCCGCCGTGGCGGTGCAGGTTGTGCAGGAGCCCGGAGTCGAACAGCGCGTCGAACTCGCCGGGCTCCAGCGTGGTGGCGTCGCCGATCCGGAAGTCGACGGCGAGCCCGTCGGTGGTGGCCTTGGCGCGGGCCCGCTCGATCGCGACCGCCGAGATGTCGACGCCGGTGACCCGGTGGCCGCGGCGGGCGAGTTCCAGGGCGAGTTCGCCGGTGCCGCAGCCGAGGTCGAGGACCCGGGGTCCGCTGACGTCGAGGTCGAAGGCGGCCTGCGGCCGGCCGATCTCCCACGGGGCCGTGCCGTCGCGGTACATCGCGTCGTAGTCGGTCACGGCTGCTCGACCCCGCTGATCCGGTATTTCCGTACGTCGGCGGAGTGCACGGGCGGCACGTCGGGGTCGGGGCCGGGCGTGCCGCGGAAGCGGTCCAGGTGCTCGTCGGACTCCCAGCGTTCGTAGACGGTGATGCGTGCGGGATCGAGCGGGTCGGGTGCCTGGACGAAGTCGAGACAGCCGTCGGCCTGCCGGGCCAGGCGGGTCACGTCGGCGACGGCGGTCAGGTAGCGGTCCCGGTCGGACGGTTCCACGCGAAGCTCACCGGCAATGATGATCACAAGTTCTCCCCCGTCGGATGGTGCGCTGATTGTGTCTCACCGGATCAGTACCTGCACGCCGTCGAGCATGCGGTCCAAGCCGAAGCGGAACGACCGCGCCGGGTCGGCGACCGCGTTGTACTCCTCGCCGGCCGCGGTACCGACCCGCCCGGCCAGCGGGTAGGCGCCGGGTGGCATCACCCGTTCCAGGATGGGTGCGTTGACCTCCCACCATTCGGCGTCGGAGATGCCGCTCTCCTCGGCGGTGCTGCGGGCGGCGACCGACATCCGGGCGGCACCTGCCGTGAAGGCGCCGATCACGGTGACGACCTGGTCCATCTCCAGGTCGGTGAGTCCGGCGCCCTCGATGGCGGCGAGCTGCCACTCGTACCGGTCGGTGCCGTTGGGTCCGATCCAGGGCCGGCTGCTCTCGACCTGGAGCAGCCACGGGTGGCGGTGGTACTCGTCCCACAGGTGCCGCGCGACCCCGGTGAGCCGCTCGCGCCAGGTGCCGCTGTGCGGCGGGTGCGGGACCTCGCCCATGACCTCGTCGACCATCAGACCGATCAATTCGGAACGACCGGGGACGTACGTGTAGATCGACATCAGTTTGAGGCCGAGCCGGTCGGCGACCTTGCGCATCGAGAAGGCCGGGAGCCCTTCGGCGTCGGCGACGGCGATACCGGCCTGGATGACCTCGTCCACACTGACCCGCTGTTTCGGTCCTCTCGATCCTTGCGGTGTGCCCAGGGTGCGGCGCCAGAGCAGGGTCAGTGTGCGGTCGACGTCCTGTTTTTCCATGTGCGAAATCTACCCCGTGGGGTGTACGGTGTTGCCCGCGACAATTTCCGTAAGGTATACGGAGTTTAAGGAGCGTCCGTGCACACCCTGATCGCTGAAGGACTGCGCAAGCGATACGGCGACCTGCTCGCCCTGGACGGGTTCGACCTGCACGTGCCCGCCGGCGTCATCCACGGCCTGCTCGGGCCCAACGGCGCCGGCAAGACCACCGCTGTCAAGGCGCTGGCCACCCTGATCGACCTCGACGAGGGGACGGCGAGCGTGGCCGGCTTCGACGTCCGCAGACAGGCCGCCGAGGTGCGCCGGAGCATCGGCCTGGTCGGGCAGAACGCGGCCGTCGACGAGGTCCTCAGCGGCCACCAGAACCTGGTGATGTTCGGCCGCCTCTACGGGCTGACCAGAAGCGCCGCCCAAGCTCGGTCGGCCGCGCTGCTGGACACCTTCGGACTGGCCGAGGCCGCACACCGGCCCGTCAAGACGTACTCCGGTGGCATGCGCCGGCGGCTCGACATCGCGGCGGGGCTCATCCTCACCCCGGCCGTGCTGTTTCTCGACGAGCCGACCACGGGGCTCGACCCGCGCGGCCGCAACGAGGTCTGGACCAGCGTGCGGGAGGCCGCCGCCCGCGGCACCACGGTCCTGCTCACCACGCAGTACCTGGACGAGGCCGACCAGCTGGCCTCGGCGATCACCGTGGTCGACAGCGGCCGGGTCATCGCCGAGGGCACGCCGGAGCAGCTGAAACGGCAGGTCGGCGGCGACCGGGTGACGATCACGCTGCGCGGCCCGGCCGGTGAACTGGCCGGCCGGCTGGGCGGCGTCGCCGGCGAGGACGACCGCACGATCACGATCGAGGTCACCTCCGGTCTGGCCGAGATCGTCCGCCGCCTCGACGACCTCGGCGTGGTGCCCGAGGACCTGCGGCTGCGGCATCCCACCCTGGACGAGGCGTTCCTCGCGATCACCGAGAAGGAGGCGGCCCGATGACGACCCTGCGCGCCGGCTGGATCATCACGCAGCGGGAACTGGCCCACTGGGTCCGTGAGCCATGGGGGCCGATCTTCGGGCTGCTGTTCTCGATCATGCTGCTGCTGGTGTTCGGCTTCCTGTTCGGCGGGGCGATCAGCGTGCCGGGCGGCGGCGACTACATCGCCTTCCTGCTGCCCGGCATGATGGCGCTGAGCATGATGTTCGGCGTCGAGACGACAGCCACCAGGATGGCCGCCGACGCGGGCAAGGGCATCACCGACCGGTTCCGGTCCATGCCGATCGGCAGCGCGTCGGTGGCGCTCGGCCGGGTCGGCGCGGACATGACCAACTCGGCGGCCGAACTGCTCGTGCTGCTGCTGGGCGGTCTGGCGATCGGCTGGCGGATCACCTCCGATCCGGCTTCGGCGGCTCTGGCCGTACTCCTCTTGCTGTGGTTGAGGTTTGCGATGTTGTGGATCGGGATCTTCGTGGGGCTGTCGTTCCGCGGGGGCGGCGCGACGGCGGCCGTGCAGGTGCTGGTGTGGCCGATCGGCTTCCTGTCCACGGCGATCGTGTCGGCCGAGACGATGCCGGGCTGGCTCGGCGCGGTCGCGGCGTGGAATCCGCTGTCGGCGACCGCCACCGCGGCGCGGGAGCTGTTCGGCAACCCGACCGGTCTCACCGAGGGGGTGCTGGCCGAGCACGCGGTGTGGCTGGCGCTCGGCTGGCCGATGCTGATCGCCGCGGTGTTCGTGCCGCTGTCGGCACGGGCCTACCGCAGGCTGCGCAACTAGCCGCGCCGGCTACGAGACCAGGCGGCGGCGTAGGCCGCGCCGGACCCGGCTGAGCATGCCCGCGGGCTCCTTGATCAGCTGCTGCTGCAGGGAGTCCGCGTGGCCGATCAGCGCGACGATGGTCTCGACGGCGGCGTCCAGCAGCTGCCGTTCGCCGACGTCGTCGGGGCTCATCGAGCCGTCCATCCGGTGCGGCCGCAGTTCGGCGAGGTCGCCGACGATGTGGCACGGGTAGTCCCGCAGCTCGCTGATCTGCCGTTCGGCGAGTTCGGACACCCATCCGGCCCGGTCCAGCCCGACGCCGAACCGTACGTCGTTGTCGCGTTCCTGCAGCACGGCCCGGATCAGGTGGCGGTGGACGACACGCTGGTACGGCAGCCGGTGCGGATAGTCGTCGCCGAGCGCGGCGTTGACCCGCCGCAGCAACTCGATCTCCGGTGCACCGAGTGACGGGTTCGACGGCGGCGCCACGCTGTCATCGATCTCGCCGGGGACGCCCAGGATGCCGGCGAACCGGTGCCACAGCACGTCGTGCGGGGTACCCGGCTGCGGGACGGTGACGACGTGCCGCTGGGCGGCCGGAACCAGGTCACCCCAGCGCTGGAACATCCGGTTGGCGACGTATTCGTCCCAGAACCCCTCGAACCTGCCCAGCTCCACGGCCTTCAGGAAGTCCTCGAACGGCCAGGTGCTGCGGGCCCGGATGGTCTGCTGCCACATCGACGGGAAGGTGCGCCACAGGTCGCGGGCCGCCACGACGACGTGCACCTCGGCCGGTTGCAGGCTCTCCACCGCACGGCGGGCCTGGTCGGCGGTGGCGGCGCCGAGGCCCTCGCTGGTGAGCACCACGTCACCGGGCCAGCGGGCGAAGCTCTCCACCAGCCGGTCCCACGACCAGTGCAGGTTGACGTCGCGCCACGGCACCTGCCGCAGGTCGGTCATCGCCTGGTCGTGGGCGTGGAACGTGGCCGGCACCAGAAGTCCGGCGCGCCGCAGGCGGTCGGCGTTGCCGAACAGCAGGTTCTGCACGAAGGTGCTTCCGGTCTTCGGTGCCCCGATGTGCACGAACACGCGCTGCGGCATGCCGTCTCCCGTCTTTCCCGTTCTGGACCACCCATGATCAACAAAGCAGGTGAAGGGCCGGTGACACATTGTCGTATCACATGTTTACGGCGGGGGTACGCCACGCGTTTCCGCCGTACCGCCGGTGCAGGATGCGGCCCTGATCCGGCGGCGGGCGAGGTGACTGTCACAAACCGATCGCCCGGATCGTCCTCACGGTGACCGACCAAACAGGAGGATCCCGGATGTCTGCCCTCTACATCACCGTCACGCTGGTCACCGCGTTCTTCACCGGCAGCGCCGCGGTGTTCTACCTGATCGGGCACGAGTACCCGAAGTCGCAGGCCGACATGAAAGGCATTCCACGCCGGTACGTGCCGGTGCTCGGTTCATTACTGGCCGCGGGCACGGCCGGGCTGCTGCTCGGATTCGCCGTGCCGCTGCTCGGCACGGTGGCCGCCGCCTGCCTGGTCCTCTACTTCACCGGCGCGCTCATCGCCCACCTGAGGGTCGGCTCCCGGAACCTGGTCGGCTGGGCCGTCTTCTTCGTGACGGTGGTCGCCGACCTGGTGACAAATGTGTCGTACCACTGGGTGTGACCGCCTACGCTGCCCGGTGATGCCGAACCTCGTACACCTCACCCAGCAGCGCCACGCGGCCCGGTTGCGGCGCGGCGGTGTCGCCGCGCGCAGCCGCGGCTGGGACGGCGAGTCCGGCGTCTACACGATGGCCGTACTGTCCGATTTCACCCTCACCCACCAGTGGACCCGCGAGCTGCGGCGCTTCAAGCCTGGTGCTGTTCGATCGGTTCGCCGCGGAATATGACCAGATCGTTCCGTTCTTCAGCGAGTTCGGGGCGCAACTGGTCGACGTCCGCCGACGGCTCCAGCCGGGCGGTGACCAGCCCGTCCTGCTCGAGCCGGCGTAGCACTCCGTAGACGGATGGGTCGCCCAACGGTGTGAGCCCTTCGCCGCGCAGTCGTTCCTGTGGTGAAGGTGGGCCGGGAGCCTACGAACTCCTGATGTGTCTTGGTCGATTGCAACCAGAACAGTGGGGTCAGGCCGCGCCGATCCTCCTCTGTCATGGTCTGCGCCCACGCCGAGATCGAGCAGCTCGCCCAGCAGGCGCTGGCCGCAGTGACCCCAGAAGCATCATGCTGCTCTGATGTCGAGTTCGGATATTCCGGCCGATGTGCCCTCCTCACCGAACCGGGTACCTCGCGATATCGGGTTCTGGTTGTTCGGGGTGGTCACCGCCATCGCGGTGAATTTGCTGACCAACGATGTCGCGGCCGCGGCGCGCGTCGCAGTGGCGGCTCTGGCCATCAGCGGTGTCCTGCTCAGCGTGTACCAGCTTCGACGGATACCGCCCTCTTCTGCGTTACGACATTACGCATCCCCGGTCGCGGTGACCGTGGTGTCGCCGCTGATCTTCGCCTCGGTGCTGGGCGTCGGAGGAGGCTATCTGACGTTCCTTGCCGCGGCGATTGTCGCCGTCGCGGTCTCCAGCGAGAAGAACGTAAAAACCGCTCTGACCTTGCTCACCGGCATGACGGGCATCGCCGGTGGCGCCCTGATCATCGCCGGCATGCTGCGTTATCCGCCGCTTCACGGCGAACGCGTCTTGTTCTGGGTGATCGCCGGTTACGGCTGGCTCGGAGGCATCATCGCCATCGTCTTCGGCGGGGCGGTGCTGGCTCGCGGGGATCGCCTCCTTCTCCGCGCGATGGACGCGATGACGGAGCGGCCGTTCGCATTGATGCGGTTGGCATTCCTGGGCCTGCTTGGCTTGGCCGGTCTGATCAGCAGCCTGCGGCAGGTCCACTCAGTGCGGGACGCCGCTGACGGGTTGCCGTGGTCGGCATTGTAGTGACAGCACTCGGCTGGAGCCTTATCTATGCCTTGCCCCCCGAACGGGTCAGCCGGCTACGTGTGACCTGGCGGGATCTGACCCGGCCCCGGGGCGATGACGAACAGCAGTCGTCGTACCGGCAGCTGATTCTGCGTCTGCTGCGAGCGGTAGGGCACCATATCGAGCAACAGGAGCCGCTTGCACCCCGCACCTCCCGCATCAACCCGGTACGCCGTCGGCACCGACCATAGAAGCCGACACTGCGCACGGCGTCGTGGTGCGTGTCGACGGATACACCCGGACAGGATTTGCGCCGACCCTGGGAGCGCCCGCTGACCCGGAACGGCTCACCCCGGCCCGGGTACGGCGGGGGTTTCGGAACCTCTGCGCGACGAGTCCTTCACCAGCGCGTGCACCGAAACCCAGCCGCCCCGGCCCTGGACGTCCGCCAGGCTCCCGCAACCGACAAGCCGCTGTCCGCCACGACGTGGACTCATCCTGGTCACCGGCCAGGCGCATCATCGGCCGAGCCATCACAAGAAGGGCACCAAGCCCCGCCGAACTGGTTAAACGACAAGGTCAGGCACTGACACAGAACCGGTTGCCCTCCGGATCGGCCAGCACCACGTACGCCGGCTCGGCCGGGTGCCGCTCCCCCGGCGCGGGATAGAACCGCCAGTCGACGCGGGTCGCACCGAGGGCGAGGAGCCGGTCGACCTCGGCGTCCAGGTCGCCGTCCGGTGCCCGCAGGTCGAAGTGGATGCGCGGGAACTCCGGCGGCCGCGTCTCACTGAGGTCCATGGCGATGGCGGTCCCGGCGGCACCGGGCATCGGCTCGAGGACGATCCAGTCGTCCCCGGGCCAGCGGGGCGCCCGCCGCACATAGCCGAGCGCCCGCGCCCAGAAGGCCGCGGCCCGCTCGCAGTCGTCGACACCGAGGGAGATCTGCGCGAAGACGGCCATCCACGGATCATAGGCAGGCCGGGATCGTGCCGCGCCGCCCCCCGTGGGACGTCGGCGGTCTTCTATGCTGCCGCGGTGGCTCCATCGCGCCACCCGTACCCGGTCCCACCGGAATCCTCCACGAAGGAGTGCACCGTGACCGCCGCTGACATCCTGGACGATCTGGAATCCGAGCAGGAGCAACTGGGGGCGGTGCTGTCCCGGCTCGCGCCGGACGACTGGCGTACCCCCTCGGCCGCGACCGGGTGGACGATCGCCGACGTGGTGCTGCACCTGGCACAGACCGAGGAAGCGGTACCGGCCGCCGTCGAGGGACGGCCGGACGCGATCCGCTGGCATGAGCTCGGCGACACTGTCGACGCGGCGATGGCCGCCCTGGTCGAGGCCGAACGCGCCGACGGGGCGGTGATCCTGCGGCGGTGGCAGTCGGCCCGGCACGCCTCGTTGGCGGCGTTGCGGTCAGCCGACCCAGGACGGCCCGTGCAGTGGGTGGCCACGCCGTTGAAGCCGTACAGCCTGGCCACCACCCGGCTCGCCGAGCACTGGGCACACGCCCTGGACATCACCGTGCCGCTGGGCCTGGACTATCCCGACACGGCGCGGCTGCGGCACGTGGCCTGGCTGGGGCACGCCACTTTGCCGTACGCGTTCCGGCTGGCCGGTCTCCCGCCGGTGCCGATCCGCTGTGACCTGGTCGCGCCGGACGGCTCGTCCTGGCAGCTCGGTGACCCCGGCGCCGACTCGGTGATCAGCGGGCCGGCCGGTGACTTCTGCCGGGTCGGCGCCCTGCGTCTGCCGGTGGCGGAGGCGAAGCTGCAGGTCAGTGGTCCGCATGCGGCGACCGCTCTGGGCCTGCTGCGCAACTACGCACTGACCTGATCAGGGCACCAGAAGGCGGTCCACGACGCTCTCCGGGCCGGTCCGCCGGGGGACGACGCCATCGTGATCCTCGTCCTCGTCCTCGTCCTGGTCCGGGTGCAGGATCCGGGCCGCGATCAGATCAGCGTCGCCCGTCACCGCGACGGTCCGCAGCGCCCGCGCGAGGCGGTGCCGTGCCTGCTCGTCGGGCACCTCGACGATCGTGAGCATCGGCGCGAGCAGCAGCAGGACGGTGGCCCGCGAACGATCGTCGGGCTGCCGGTCGGCGAGCGCGGCCAGCTCGTTCCACGTGATGCCCCGGCCGAACTGGCCGCCCTCGTCGGTGGCGAACGTGATCGCGTCCGCGCCGTCCGGGATCAGCAGGTAGTCGACGCCCTCGTCCTCGGCGAAGTTGCGGTAGACGACGGCCAGGCGCGCGTCGCGGCCGGTGCCGAAGAGGAACACCGGCCAGGAGTCGTGGCCGGTCAGCCGGGCGTAGGTCCGCTCGACCACCTCCGGGTCGTCGCCGAACAGCGCCGCCGCCTCGTCGATCGTCTCCATCAGATGGCTGCCCAGGTGCGCCGGCCAGAATCCCGGCGCGTCGAGCAGCTCGGGCGACTCTCGGCAGAGGCGGGAATCGTCGTACCCCGGGAGTAGCGTCACGAATCGACGGTAGAGGATCACCGGAATTGAGGATCATCGGGGTGGAAACGGCACGGTGGGCCCGGCGGTGGGCGCAGACCTGGAGGGTGGCCTGGCCCGCGCGGGACGTGGAGGCGATCGCGGCCCTGCAGGCCGAACACGGCGACCACTGGGCCGGTATCTCACGCCGGTACCGCGGACGTGCGGGGCTGCGCGTCTATCTCGGCGAGTGCTTCGGCGAGGAGACCCAGCCGGCCGAGGTGTGGTTCGGTGAACCGGTCGTCAGCGGTGACACCGCGACCGTCGAGTACTGGGCGGTGACGTACCCCGGAGGCGAGCCGCTGACCATCGCCGGCTGCACGATCCTGCTGTTCGGCGCGGACGGGCTGGTCGTCGAGGCCCGCGACTACTCGCACGCCGAACCCGGTGTGCTGCGCCCCCGGGGCGGCCTGTTTCTGCCCGAGCACCTGCGGCCCGACCTGGAGGCGTTGTGGCGGGCCTGGCCGGCGGGGCTGCCGGAGGCCGACCACCGCCCGCTGCTGGCCGCTCTTCACGACCACTACAGCGAGGAGCACCTGGCCGCCGTCGTCGCCGCGTTCGTGTCCGGCGACCCGCTCCGGGTGGACAACGACGCGGCCGGGCTCGGCGGCCGTCCCACGCCAGCGGACATCGCCCGTGTCCGGGAGCGCTTGCTGAGAGCGGGATGGCGGCCCGACGACTCCTGACGGCGGTCATCGGGCGGTGCCGGGCAGGGTGAACCAGAACAGGCTGCCGCCCCCCGGGTTCCCGGTGACGCCGATCCGGCCGCCGAGACGTTCGACGATGCGCCGGCAGCTGGCCAGGCCGAGGCCGGTGCCCGGGTAACCGCGGCTGTTGTGGCATCGGTGGAAGGCGTCGAAGACCTTCGGCCGGTCGCCGGCGGGGACGCCGATCCCCCGGTCGGTGATCCGGATGAGCACGGTGGCGTCCGTACCGACGAGGCCGTTGACGTTGATCTGCGGGGTCTCGCCGGGCCGGGTGTACTTGACCGCGTTGCCGATCAGGTTGTCGAAGACCCGTCGCAGGAGGTCCGCGTCGGCCAGGATGTCCGGCAGGGTTCCGGTGACGGTGATCTCGGGTGGGGTCGGACCGGCCGTGTGGTCGGCCACGGCCTCGGCGACCAGCTCGCGCAGCGACGTCGGGACCGGGTCGAGCGGATGGTCCGCCTTGGCGTGGTCGACCAGGTCGCGGGTCATCCGGGTCATGCGGCGCAGGCCACGCTCGATCGCGGCCAGATCCTCGGCGAAGTCCTCGCCCAGGGCGTCGGCGTAGTCCGATCGCAGCATCTCGACGTGTGCTGCGATGCTGGTGAGCGGGCTGTTGAGGTCGTGCGAGGCCATCGCGAGCAGGGTACGGAGCTCGGCCTCGTGACCACCCGCGGAGGCGTCGTCCGGCGCCCGATGGACGTTGAGCAGGGAATACATGACTTCCTCCAGGTCCGTTCCGGGATTTCCGCAATGCGGAGAGTTCTGTGTCATCGCGTTTTCCCGCATCCGATTCGGTGACGAGAAAATCGTCGCGTCCCGGCCTCGGAAAAGCGTCGGCCCGTAGCGGTAGATCGCCGATGATTCCCCAGCGGTACCGATCGGCGGCCCGGTGCGCCTCCGGCGGGTACCGCAGAGGTGCATCCGCCGGGGTACCGCCACGGCATTACCGCCACGGTTGCATGCGGCTCCGGGGATTTAACGCCGAAGCCGGACGCGCGAACCGGCAGCCCAGCGGACTATAGGTGCATGTCCGACAAACCACAGATACGGGTAGCCGCCGTGACGGCGATCTCGGTCCTGACGCTGAGCATGAATCCTGGCCAGGCGCTCGCCGCGCCGGCGCCGGTCGCCATCGCGCAGACCGGCACACCGACACCCGGCGCCGGGGATCCCCCGCCGGTTCCCGAACCCGGACCGATCGACCTGGGTCCGCTCCTCGGAACAGGACCGGTCGGCGCTGTCGTCAAAGGCATCATCACCGATATTCAAAAGGGAGTCGGCGACATCTTCAAACCGCCGAAGTTGCCGAAGAGGGGGCCGGGACCGAAATGAATGTCGTCCTTCACGGCGCCCACCGCAGAGTCGTGCTCCCGTTATGGGTCTCCGAGTCGCTCATCCTGTTCGCCACCGGATCGGTGGATCTGCTGGTCTGGTACAACGACAACGAGCTGTACCGGGGCGGAACGGCTCCGCCGTGGCTCATCCCGGCCGGCAGCGTTGCGACCCTGTCGGCACTGCTGCTGCGACGTCGCTTCCCGGTGTCGGTGCTGGCCGTGCAGCTCCTCTGGGCGTGCGCGAGCGGTTTCACGTTCCTGCAGTACACGCCGCTGGCCGGGATGCTCGTCGCACTCGCCGCTCTCGCCCGGCAGCGGCCGCCGTCCCGCTCCCTGCCGGGGTGGGTGGCCTGTTCCCTGCCGTTCGCCCTGTATTCGCGAAGCACTGGCGACACGCAATGGCAGCTCATCTTCGTCCTCGTACTCATGCTGGTGGCCGGAACCGCGTGGCTGCTGGGCCATCGTGCCCGAGTCGCCGACGAGCGGGCAGCCGACCATGAGGCGGAGACCACGGCTGCCCTCCGGTCCGAGCGCCTGCGGATCGCGCGGGAACTGCACGACATCGTGGCGCACGCGGTGAGCGTGATGGTGCTGCAGGTGGCCGGTGCCCGCGCTGTCCTGGCGGATGATCCGCAGCGCGCCGAAGCGGCTCTCGACACGGTGCAGGACGTCGGCAGGCAGTCGATGAACGAGTTGCGCCGTCTGCTGGGCCTGTTGCGGTCCGCCGGTGGTGACGGTGACGGTGACGACACCGTCACCGGGCAGCAGCCGGACCTGGACGGTGTCGACGCGTTGCTCACCACCGCCCGGGCCACCGGGGTGACCGTCAGCAAACAGGTGTGGGGTACGCCGGGCCTGCTCGACCCCAGCGTGGGGCTGGCCGCCTTCCGCCTCGTTCAGGAGGCGCTCACCAACACGCTCAAACATGCCGGGCCGCAGGCGACCATCCGGGTCGGCATGGCCTGGACTCCGGACCATCTCACCCTCACGGTGCAGGACGAGGCACCCGGAGACGGCGGGCGAGCCGCTGGTACGGCACCGTTGTCGACTGGACACGGCCTGCTGGGGCTCCGCGAACGCGTGCAGACCGTCGGCGGCACACTGCACACCGGGCCGACCGCCGACGGTTTCGTCGTCCAGGCCGTCCTGCCCGCGGTCACGCGCTCGGGGGCCGGCAGGCCGGACGCGGTCACGCGCCCGGCGGCCGGCAGGCCGGACGGCCTGGTGGCGACCGCGGCGCCGGAACGGATCGTCGGCTGATGGCCATCACCGTGGTACTCGCGGACGATCAGGCCCTGGTTCGCAGCGGGCTGTGCATGATGCTGTCGGTGCATCCGGACCTCGATGTGGTCGGCGAGGCCGGCGACGGCGCCGAGACCGTGAAACTGGCGCGCGAGCTGACCCCTGACGTCGTGGTGATGGACCTCGGTATGCCGGGTATGGACGGCGTCGAGGCCACGCGCCGGCTCACCGCGGACGACTTCACGCCGGACCCGGACTACACCGCCAAGGTGCTGATCCTCACCGGTCTCGGTGACGACGAGCACGTCTTCGCCGCACTGCGAGCCGGCGCTTCGGGATTCCTGCTCAAGGATGCGGCTCCCGGCGAGCTGGCCACCGCGATCGAGTGTGTCGCCAAGGGCAACGGCTACCTCGCACCATCGATCACTCGTGGCGTCATCGCCGGCTTCACCGATCGGCCCGCCCCCGCGCGTCCGGTCGCCGGCCTTCTGGATCGCCTCACCACGCGCGAGCGGGAGATCCTCACGCTGATGGCCTACGGGCTGACCAACGAGGACATCGCCGGCCGGCTGCATCTGGCCATGGCCACCGTCAAGACTCACGTCTGCCGCATCATCATGCGGCTGGAGGTGCATGATCGCACTCAGGCCGTCGTCGCCGCGTACCAGAACAAGCTCGTGGTTCCCGGCAGCGGGCCGCCCGGCTGAACTCAGTGCAGCGCGAGCAGGGCGACCCCGGCGAAGACGAGGACCGCGCCGCCGGCGGCGTTGCGGGAGAAGGTGCCGGTGGTGAGCCAGGACAGCGGGACGACGAAGAGGATGCCGGTCTCGCGCAGAGCGGCCACCGCCGGCACCTGGGCCGGGGCCACCATGGCCAGCGCCACCGTGGTGAGGCCGCCGGCCACGGCCATCCCGATGCCGGTGGCGACGGCCGCCGGGTGCAGTTCGGAGCGCAGTTCCGCGGCGCCGCGGGCTCTGATCAGGCTCGCGGCCACGGATCCGGCGGTCAGCGGTGCCAGCGACAACCACAGGTAGGTGGCCGGATCGGCGTGACGCAGCCCGTGGGACGCGACGAGTGGATAGGCGGCCAGCGAGATCGCGACCGGCACCGCCGCCAGAACGACCCGGCGGTTCACCTCACCGTTCGCGGTCAGCCAGACGCCCGCACTGATCAGGGCCACCGCAGTGAACGCGGCGCCGGGCAGGCGGGCTCCGCCGGCCACCGCCACGGCCAGGACCAGGACCGGACCGAGTCCGCGGGCGACCGGGTACACCGTGTGGGCGGGCGCCCTGGCGTAGGCGCGCCGCAGCACCACCAGGTAGTAGGCCTGAAAAGCGGCCGTCACCAGCAGGAACGGCCACGCCTCGGCGGTGATCCGCCAACGGGCGAGCGCGAACGGTGCCAGCACCAGGAACGAGGCCGCATTGGCCACCGCGACGGCCGCCGCGCCCCGCGACACCTTCGCGAACAGCACGTTCCACAGGGCGTGGACCAGCGCCGACGACAACACCAGCACCAGTACCCCGCCCGGAAGCCACTGCCCCACTCTGCCTCATCACGGCGGGCAGTTCCCGGGCAGCCGGGTTAGCGTGGGCACATGAGCCAGAGCAGCCCGATTCTTGTACTGGGCGGCACCGGCACGGTCGGCAGCCGGGTCGCCGCACGTCTGCGGGACGCCGGAGGCGACGTCCGGGTGGTGTCGCGCCACACCGAGCAGCGGTTCGACTGGGAGGATCCCGGTACCTGGGCGGCCGCGCTCGACGGCGTACCGATCATGTTCGTGCTCCTGCCCGACCGGACCGGAATGCCGGAGGCCTTCCTCCCGGAGGCGCTGCGCGCCGGGGTGCGGCGGGTGGTCCTGCATTCCGATCGTGGCCTGGAGGTCATGGGCATGGACCAACTGCAGAGGACCGAGGCCTGGGTACGGGACTCCGGCGCCGAATGGACCATCGTGCGTCCCGACTGGTTCCATCAGGATTTCGAGACGTTCTTCCGGCAGTCCGTCGTGGACGGGCGCCTGTGCCTGCCGGTCGGGGAGGCACGGCAGGCCTTCATCGACGCCGACGACATCGCGGCGGTCGAGGTGGCGGCGCTGACCGGTGACGATCTCGCCGGTGAACTGGTGGAGATCACCGGGCCACGGGCGCTGTCGTTCGGGGAGGCGGTCGCGGAGATCTCGCGCGCCACCGGACGGCGGATCGAGTTCGACGGCACGCCCGGGGCGTACCGGCAGGCGATGCGCGCCGACGGCCTGCCCGACGAGGTGGTCGACGCCCTGACCGGCAGTTTCGTGCGGCTCGGTGAGCGCGGTGACACCGTCCCGACCGGGGTGGTGGAGAAGATTCTCGGCCGGCCGGGCCGTGACTTCTCCGCGTACGCCACCGACGCCGCCGCCCGGGGAGTGTGGGACCCGGCATAGCGGGCCGGACGGCCCTGTCGCCGCCGCGCCGCGCCGGACATGATCGGGTGGCGGCCCGGCACGGGCCGCAGGTCACATCCGGGGTGGACGATGGGTGAGGTTTTGGTCGCACGGCGGCAGCAGGCCGGGCACGGCGAGGACACACCGGCCGGGTCTACTCGGCCGGTGCAGATGTCGTGGTCCGAGGCCTACGCCACCGCGCGTGGCGCCGCCGAGCCGCTGCCGGCCGGCCTCACCCCGGTCGTCGCGGCCACCGGCCTGGTGCTGGCGGCGGCGGTGCGCTGTGAGCGGCCGGTGCCGGCGTTCGACAACGCGGCCATGGACGGCTACGTGATCGCCGGGGACGGGCCGTGGACGCTCCGGGGCCGGATCCTCGCCGGTCAGTCGGCGGGCGGCGCGGGCCTGGCGCCCGGCACGGCTCTGGAGATCGCCACCGGGGCGCCGCTGCCGGCCGGGGCCGGGGCGGTGCTGCCCTACGAGGACTGCCGGGTCGTGGACGGCCTGGTCATCGGCTCCGTGGGAACGCGCCGGCACATCCGCCGGACCGGGGACGCCCTCGCGCCCGGTGTACTGATCGCGCCCGCCGGGCGGACGGTCACCGCCACCGTCGCCGCGGCCGCTCTTCAGGCCGGCGTCGAGCATGTACTGGCGTACCGGGCGCCCGCGGTCACCATGCTGGTCACCGGGGACGAGGTGATCACCGACGGTACGCCGGGGCCGGGCCAGGTACGGGACGTCTTCACCGGGCTTGTCACGGCGGTCACGGCGCGGGCCGGCGGCAGTTTCGCGGGCTCGCGGCGGGTGCCGGACGACCCGGCCGCGCTCGCTGTGGCGCTCGAGTCGTCCGCCACCGAGGTCGTCGTGGTCAGCGGATCGTCGTCGGCAGGAGCGGCCGACCATCTGCACGACCTGCTGACCGGCGCACGGGCGACGTGGCTGGTACGGGGTGTGGCCTGCCGGCCGGGTCACCCGCAGGCACTGGCGGTGCTGCCGGACGGGCGTTTCGTGGTGAGTCTGCCCGGTAATCCGTACGCCGGGCTGGTCGCCGCCCTGACGCTGCTGGAACCGCTGCTCGGCGCGCTCGCCGGACGTCCTGCGACGCCGCTGCCGACGGTGACGGTCACCGGCCGGGCCACGCTGATGCCCGGCGGTGTCCGCATCGTCCCGGTCGGACCGTCCGGTGAACTGGCCGCCGCCGGGCCGGTCGGACTGCATGCCGCCGCGGCGGCCGGGACGCTGGCGGTGCTGCCGGACGACTGGGCCGACGGTGCCCCCGCGATCGGTCTCACGGTGCCGTGACGCCCCTGCTGCTCACCCTGACCGGCGGTTCCGGAGCCGGGAAGACCACGATCGCCGAGGCGTTCGGCGACGCGGAGGTGCTGCACGGCGACGACTACTACGTCACCACCCGTGACCGTGGCGTGTGGATTCCGGACCGCACCGGCATTCCCCGCCTCGACGTGGGTGACCCCCGTTCGATCGATGCCGGCCGGCTCACCGCGGACACCGCGGCCGCGCTGCGCCGCCACCGTCTGGTGATCGTGGAGGGGCTGTTCGCGGCGCGGATCAGGCCGCCGGTGCCGCACCGGCGTTGCGACGTGTTCGTCGAGCTGGCCGCCGACCTGCGCCTGGCGCGCAAGATCCACCGCAAGTGTGTACGGGACGGCTTCCCCCTGGACGTGCTCCTGGCCAACTATCTGGACCATCGGCGCGACGCCCACGAACAGCATGTCGAACCGCTCCGCGCTCATTGTGACCTGGTTGTCGACGGCTCACGGCCGGCCGCGAGCATCGCCGCCGAGATCCGCGCCGAATCCGGATGCGCTTAGTCGCCGCGAACCCTAGGATCGACGCCAGCGGTGGGCGGCTCCAGCGGCGCTTCCTTCTCACATCTCTTTCCAGGAAACTAGTGCCGCGACTCTCCGCCCGCCGCGCCGCTACCCTCGACAGCATGTCGGTCACCGCGGCCGGGGTGTTCCGGCGGACGCCGCTCGAACGAGCGGACCAGCGCGTCGCCTGGGAACGCGGCGACCAGGCCTTCTTCGCGGCGGGCGCCTGTCACATCCTCGCCTTCACCTGCCGGGAGCTTCACCCGGGCCGGGAGATCGGCCTCACGGCGATGACCATGGCCGGGGACGAGCACCCCTTCCACGTGTACGCCACATGGGAGGCCTGGGCGTTCGACGCCTCCGGCTGGAACCTCGAGCAGGAGGTGCTGACGGTCAACGCCGCCTTCGAGAACCGGCGGATCGAACGGGCCCGGATCACCACCGGCCTGGCCGAGTTCTGCGCGGCCCACCTGCACCGCATGCCGGACGGTTACTGGCAGAACCCACTGCCGCGGGCGCGGGCGTACGTGCGCCGTTTCACGCCGCCCTGGACCGTCACGGCCTGAGCGGAAGGCCGCGGGCGATGTCGATGACGTGCTCGAACCACTGCTCCCTCAGCGTCGTCTCGCCCTCGTCGGCCCGATACAGCTGGACATAGCCGTCGGCGGAGACACGGTCACGCCAGTGCGGCGCGCCCACATCCCATCCCGGCGGTGGGTCGCGGTAGTGGAGACCGATCCACCCGGCGTCGTACCAGAGCCGGAGAACGGCCGCACACGTCGGCGCCGGCCACGGGCCATGGACGATCTGCCAAGGGCCGGGACTGTCGATCGAGCCGAGCGGGATCTCGAAGAGCCACGCCTCTTCCCAGGCGGCGATCTCCATCTGCCACAGGAAGTCGGTGAGTTCGTCCATGCCCGGCCCGAGCCGCCGGGCGGACGACCCAGCGGCGTCCCCGTCAGGGGGTGGCACGTCTGCTCCTGGACTCGAAGTAGGCCCCGAATATCTTTGCCAGGCCGTCGTGTTCGTTCCGCTTCTGCAGGAACTCGTCGAGCAGCTGGAACAGCAGCTCGACGGCCTTCTCGTTCATCCGCGGGTCGGCCCGCAACTCTTCGCGGCCGGGGCCGGATTCGCGGTCCGGGAACGCGAGGCGCAGGACCAGGCCCTCCCAGACCAGGTTGTCACCCCCGCCGAGCCGGGTCACGAGCCACTCCCGGAAACCCGCGAGCAGCTGCCAGTCGTTGCCGGCCTCGCACCCGCGCACGAACGCGGTGAGCGTATGAAACTCGCCGTCCAGGCAGAACATGCCCGGCCGGCGGTGGACTTGCGCGAACAGCTCCTGGTAGTTCACCCGCCGATCCAACCATCCCGGGGCACGGGCGTTTCCTGTCGTACCCCTGTCTTAGGGTTCCGGCCATGGTCGACGTGGAGGTGCGCAGCCGGGTGACCGGCACGCCCGAGGGCCTGCCACGGGTGCTGGTGCGGCTGGCCGGGGAGAGCACGACGGCGCGGGAGCTGATCCGCCGCGCGGTCGAGGAGCAGATCCGGCTGGCCGGAGCCGCTACGGCCCGCTGCCGGCGGGCACTCGACCGGCAGTTCCTCTCCGACGAGGACCTGCGGGCGCAGGCGGCCACCGGGGTGATCCGGCTGCCAGACCGAGCCGTCCTCGCGCCCGACCCGGAGCGCGAGGTGGCCCGGGCGCATCGGGCGTTCAGCCGCGGCACCTTTGTGATCTTCAACGGGGGCCGGCAGGTCGGCTCGCTCGACGAGGAGATCACGGTTCGTCTCGGCGAGCCGGTGGTGTTCCTGCGCCTGGTCGCTCTGGTGGGTGGCTGATCATGCCACTCGATCAGGTGCCCGAGCAGTTCACCGACGTCGTCCAGGAGGATCGCGCGAGCCTGACCGCCCTGGCCGGGAAGGCCCGCGCCGCGGACCGGGCCGGGCTCACGGTCCTGGCCGACGAGATCACCGAGCTGATCCGGCACGGCAACAGCCGCTCCGACGGCCACTTCCGTGAGTACGTGGACGATCTCCTGACCACCCTCGACCCGATCTTCGCAGCCGCGTTCCCGGTGACCGACCCGTCCGCGGTCCGGCACATCCTCGAGGTGCCGTGGCCGACGCGCCGCCACCGGTCGCTGCTCGTGGCGGCGCTCGGCTGCGACCCGCGGACCAGCCCCAAACTCGACGACCTGGCAGATCGGGCCGTCGCCGAGGGTGATATCGGGATGATGCGGGCGGTGCTCCACACACCGCTGGGATTCCTGACCCGGCAGGCCACGGCCCGGGTCTTGGACGCGCTGCACAGCAGTGACGAGCTCGCCGCGCAGGACGTCGAGCGCGCTTTCACCGACGACCGTCACCTCTGGACGGCTCTCGCCGACACACCGTGCGCCGATGCGGTCCGCGGCCACCTGGACGCACTGGTGTGGCGGCGGGTGACCGCGCCGGTGCCGGCCACGCCCACGAGACTGCCCGCCGATGTCGCGCCCCGCGGCCTGCGATTCGTGCGGCTCGCGCTCGACTGGACCGGCGACGAGCAGACAGCCGATCATCTGGGGGCCGCCGACCTGACCGGGCCGGAGCGGGCCGGGCTGCTCGACCTGCTGCGGGAACGGCCGGCCGGTGACCGGCACCGGGCCTGGCGGTGGCGGACCACGACCGGGGACGCCGAGGCGCTGCTGCCACTGTTCGGCCTGGAACCGGCGGCGCCCCTGCTGCGGCTGATCCGGGCGATGCCCGACGGGCACGAGCCGTTCCGGCAGGACCGGGCCGCCGTGCTCGCCGCGGTCGAGGCGGCCGGGCTCGACACGGCGCGGCGTCTGCTGCTGCTGGCACCCAGCGAGCTGGTGTCGGCAGTGCTCGGCGACAACCGGGCCGCGGTGCTCAAACGGGTGAAGAACAACGCTCTGCAGGGCATCGCGGCGTTCGGGATGCTGCCGCTGGTCCCCGGCGAGACGGTTCTCGACCGCTATCTGGCATTGCGTGAGTCGGCGAAAAAAGGTGCCAAGCTCGGCCCCAACCGCCGCCACAGCCATGCCGCCGCGATCGGCGTCGCCCTCGACCACCTGGCTCAGGTGACCGGAGCCGCCGACGCGAGCCGCCTCGAATGGGACTGCGAGGCCCGGATCGCCGAGGCGGCACCGACCGGCGCCGACGCCGGGGACTACTGGGTCGAGGTGCGGTTCGACGGGGCGGAACCGGTGCTGGCGGTCAGCCGGGCCGGCAAGCCGCTGAGATCGGTGCCGGCCGCGGTCCGCGCCGATCCGGCCTACCAGCGGCTGCGTGAACACCAGGAGCTGCTGCGCGATCAGGCCCGCCGGATGCGTACCGGCCTGATGGAGCGCCTCGTCGCGACCACCGCGACCCTGAGCCCGGACGAACTGGCCCGCCTGCGGTCCCTGCCCGCCGGGGCCGCCGTGCTGCCCGCCCTGATCTGGCGCGACAGCTCCGGCACGGTCGGCCTGCTCGACGAGCTCGACGTCACCGGCCCGGTCACCGCCGTGCACCCGGCCGACCTGCTGGCCGGCGGCACGCTGGCCCGCTGGCAGGAACGGATCGTGCGCGACCGGATCCGCCAGCCGGTGAAACAGGCGTTCCGCGAGCTGTACGTACCGACTCCCGCCGAACGCGAGGCCGTCGACGTGTCACAGCGCTTCGCCGGCCAGAACGTGTCCGGCCGGGTCGCCGCCCAGTTGCTGTCGGCGCGCGGCTGGAGCATCGGCAACGAGGACGCCGCCCATCAGGCCACCCGCCCGGCCGGCGCCGGCCTGACCGCCGCGTTGAGCTGCGAGTTCCACGGATACTTCGGTCTCGGTGACGTGCTGATCGGCGGGCTGGTCCTGTTGCGTGACGGCAGGCCGGTACCGCTGGCCGAGGTGCCGCCGGTGGTGTTCTCCGAGGTGATGCGCGACCTGGACCTCGTCGTCTCGGTCGCCGGCACCGAACCGGAACGCTGGTCCTCACCGGCCGGCGCCCGCTCCCGGGCCGACGTGCTGACCGCGCTCATCGCCGAGCTGGGTCTGACCCGGGTCGCCGTGGACGGCACGGCCGCCGTGGTCCGCGGCAGCCGGGCCACCTACCGGGTGCACCTCACCAGCGGCAGCATCCACGTCGAACCGGCCGGTTACCTGTGCGTCGTCCCGGCCGGTTTCGGCGCCACCGCGCACCGCCGCCTGTTCCTGCCGTTCGCCGACGAGGACCGGATGACGAGCGTGATCCTGAGCAAGGTGCTGCTCCTCGCCGAGGACGAGAAGATCACCGACCCCTCGATCCTGCAGCAGCTCGACGCCCTCCGCCCGGACGGGCCGCCATAGTGCCGACCGATACGGCCGGTCCCCCGCACCGGCCCGCCGTGTGGTTTCGCTCCGCACCGGCGAGCGCCGGCCCTTACTGCAGGCCGAAAACCGCCGTACGCCGCGGCCTGCCCATCGGTGAAAGACCGACGCACCGAACGTGTTCAGTCGGAGCGCTCCTAATCCAAGATCATCCTCTAGCGGTACTTTTCAGCTCCGATTTTGCTCAGCCTCGGCACCGTCCGACGGATGCGAACATCTCCGGGTGAACGACGAACGAGCACGCGTGCTGGCGCGCGGTGGCAACGTCGCCGTGACGCAGCTCCACGGTCGGGCCTTCCCCGGCATCCACGTCCAAGGTGACACGTTCGCCGTACTGCGGGATCAGGTTGTCGACGCCGCCCGGCGGCTGCGCCGGGATCCCGCCGACGGTGAGGCACTGGACGATCTCGACTACGTCGGCGGCGAGATGTCTCAGTTGCTGGAGTTCTATGAGTCCGTCCTCGCCGAGCACGGCATCAGGCGTCCGTACCCGGGTGGGGCGCCGGCTGAGTGAACGCCCCTCAGGGTGCCGTGGCGGTGGCGAGGACGCGGCGCATCGCATTGGCGGTGTCCAGCGAGCGGCGCCCTTCGGCCTGGAGGGAGAGGAGCGCGGGGTCGGTGCCGGTCTCGGCGAGCGCCGCCTCCCACATGGCCAGTTCGGCCCGGCGCCACTGCGGCCGATCATGCACCCGCACGTCGGTGAACCCGGCCTCCGGCAGGTCGCGGAGCAGGTTCACCGCCTGGATCCGCGCCGGAACCCGGTCGTCGGCCGGGTCGGTGGCTTCCCAGCAGGTCACGGCGAGCCGGCCGCCGGGTGCCAGCAGGCGCCGGAACTCGCGCAGCGCGGCGAGCGGCGGATCGCCGAACTGCACCGCGTCGACGCACATCAGAGCGTCCGCGGACCCGCTGGGCAGACCGGTGGCCAGCAGCGTGCCGACCCGGAAGTCGGAGCGGCCGGCGGGCAGCCGGTGCGCACCGTTGGACCGGGCCTGCTGCACGGCGACGGCGGAGAAGTCCACTCCGATCAGGCGGGCGCCGGTTCGCCGGGCGACCTCGATGCCGTACCCGCCACGTCCGCAGGCGATGTCGAGCAGAAGGCCGTCCGGCGGCAGGCGCAGTTCGCCGGTCAGTTCGTCGACGCCCTGCCGGTTGAGGGTGCCCGCGTCCCGCAGTTCGGCCGGGAGTTCCAGCGTGCGGGCGATGACGGCGTCCCGGACGGGCGAGGTGGCCATGTCGGCGTGCCACTTGTCGAAATAGCCCGCGTCCGGCATCGGGCCCCGGCTCACCGTGCCTCCCGAAGCGAGGCCGGGCCCGAACACGAGGCCGGGCCCGAAAAGGAGGCCGGGTCCGGCTGGTGGGCGGTCTGCGGGCGGCAAGGCCGTCCCGCGACGAGTGGCGGGTCGTTGCCGGTCGGCACGCCGGGCCAGAACGTCCCCCGGCCGGTCAGGTACAACGAAGCGGTCATCCGGCCACTGTAGGGCGATCGGCGACCACCAGGTGCAGGGTCGTGGTAAGGGTGATCGGCTCGGGCAGGACGGCGGCGAGGCCGGCGATGGCCGCCTCGAGCCGCTGCGGCGGGATCCGGCGCACCACGGCGCGGCCGCCGTGCGAGCCGGCCCAGGAGACGAAGTGCCGTCGGTCGCGGAAGGTGCTGTCCACGGTGTACCTGCTCAGGCGTGGGCGTTCGAATCCGGCGTTCTCCACGGCGGTCCGCAGGGTGTCCGCGTTCTCGAACATCGGGCCCTGACCCGGCGGCGGGGACGGCGGACCCTCGGCGTGTCCGGCGAGCACCTTCATGGCTTGCGGGAAGGCGGGGTCGTAGGAGGCGGCGGCGCTGAAGGCGAGACGTCCGCCGGGTCGTAGCAGCCGCCGGTAGGCGTCGAGGGCGGCCGGTGGGTCGGGCAGGAAGAACAGGACCATCCCAGCGGTGATCACGTCGAACGAGGCGTCCGGGAAGGCGGGGGCCTGAGCGTCGCCGAGCCGAACTGTCACGTGCGGCAGGGCGGCGGCGGCCGTCCGGGTCAGTTCCACCATGCGGGGCGCGAGGTCGATGCCGGTGACGTGCCCGCCCGGACCGGTGGCCGCCGCGGCGGGGAACAGTACCGCTCCACGCCCGCAGCCGACGTCGAGGACCCGGTCGCCGGGCCGGACCGCGGCGGCCTCGGCCAGAGCCGCACCGAACGGCGTGAAGAAGTCGACACCGACGCTGTCGTAGTCGTCGGCCGCCTCGTTGAAGATTTCGATCTGCCCGCTCATGACCCGAGCATGCCTGTGCCGTCACCTGCTCACGGCCCCGCGGCGGCGCGATCTTCCAAGGGCAGAATCCGCTCCTGGCGAAAGCCGCTTATAGACATCGGTTGATGTCCCGACACATTGGTGTAATGCTTGCGCCGGGAGCGCTCCCATTTCCCCGAACGCCGAACAATGGAGGAGGTACCGTGCCCCCACACGAGTCCCGTCAATCCGGACGGCAACACCGCGCTGCCGTCCGCCGACCCGTCCAGGTTCTCGTCGTGATCCTGGCCATGCTGGCCAGCACGCTGCAATGGACGGGCACCGCCCAGGCCCATGGCACGATCATCAACCCGGCCACCCGCGCCTACCAGTGCTGGAAGACCTGGGGCAGCCAGCACACGAATCCGGCCATGCAGCAGCAGGATCCGATGTGCTACCAGGCTTTCCAGGCCAACCCCGACACCATGTGGAACTGGATGAGCGCGCTGCGCGACGGGCTGGGCGCCCAGTTCCAGGCACGGACCCCGGACGGTCAGCTGTGCAGCAACGGGCTCGCCCGTAACAACAGCCTGAACCGCGCCGGAGCCTGGAAGACCACCAACATCACCCGCAACTTCACCGTGCAGCTGTACGACCAGGCGAGCCACGGCGCTGACTACTTCCGCGTCTACGTCAGCAAGCAGGGGTTCAACCCGGCCACCCAGACCCTCGGCTGGGGCAACCTCGACTTCATCACGCAGACCGGCCGGTACGCGCCGTCGCAGAACATCTCGTTCAACGTCTCGACCTCGGGTTACACCGGGCACCACATCCTCTTCATCATCTGGCAGGCCTCGCACCTCGACCAGGCCTACATGTGGTGCAGCGACGTGGTCTTCAGCTGACCGGCACGCCCGCCCGGGACGTCGTACGACGTCCCGGGCGGGAATGTGAGGGGTGATCATGAGAATCCTGACGAGTTCCCGGTACGTGTGGGCGGCCCTGGTCCTGCTGGTGACAGCGGCCGTCGCGATCGTGCTGGCCGACCCGATCGGCTCGACGGCCGACCCGGCGGACCTGCGGGCGCAGATCGAGAACCGGATGCGGACCACGCTCGAGCAGACGAGCCCTGAGCAGCACAACCACGGCGGGCATTCCATCCCGGTGGCGGGCACCACGGAACCGTCGGTGGTCTGCGGCGTCCGCGTCTACGGTTACGAACCGGCCGAGGTCACCGCCCTGACCGAGGTGCGTACGGTCTACGGCTTCCACCTGTGCGGTGTGGCCGAGCCGCAGCGTCCCTGGGACGTCGCGGTGAAGCTGGCCGGCCCGGTGATCGTGGACATGTCCAGCACCCCGCCGGGCATCCAGGTCGTCGAGGCGACCGCCGAGACGAAGTACGTCGACCGCCTGCGGGAGATGTTCCCGGCCGGGTACGCCGACCTGGCGATGAAGGAGGCGCTGGCCGACACGGAACTGTCCGACCTGCGCCGCCGCTACAACGACGCGGCCGGCCTCTGACCGTGACGCCCGGGCCGCCGGCCGTACCCACACCGGTGATCAGGCACGCAGAACCGGCCTCACGTACGGCCGGCGGGTCACAGCAGGCCGCGGCGGTGGGCGGCCGAGACGGCGGCGGCGCGGTCGGGGGCCCCCAGCTTGGCGTAGATGTGCAGCAGGTGCGTCTTGACGGTGGCCTCGGTGATGAACAGTGCCGCAGCGGTCTCCCGGTTGGTCCGGCCCTGCGCGATCAGGGCCAGCACCTCCCGCTCGCGGGCGCTCAGCGTCGCCGACGGTACGGGATGCCCCGGGCGTACCCGGGCGAGCAGCAGGGCGCCGACCGACGGGGACAGCACGGTCTCCCCGCGGGCGGCGGCCCGGACGGCGCGGAACAGTTCCTCGCGCGGGGCGTCCTTGAGCAGGTAGCCGATGGCGCCGGCCTCGATCGCGGGCAGCACGTCGGAGTCGGTGTCGTGCGTGGTCAGCACCAGGATGCGGGTCTGCGGCACACGTTCCAGCAGCAGGCGGATCAGGGTTCCGCCGCTCGGCTCGGGCATCCGCAGATCGGTCAGCACCACGTCGGGGCGGATCGCGCCGACGACGGTCAGGGCCTCGGCTCCCCCGGCGGCCTCACCCGCGACTTCCAGGTCCGGCTGGGTGCCGAGCATGCCGCGCAGCCCGTCGCGGACCACCGGATGGTCGTCCACGATCACCAGCCGCAGCGCGGTCACGAGCCGGCCCCGATCGTGGGGACGGTGACGCTGACGGCGGTTCCGGCGCCGGGCGACGATTCGACCGAAACGGAACCGCCGAGGGCGGACACGCGCTGACGCAGGGCGGTCAGGCCGAAACCGGTGGACGGCGGCGGCACCGGGAGCCCGCGGCCGTCGTCGTGGACGTCCAGCACGATCACATCCTCCATGTACGACAGGGTGACGTGGGCCCGGCCCGCGGAGGCGTGCCGGCGCACGTTGGACAGCGCCTCCTGTGCTGCCCGCAGCAGGGTGACCTCGACCTCGGAGTGGACCGGCACCGGGGTCCCGGTCATCGTGTAGTGCGCCGGTGTCCCGTACAGCCGGGTCCAGGTCGTGACGGTGTGCTCGATCGCCTCGCTGAGCCGGGCGCCCTGCAGGGGGCCCGGCCGTAACGCCTCGATGGACCGGCGCACCTCGTCGAGGCTGGTGCGGGCCAGCGCCCGTGCCGCGTCGAGCCGGGAGCGTGCCTCGGCGGGGATCCCGTCGACGGCTTCCAGCTGGGTGACGATGCCGGTGAGTCCCTGCGCGACGGTGTCGTGGATCTCCCGCGCCATCCGGGCCCGTTCCTCGGCGATGCCCGCCTGCCTGGCGAGCCGGGCGTTCTCGGCGGAGACGGCCAGGAGTTCGCGGTTGATCTCGCGGCGGCGGACGGCCTCGCGCTCCATGGTGCGGATCATCGCGCCGAACAGGGCGGCGGCCGGGGTGGCCACGCCCACGCTGATCAGGGCACTGTCGAGGTCGAAGCCGGAAGCGACCAGGCCCGGGAGGCCGGCCGCGACGACGCCGGCGTAGGCGAACCACCCGGGCAGGGAGACGAACGCGAGCACGTAGCAGGCGGGGACGAACAGCTGGAAGGCGTCGCTGCGCAGCATCAGGACGGTGGCCATGGCGAGCACGCCCGCGAAGTAGCCGGCGTTGATCCACGGCCGGTGTTCCGGCCATTGCGGATGTGCCAGCACGAACCACCAGTGCCAGGCGCCGAGCCCGGCGGCGACGGTCACGGTGACCAGGCGATGCACCGGCGCGGCGTCGCTGAGCAGGCAGACGGCGGCGGCGACGGCGAGCAGCGGGTAGGGCGACAGCGCCCACGCCCGGTTCCAGCGTCTCAGCTGTTCATCCACCACCGTCACCGGCCCATCATCGCCGACCGGTAGGTGAGGCGGCGCAGCAGAACCTCGGCGGGTCCCCGGACGCCGCGGCGGCGCATCGCGTCGGCGATCAGCACCGAGATCAGCCAGGTGGTCACCGCGAGTGCGGCGGTGGCGGCGGTGCCGAGGGTCGCGCCGAGACCGAGGGCGTACGGCAGAGGCGTCAGCAGGAACACGAAGACGACCGACTGGAACAGGTAGAAGGTGAGCGACCGCTCCCCCGTCGCGGCCAGCGCCCGCGCCACCGGTCCGGGCCGGTCGCCGATGCGCAGGGCGGCCAGCGCGATCAGCGCCGCGTAACCGAGGCCGCCGGCGATTCCGGTGACCGCGTGCAGTGCCGAGACGCCCCAGAGGGCGGACAGTCCGTCCGGTTCCCAGAAGTGGCCGACGGCCAGCCCGGCCGGCAGCCCACCGGCGACGGCCAGGGGCAGCCCGAGGATCGCGGTACGCGTCAGCAGCGGCCGGTGCGCGGCCGGGTCGGTGAGGACGCCGCGGCGGGCCGCCCAGGTGCCGGCCAGCACGGCGGTGCCGACGCCCGCGAGCCCGGCCGGGGTCATCAGCCACTCGACGGGGCGCAGGGACAGCGCGGTCAGCGGGTCGGCGGCCTCGAACGACCAGAAGAACGAGCGGCCGCCGTCGGACGGCATCGTGTAGGCGGCGCCCTGCACGAGCGCGACCACGATCAGCCACAGTCCGGCGGCGACGAGCAGGGTGCGGTCGCGGACCCGGGTCAGGGCGATCAGCAGGAAGCCGGTAGCACCGTAGAGGGCGAGGATGTCACCGGGGAACAGCAGCAGCGCGTGTGCGCCGCCGAACGCGATCAGCCATCCGCTGCGGCGCCGCAGCAGGCTCCGCACCCGTGGTTCGGCAAGGCCGGCGGCGCGCTGGCGCTGGAAGATCTGCACGACGCCGTAGGCGAACAGGGCGGCGAACATCGGGTACGCGCGGGCGTCGACCAGGGTCACGGTGACGACGCTGACGAGCCGGTCCGGCAGGCCGGTCTCGACGATGTGCTGGCGTACGCCGTACGGGCGGCCGTAGAGGTAGACGACCGAGTTGGCCAGGGCGATGAGGGCCAGCATCAGGCCCCGCGCCAGGTCGGGGCCCAGTGCCCGGTCACGGGTGCCGACCGGGCCGGCGGAGATGTCTCGTGCGGTCATGCCTCCAGCGTGTGACCGCGGGGCGGCCGGGGAATCGACCGATCCATCGGCCCCGGGCGTCCATCGCCGCGGGGCGCGGGTCCACCGATCAGTGGATGCGCGGCGCGTACATGATCACGGCGACTCCGGCCAGGCAGAGGGCGGCGCCGATCAGGTCCCAGCGGTCCGGCCGGAATCCGTCGACCAGCACACCCCACAGCAGTGATCCGGCGACGAAGACCCCGCCGTAGGCGGCAAGGATCCGGCCGAAATGGGGGTCGGGCTGAAAGGTGGCGACGAAGCCGTACGCCCCGAGCGCGATCACTCCGGCGGCGATCCACCACAGGCCACGGTTCTCCCGCCAGCCCTGCCAGATGAGCCAGGCACCGCCGATCTCGGCGAGTGCGGCCAGGGCGAACAGCAGCAGGGAACGCGCGGTGATCACGTCGGCAGGTTAGCCGGGGACTCCGGTGACGGCTGCGGTGGCCGCGGCGCGGGCGTGTGCGACCAGCGTGGCGAGTGGCTGCGGGAGGCGGCGGCGGAACTGGTCGGACAGCCGGGCCCGGTCGCGGGGGTTGCAGGTGTCCAGGACGAACGCGTCCAGCCCGGTGGCGATGACAAGGCCGGCGAGCATCAGGTCCGCGATGTCGAGTTCCTCGTTGTACGACAGGCGGGTGCGGATCCGGGCGGCCGGTTCCCCGGCGCTCCTGGGGTCGGCGAGGACGAGCGAGGTGGTGGAGCTGAGCAGGCGGCGTTTCGTCTCCCGCCGCATCCGGCCCGCGGTGACGAGCCGCTGCTCGACCAGTTCGGCGGCGGAGCCGGTGGCCAGATGGACGATCCACCGGCCCGGGTCGTGCGGGCCGGGTGTGGCCGCCATCCGCCGCAACAGGATGCCGGTGGCCGGATCGCCGGTGGACTGCGTGTCGACGACGTGCAGGTCGTCTCCGGTCAGGTCCAGGCGGCGCCAGAACATCAGTTCGCCGATCAGGGCGGCGCCGAGGCCGATACCGAGCGTGCGGTCGGACAGCAGTGTCCTTCCGCCGATGCCGTCGTGCGCGGCCAGGTAGAACTCGTCGGCGGGCGGCGAGGTCATGCGGCTCACCCCCAGGGATCGACGTCCGTATCTCCGGCCGCGACCTTAGCGGGCGATGGTTGCGACAAGGTTGCGGGGCGTTGAGAGGGGGGTGAGCGTCGGCGCGGAAATCGCGTCGTAGGGTGACAACGGCTCTCACGTGCGGCACGGACGTGTCGATACGGCAAGAGGATCACGTGGTCGCATCGGAGCGGAGGTCGGATGGACGAGTACGGAACGGATTCCGATGGGGTCGGAGCGGCTCCGTCGGTGGCCCGCCTGCTGCTGGAACTGCGCAGCCGGGTGGACATCGACATGCGGACCGTGGGACGGGCGTTGCAGGTGCGCCCGAAGGGTGTCAACGCGATCGCTGTGAAGATCCACCCCGGTGGTGTGGACGTGGCGGTGGCACCCGAGCAGGCCAACGATGTGGCGCTCGGGATGTCCGGCGCGTACGTGATGGATCCGGACGACCCGGACTGTTTCGTGTCCCTGCCGGCCGACTACATCGACGAGAACTACGACGCGCTGCTGGTGGCGGCGGCCGACGCGGTGCAGCTGCGCTCGGCCGGTAAGCCGGCGGCGCCGAAGCGGGCCCGGGCGGCCGCCGCGCCGCGCGCCTCGGCGGCGGGCGGCACGCGGACGGCGACCGCCGCGAAAGCGGCGAAGGCGGCCAAGCCCGCGCCCCGGCCCGACCCGCCGCGGTGTTCGAAGTGCCGGCAGTACGAGCTGCTGGCCAGCGGGGAGTGCCCGTCCGGCTACTGCTGAGGCGGTGGCGGCGGTGGCGGGAAGGTGACGACCATCGCCACGCCGGGATCGCGCGCCTCGGCGGCCGCCTGGCCGCCGTGAGCGGCGGCCAGCTGCCGGACGATCCACAGACCCAGCCCGACGCCCTGCTCCCCGCCGACGGCGAACTGGCCGAAAAGGCGCGGACGCAGGTCGTCGGGGATGCCCGGCCCGTGGTCGCGCACCTCGAGGCGGTCTCCGGTGACGTCACGGACGAAGGTGACGATCACCGGCGGTTTGCCGTAGCGCAGCGCGTTGGAGACCAGGTTCAGCAGGATCTGCTCGAACCGCTGCTTGTCGACGTGCACGGTCAGGTTCTCGTCGACCTCGGCGCGCACGTCGGCGTCCTCCCGCACGTACGACAGGGCGTCCTTGACCAGCGCGTGCGCCGGATGGTCGGCCCGGTCCAGCTTGAGATGCCCGGCGCTGTCGATGCGGGAGAGGTCCAGCAGGCCGTCGGCCAGACGCGCGATCCGCGCGGCCTGCCGCATCCCGGCACCGATCATCCGGGCCTGCGGTCCGGTCGCGGTCTCCTGCAGTTCCTCGAACACCAGCCGTACGGTGGCCAGTGGCGCCCGGACGTCGTGGGCCAGCGTGTTGATCATCGCGGCGCGCCACTGCTCGATCCGGGACAGCCGTTCCCGGTCGTCGCGCAGATGGCGGGCGTGGGCCTCGATCAGGAACGCGACGGCGAGCGCGATCGGCATCAGCACGAAGGCACTGCCGAGCACGAGCGGCGGCTGGCCGGTGAGGATCAGCGGAACCTGGTAGGCGAGGGTGGCCGGGATCGCGTAGCCGGCCAGGATCCAGCGCGGGAAGTGCAGTGCCGCCCAGGCGTAGATGAGTACGAGGAACGGCCCGGTGCCGGCCGCCACTCCCCCGAACGACCAGGTGGACATGCCGAGCACGGCGAACCCGGCCAGGCCGAGCGCGGCCGGGGCGTGCCGGCTGAACCGCCGCCACGGCAGCAGCAGGGCGAGGAGGCTCAGACCGAAGTCGCAGGCGGCGACGAGCAACAGCCGGTTCGTGTGGACCGGATCGTTGAGGATGCCGATCAGGGCGAGCAGGCCGGCGACCGCGACGAGTACCGCGAACTGCCGGGCCGCGGCCCGCGGCCCGGTTCCCAGCATGCGGAAGGGGCCGGTTTGCACAACTCTGTCAGCATATAGCGGCGCCCGGCAGTGATCGGGCGACTCCGGTGACCCGGCCGGGCCAGTCAGGGTCCTATCCTTGCGGTCTTCCCCCCACGGCACCCAACGGAGTTCGACGATGAGCCCCCGAGCAGAAGCCGCCGCCGGCGCGGGCGGCCGGCGGCAGCGGACCGAGCAGTCGGAGCAGACGCGGATGCTGATGCTCGCGGCCGCCGAGCGGCTGTTCGCCGAGCACGGCGTGCAGGCGGTCTCCAACCGGCAGATCGGCGAGGCGGCCGGGCAGGGCAACAACGCGGCCGTCGCCTACCACTTCGGCACCAAGACCGATCTGGTCCGGGCAATCATCCGGCGGCATTCGGTACGGACCGAGCGGATCCGGCGGCGGCTTCTCGTCGCGCACAGCGGCAGCCGGGAGCTGCGTGACTGGGTGGCCTGCGTGGTGCTGCCGATCACCGAGCATCTGACGGCGCTGGGGCATCCGAGCTGGTACGCGCGGTTCTCCGCACAGCTGATCACCGAGCCGGGGCTGCTGGAGGTGGCGGCCGAGGAGTTCCAGGACGCGACCGGACTGCTCACCGTCATGGACGGGTTGCAGCGGTGCCTGCCCGAGCTCCCCGAGGACGTCCGGCACGAGCGCATCCACATGGCGCACACGCTGCTCGTGCACTTCTGCGCCCAGCGGGAACGCGATCCCGCGCCGGCGTGGGACGCGGTCGCGGCGGGACTGATCGACGCGATCGTCGGCCTGTTCATGGCACCGGTGACGTGACGATCGCTCGGCGTGAGGCGGCGCGCGTGGATCGTACGAAATGGGGGTTTTGAGAAGCGGCGCTGGACCGCATCGCCGGACCACCGCATGAATTTTTCGGACAACGGGGCTGTCGGATGCCCATTCGGTAAGACAAGTGCTTTAAATTGTGCCCTCGGATCACACGATCGGATGAACCCCCGCGAAAGGGCCCGCATGTCCCCCACATCCCCTGTCCCGTTCCCGCACCGCATCAAGCCCGCGGATCTCGACGCGTTGCGCGAGCGTTACCGGGTGGAACGGGACCGGCGCATCCGGCCGGACGGCGCGACCCAGTACCGGCGGGCGGCCGGCGAGTTCGGGTATTACGCCAAGGATCCCTACACCCCCTTCCAGGAGCGTGCGCCCAAGACCGACCGGGTCGAGGCCACCGTCATCGGCGGCGGTTTCGGCGGGCTGCTCAGCGGCGCGAAGCTGCGGCAGGCCGGCGTCCAGCAGATCCGGATGGTCGACGAGGGCGGCGACTTCGGCGGCACCTGGTACTGGAACCGGTACCCGGGCATCCACTGCGACATCGAGGCGACCGTCTACATGCCGCTGCTGGAGGAGGTCGGGTACGTCCCGAAGTGGCGTTACGCCCCCGGCGAGGAGATCCGGCAGCACTGCGTCGCCATCGCGAAACGCTTCGACCTGTACGCCGACACCCTGTTCCACACCCGGATCACCGGCCTGACCTGGGACGAGGAGAACGCCGAGTGGGAGGTCACCACCGACCGCGGCGACTCCTACCGGTCCCGGTACGTGGTGATCTCCTCGGGCACGCTGACCCAGCCGAAGCTCCCCGGCATCCCCGGCATCGAGGACTACCGGGGGCACACGTTCCACACCAGCCGGTGGGACTACGAGTACACCGGCGGTGACCAGTCCGGTGGCCTGACCGGACTGGCCGGCAAAAAGGTGGCCGTGGTCGGCACCGGCGCCACCGGCATCCAGGTAATCCCGCACCTGGCCGAGTCCGCCGAGAAGCTGTACGTCTTCCAGCGCACCCCGTCGTCGGTCGACGTCCGCGACAACCGGCCCACCGATCCGGCCTGGGCCGCCTCGCTCCAGCCCGGCTGGCAGCGGGAACGGATGGAGAACTTCCTCACGATCGTCACCGGCGGGTACGCCGACGAGGATCTGATCGACGACCGGTGGACGTCGACCGCGAAACTGCAGCGCCAGATGCTCACCGGCAGCGTCGACACCAACATCTCCGACGAGGAACGCGAGTACCTCGACGAGATGGCCGACTTCCGCAAGATGGACGGGATCCGGGAACGCATCGACCTGATCGTGGAGGACCCGGCCGTCGCCGAGGTCCTCAAGCCCTGGTACCGGTACATGTGCAAGCGGCCCACGTTCAGCGACTTCTACCTGCAGACGTTCAACCGTCCCAACGTGACGCTTGTCGACACCGCCGACCACGGCGGCATCACCCGGATGACACCGACCGGTGTGGTCGTCGGCGACACCGAGTACGAGGTGGACGTCGTCATCTTCGCCACCGGGTTCGAGGTCGGCATCTCCGGCGTGCTGTCCGGCACCCTGCCCGTCACTGGCCGCGACGGGAAGCCGCTGCTCGGGCACTGGGCGCGCGGGCCGCGTACCCTGCACGGCTTCTACAGCCACGGCTTCCCGAACCTGTTCCATCTCGGATCGCTGCAGAACGCGGCGGCCGTCAACTTCGTGCACGTGCTGCAGGAGCAGGCCATCCACATCGGCGCGGTCGTCGCCGAGGCGAACAAGCGCGGCGCCCGCTACATCGAGCCGACCGCCGAGGCCGAGGACGCCTGGGCGGCGACGATCTTCCAGACCGCGCCGAACAACTTCAACTTCCAGTCCGAGTGCACGCCCGGCTACTACAACGGCGAGGGCAACCCCCGCCCCGTGAACTTCATGTACGGACCGGGGCCGGTCGCCTTCCACGAGCTGCTGCGCACATGGCGGGCCGAGAGCATCGACACGGTACTGCGGTAGTGCGGTGAGGGGCGGCGCGGGCCGCCCCTTCGTTCAGGCCGCTTTGACGGTCTGCTTGGCCAACTCGTACGCCGGAAGCATGCCCGCGTGCTCGCCCTCGTCGAACGGGGCGAGCCGCACCACCACAGCGCCGTCCCCGGTGTTCAGGGCGAACGCGGTGTACCTGGTGCGCTGCTCGGCGACAGCGCTGTAGACCTCCCAGGTCACCTCGGCGGCCTGTCCTCCGCCGATCTGCACGTCCGAGTAGACCGCACCGGAGACCTCCTTGCCCTTGCCGTCCGCCTTGACGAACGACGCCAGATGCTCGCGCGGCAGCCCGCTCAGCCCTTTCGCCACGTGCACCCGGATGAAGCCGATGCTGCCGGCCGGCTTGGCGTCGATCTCGCACACCACCGTGAAGTCACCGATCTTCGCCAGGGCGGCGAGTTCACCGAGCGACTTGACGTCGACGGCGCTGGGCTTCCAGCCGGCCGCCGCCCGGAAGGACAGCGGCATCGGGCAGGCGCTGCCCTTGGCGCCGATCAGCTCGCCCTCCGCCGCCGCGGGAGCGGCCCCGGGTGCGCTGCTCGCGGGCGCCGCACTTGCCGGCGGCTGCTGCGCCACCGGGGCCTTGTCCGACCCGCAGCCGGTGAGGGTAAGAATGACAGCGAGCCCGACGGCCGCCGGGATGTTCATGATCTTCACAGGGCGGGGAGCTTACACGCGCACCGGTCGTACCACCCTTGAGAACGGGTGAGCTCATTGCGGCTCGCGGAACGGTGCGGCCCAGGGGTCGATGAACCAGCGTCCGTCGTGGGCGGCGATGGCCATCTGGGCGCACGACCGGCCGCTCCGGTCGTACAGCAGCAGGGTCGCGGTGTCCACGGTGGCATTCACTGCCCGGACCTGGCCGACCTGGCCGCCACATGGGGTCGGCGACAGCAGGACCGCGATGGCGGCGGCGTCGTCCGGCAGTCCGTGCGTCAATCGGTTGATCGCGTCGGTGTCCTGATCGGCGAGGGCCTGCTGATAGGCCGCCGCCAGCCCGGCGGCCGTGGCTTCCCCAGGCAGGGGTGTCCGGGCGATCAACACGACGACCGTCGCGATGAAACCGATCGCGGCGAGCATCACCAGCACCGGTGCCGTCCGGCCGGCGGTCGCTGTTGTCACAGCCAGCCCGCCCGGCGCAGGGTGCGGTACAGGAGCACGGAGCTGACCAGCATGAGGGTCAGCACGCCGGGGTAGCCGTAGCGCCACTGGAGTTCCGGCATGAAGGCGAAGTTCATGCCGTAGATGCCGGCGATGGCGGTCTGCATCGCGGCGATGGCCGCCCAGGAAGCGATCTTGCGCATGTCGTTGTTCTGGTCGATGGTGACCTGTCCGAGCCGGGCTTGCAGGATGGTGTTGAGCAGGTCGTCGTAGTTGGTGACCTGGTCGACGACGCGGGCGTGGTGGTCGGCGACGTCACGGAAGTAGCGGCGGATCTCCTTCGGCACGCCGAGCGGCTGACCGTTGACGATGACTGCCAGGGGCCGCTGCAACGGCAGGACGGCGGTCTTGAACTCGAGCAGTTCTCGTTTCAGCTGGTAGATGTGGTTGATGCCGATGGTGGGACCGGGGGAGAACACCGATGCCTCGACCGCGTCCAGGTCGGCCTGCATGGCGGCGGCGATGTCGACATAGGCGTCGACGACCCGGTCGCAGAGGGCGTGCACGACCGCCCACGGGCCCTGAGCGAGCAGTTGCGGCGCGGCTTCCAGATCGGCGCGCACCGACCGGAGTTCACCGATCGCGCCGTGGCGGACCGTCACGACGAAGTCTGCACCCACGAAGATCCGCACGGAACCGGTGTGGACGACCTCGCTGGTCTCGGTCAGCTGTGCGTGCTCCACATACTGCGCTGCCCGCACCACCAGGAACGTGACGTCCTCGTAGCGTTCCAGCTTGGGCCGCTGCTCCTGATGCAGGACGTCCTCCACCGCGAGAGGATGCAACCCGAACGTGTCCGCGACGGTCGCGAACGTCGCCTCGTCCGGCTCGTGCAGGCCGATCCACACGAAAGCGCCCGCAGTGGCGCGGGCCGCGTCGTACAGGGCCGGCAGGTCGTCGGTCGGCCCCGGCGCGCGGACGCCTTCGCGGTACAGCGCACAGTCGACCACCGCGTGCCGCGCCCCGGCAGGAGGGCCCGGTAACTCCGCTGCTGCCGGGGCAGGGTGCTGACGACCCGGCCCGGGTAGATGCCTGACCATGCGGTCCTCTCTCCATGCGTACGAACAGGTCCTCGGCGACCGGTACCCATGATGGTCGAAGACGATTCAGCGGCGGGGCAGCACGCCCAGCAGGGTGGCCGTCAGAGCCAGATTCAGGCTGTCCCCCAGGTTCAGGTGGAGCCGGGCCAGATCGGGCTCGGCCTGGTAGGCCGCCTGCAGGCTGGGCGGGGGCGTGCTGTACACCGACAGGGCACCGGCCAGGACCATGGTCTGCAGGCTGAACAGTGTCGCGTTCTCGCCCAGTTCCGGCAGGCACTCGCGGAGCAGTCCGGTCATGGTGGCCAGACGGTCCAGGGAGGCGCGCTTGTAGCGCGTCACGACCTCGACGGAGACGTTGTGCTCGAGGACGCCGCCTTGCGCGCCGAAGAGTTCGCACAGCACCGCCCGGCCGGCGAGTGAGCGGCTGAGGATCTCGGCCACGGCTGTCGCCCGCTCGGCCATGGGCAGGTTCGCGTCGACGCCGGCGGCCAGCTCCCCGGCGAGTTCGGTGAGCCATTCCCGCAGGAAGTGGTCAAGCAGTTCGAGCAGTACCGCCTCGCGGGACTCGAAGTATCGCAGCACGTTCGGCTTCGCCAGGCCGACGCGGCGGCTGAGCTCGTTGAGGGTGACCGCGGCCACCGGCATCTCGTCGAGCATCGCCGATGCCACGTCGAGGATCGCCCGGCGGCGGATTTCCCGCTGCTCCTCGGTTCGCGCTCGCTGGAAGGTCACGATCAACAGCCTAACTTAAATACCGGTGGTACGTTGACAACGTACCGCTAGTACTTTAGCGTCGTCATCACAAGATACCTTCGGTACGTTAATGGGTGAGGGAGTCAGGCATGAGCGAGAAGTGGACGACGGCGAGCATTCCGGGGCAGCACGGGCGGGTGGCCGTCGTGACCGGGGCCAACACCGGACTGGGGTACGAGACCGCCAAGGCACTCGCCGAACGCGGCGCGTCCGTGGTGCTCGCCGTGCGCGACGTCGACAAGGGGACGCAGGCCGCGGCCCGCATGACCGGCGACGTGACCGTGCAGGCACTGGATCTGACATCGCTCGGCTCCGTCCGGGCCGCGGCGGCGCAGCTGAGGTCGCGGTTCGACCGGATCGACCTGCTGATCAACAACGCGGGCGTGATGTACACCCCGAAGCAGACCACCCGGGACGGCTTCGAGATGCAGTTCGGCACCAACCATCTGGGCCACTTCGCGTTGACCGGGCTGCTGCTGGACCTGATGCTGCCGGTGCCCGGCTCACGGGTGGTGACGGTCAGCAGCACCGGCCACCGCATCCGCGCCGGGATCCACTTCGACGACCTGCAGTGGGAGCGGTCGTACAGCCGGGCCGGCGCCTACGGTCAGTCCAAACTGGCCAACCTGATGTTCACGTACGAGCTGCAGCGCCGGCTCGCCGCCCACGGCACCACCGTCGCGGTGGCCGCGCACCCCGGGATGTCGAGCACCGAACTCACCCGCAACACCCCCGCGGCCGTCCGGGTGCCGCTCACCTGGATCACGCCGCTGATCACCCAGACGCCGGCGATGGGCGCACTGCCGACCCTGCGCGCCGCCACCGACCCCGCCGTTCTTGGCGGCCAGTACTACGGTCCCGGCGGACGCTACGAGGTCAAGGGCCACCCCCGGCTGGTCACCTCCAGCCCGCAGTCGTACGAGGCGACCGTCCAGCAGCGACTGTGGGCCGTCTCCGAAGACCTCACCGGGGTGCGGTTCCCCGTCCTGGCTCCCCGGCACGCCGGCGCCTGACCGCGGTCACCGGTATGGTTCTTCGCGTGCCGGAATCGGTGTCGCCTCGTCTCCTCGCCGTCGTGGACGCGCTCCCCCTCCGGCCGGACTCCCGGGTTCTGGAGATCGGCTGCGGGCCGGGGGCAGCCGCCCGGACGGTCGCGGCCCGTCTCACCACCGGTCACATCCTGGCCATCGACCGATCCGCCGCCGCTGTGGCGCAGGCCCTGGCCGGTGCGGCCGGCGCCATCGCGGCCGGGCGCATGAGTGTCCGGCAGGTGGCCGCGGAGGACTTCGAGCTGGGCGCGGGCGAGCAGCCGTACGACCTCGTCTTCGCCGTGCGCGTCGGGGGCCTCGACGGACGGCATCCCGCGCTCGGCCGGCGGATACTCCAGCGTCTCGCCGCGGCCACCACGCCCGGCGCCCGGCTCTTCATCGACGGCGGGAACCCGCTGCGGGAAGTACCCATCCCGCGGGTTTGACCTCAGCGCCGGCCACCGGGCGCTTGACCTTCCAGTGGCTGGAACGTCCAGGATTGCCGCGTGGACGAAAACCTGCTCACCATCGGCGGGCTCGCGCGCCGTACCGGCATCGACGCGCGGACCCTGCGTTTCTGGTCCGACGAGGGGGCGATTGCGCCGGCCGGGCGTTCGGCGAGCGGCTACCGGCTCTACGACGCCGCGTCGGTGGCCCGGGTCGAGCTCGTGCGCACGTTGCGCGAGCTGGGTCTCGGGCTCGACGACGTACGCCGGGTGCTCGACGGCCGGACGACGGTCGCCGAGGTCGCCGAGGCGCATGTGGTGGCGCTCGATGCGCGGATCCGTGCCCTGAAGGTCAGCCGGGCCGTGCTGTCCACCGTGTCGAAACGTGGTTCCACCGCTGAGGAGACAGCCCTGATGAACCGGTTGGCGCGGCTTTCCGCCGCTGAACGCACACAGATCATCGACGACTTCAAGGCCGACGTGTTCGACGGCCTGGACATCGGCCCGGAGCGACGGGACAAGGTGCGCGAGTTGCGCATCGATCTGCCCGACGACCCGGCACCCGACCAGGTCGACGCCTGGATCGAACTGGCGGAACTGCTGCAGGATCCGGACTTCCGCGCCCGGATGCGAACGTTCCTGGAACTGAACACCCCCGTCCCGGGACGCACCGAAGCGCCGGCGGCGCGGATCTGGTGGGCCCGGCAGGTCGTGACCACCGTCGCGGAAGCCAGAGGCCGCGGAGTCACGCCTGACGGATCCGCCGCGGCCGGGCTCATAGATGACATGTTCGGGACCGCCGACCCGGCCGACGTGCTGGCGGGCCTGCGGGCCGGGATCGAGGCGGGCGCCGAACGCTACCGCCTGCTGGTCGCCCGGGTGCGCGGCCAGAACAGCTCGCCGGACTCCACCGAGGAACTGCGATGGCTGGCGGCCGCGCTGAGCGCACAGGCGGACCGCCGGCGCTGACCGGCCGTACGGCATCTCACCGCGCGGCTGGCTGCTCGGGGCCTCGATCACCGTCCGGTCCGGCATGGACGACGCCGGACCGGGGCAGCGCACCGAGACCCATAAGATCGATGGTGGCCGGTACGGACGAGGAACGGCGGTGCGCCGAGATGCGGATCATGAGCGTCAACGCCTGGGGTGGCACACTCTCCGACGAGCTGCTGACCTGGCTGCCCCGCAGCGGCGCCGACGTCGTGTGCCTGCAGGAGGTGACGCGGACACCGGGCCTGACCGGCTGGACCCGTTTCGACGACGGCGAGCGGACCCTGCCGCAACGCGCCGACCTGCTCGCCGACGTCCGCGGCGCACTCCCCGACCACCAGGCGATCTTCGTCGCCGGCGACTCCGGACCGGTCCACGACCCGGCGGGCACCCGCCACCGGCAGGATTTCGGCCTGGCGACCCTGGTGGCCGAGCCACTGCCGGTGTGCGGCGTCGAATCGGCCTTCGTGCACGGCGAATTCACCGACCACGACGAGTGGACGATCGCCGACCGGCCCCGCGTCGCTCTGGCCGTGCGCACCGTGGACCGTCCGTCCGGCCGCTCGGTGTGGGTGGTGCAGGTGCACGGGTTGCGCGATCCGGCCGGCAAGGGCGACACCCCGGCCCGGTGCCGGCAGGCCGAACGGCTCGCGGAGCTCGTACAGCGGATCCGTGGTCCTCATGATCTTGTGGTGCTCTGCGGCGACTTCAACCTGCTGCCGGACAGCGAGACGTTCGGTGTACTGGCCGGAATCGGTCTCACCGACCTCGTCGGTACAGCCGACACCCGCACGTCCCGCTACCTCAGGCCGGTACGCCACGCGAGCTACCTGCTGGTCTCCGACACGGCCGCGGTCAAGGCGTTCGAGATCCTGGCCCAGCCGGAGATATCCGACCACCGCGCCCTGATGCTGGAGATCTAGTCACCGTCCGGCGCCGTGGCCCGGATCGCCCTGAGCTGTTCGGTGCGTTTCTCGGCGCGGCGACGCGAGTGGATGCCGAGGGTGGATATCATGGCGGCCCGCGCACCGTCCGGGCCGATCAGAACCGGACCGCCCGCCAGGCGTCGGTGAGTGTCAGAGACGGGTGACCCACTCCAGAACGTTGTCGACGTCCGACCGGGTCCAGCCGACGGCCGGGTCGACGGAGACGAGCAGCGTCGGTGCGGGCCGGCCCGCCGCCCAGCGCAGACCCCGTGGCGTGTGGTTGTCGTCGATCCACGCGACCGGGCGGTCCCCGGCCACCTCGTCAACGGCCGGGACCTTGAGCTCCGGCTCGAACGGCGCCTCCGGGAACCGGACGACCGGCAGCGGGTCGACGCCGAGCAGCGGGACGAACAGTTGGTTCGCATACTCGCCCCAGCCCGTGGCCCACCACAGATCCCCGGCGGCCGCCAGCTCCCGGATCCAGCCGGCGTGCGCCGGGCAGTAGCGCTGCGGGTCCTCCCCCGCGATGCACACGTGCTCCAGAAAGCCGTCGGGACAGGCCGCGGCTGCGAACGGGTTCAGCACCCCGTCGAGATCGAGCAGCAGGATCGGCGCCTCGCTCATGTCCCCACCCTACGAACGACGGCCCGCACCGCGCTGCCCCGCCGCCCTCTTCAGCCGTGACCGCCGGCGGCGGCTCGGTGAAAGCGCAGATCGGAACGGGCTGCCGGATCGCCGGCGAGCAGCCGGTTCTCGGGACGACCGGGTCGATGGGCTGGGCGGGACCGTTCTCCGCCTCGAACCATTCGGCCAGATCGAACGTGCTGGCGCAGGCGCCGCATCCGACCCGGCCGAACGGATGGAGGATCCCACCGGCAAGGGTCGGGTCGCCGCCCGGTCGATCACCGCACCAGGTCGGTGGGCACCGGGAGATCCTCCGAGGCGTAGAGGGCGGCGAGCGCGGCCGGGTCGCCGGTGGCGCAGGTGGCGGCGATCGTGTCGATGAGCGCGTCGTAGTCGGGGCCGGTCTCGTACCGGTAGGAGGCGGCCATCCGGCCCCACTCGTCCCACGGCAGCATCTCGATCTTCTGCAGGGCGGCAAGGTCCCGGATGGCGTTGCCGCGGATCTCGGCCGATCCGAAGTTCTCGGTGCCGTGGACGCCGAACGTCGCCGCGTCGATGGTGCCGGCGCGGTGGGCGGTCCACGCCTCGCCGCCGGTGAGGAACTCGCCGACGGCCAGGTCCTCGGGCTGTTTCACCAGGTTGCTGCCGAGGATCTCGGTGTCGATGCGGACCCAGCGGCCGTCGTGCCGGTACTCGGTGATCCAGTGGTCGCGGCCCTGACCGGGCTGGAAGTAGGTGCCGAAGCCGCAGCGGGTGCGGGCCTCGATCCCGCGGTGACGCATCAGGGCGCAGCTGAGCAGCGCGAAGTGGCGGCAGGTGCCGACGACTCGCTGCTCGGGCTGGCGCGGGACGGTCAGCGGGGCCGGGTCGACGGCGAGCAGCGCGGTGATGATGTCGTCGGCGGGCCGCAGCTGGTTCGAGGCGAACCGGTGTTCGGGAAGTCCGAGCTTGGCGGCGTCGGCGGGCTGGATGACCAGGTCGTGGACGGCCCGGCAGATGCCGGCGGGATCGCCGGGCAGATCAGCCAGGGCCGGCTCAAGGTGCGAGCCGATGGTGGTCAGCGGACCCGGTGCGGCGTAGTCGATCGTCCCCGTCATGCCGGCAATCGTAGGGTTAGTTTCCGATGCGCGATGCCCCTGGAACTCACATGGCCTGTGTTCCCCAGGTGGAGGACCCCGAGCCGCGTACGGCGGGGCCCTCCGTCGGGAGAGTTACTGGGTGACCGGGATGTCGCCGTTCTGGCCCCACGTGCGGTAGATGGCGGTGCCATTACTGCCGTAATAGGTGACCTTCCACTCGCCGTTCGGGTTCCACACCGCACGGTCGAACTGACCGTCACCGTTGTAGTCACCCGGCACCGGTATGTCACCGGCAGCGGGATTGAGCTGTGGGTAAATGGCTACACCGTTGGTCCGGTAGTACTGGATGTACCACCTACCGTCGGACGGCCGGTACAGAGCACGGTCGTACTGGCCGTCGCCGTTGTAGTCGCCGGGGACCGGGATGTCGCCGGCCTGGCCCCAGCCGCGATGAATCGCAGTGCCATTGCTGCCGTAGTAGGTGACCTTCCACTCGCCGTTCGGGTTCCACACCGCACGGTCGAACTGACCGTCACCGTTGTAGTCACCCGGCACCGGGACGTCACCGGCAGCGGGACTGAGCTGCGGATGAATCGCTACACCGTTGGTCCGGTAGTACTGGATGTACCACCTACCGTCGGACGGCCGGTACAGAGCACGGTCGTACTGGCCGTCGCCGTTGTAGTCACCGGGGACCGGGATGTCGCCGGGCAGACCCCAGCCCCGGTAGATGGCGGTGCCGTTGCTGCCGTAGTAGGTGACCTTCCACTCGCCATTCGGGTTCCACACCGCACGATCGAACTGACCGTCACCGTTGTAGTCGCCAGGCACCGGTATGTCACCGGCAGCGGGACTGAGTTGCGGATGAATCGCCACCCCGTTGGTGCGGTAGTACTGGATGTACCACCTACCGTCGGACGGCCGGTAGAAGGCGCGATCGGTCTGCCCGTCGTTGTTGTAGTCACCGGTCGCGGCGGATCGCACGGTCTCGTCCGACCACAGCGCGTCGACGATGACCGTGGCGTTGTTCACCTCCGGACGGTAGGCGTCCGGATAAGCCGACACCTGCACCCGCTGGCAGATGGCGCCGATGTCACCGCTCGTCCACGCGTTGTTCGGGTACTTGTTGAGCATCGCGCCGAGGAACTTGCTCGTGGCGTACGCCGGCTTGACGAGGTCCTCCGGATCGCCCCAGCCCTGCGAGGGACGCTGCTGGAACAGGCCGACGCTGTCGTCGTCGCCACCGTCCCAGTTGTGCAGGGTGGTCTCGGCGATGGCAGTGGTCAGCGCGATCACGGCGGCACGCTCGCTGAGTTTGCGGGCGCGCACCGCCGCGACGACGGCCCGCGCACAGGACACCTGGTATGCGTCCACACTGTCGCCGAGGCGCGGCGAGTTGTTGAGCCTGGTGTTGAGGGTGGCGGCCAGCTGGCTGTCCTGCGTGGACGGCCCGCCGGGCTGACAGGCGACAGCGGTCAGCGCCAGCACGGCAGCCTGCTGCGTGGTGAGGGGCTCGTCGGGTTCGGCAGCCGAGGCGGCGCTCGGCGACAGCGCGGTCATGAGTCCCACGACGACCGCCGAGACGGTCGCGAGGCGCGCCGGGCGGCGCGGGTACCGGATCATGGCAGTGGTCCTCCTGCAGCACGAGGGGGAGGCCCCGGCCGGAGCGGCCGGGGCCGTTGCGAACGGGTGGTTACTGGGTGACCGGGATGTCGCCGTTCTGACCCCACGTGCGGTAGATGGCGGTGCCGTTGCTGCCGTAATAGGTGATCTTCCACTCGCCGTTCGGGTTCCACACCGCACGATCGAACTGACCGTCACCGTTGTAGTCACCAGGCACCGGGACGTCACCGGCAGCGGGATTGAGCTGCGGATGAATCGCTACACCGTTGGTCCGGTAGTACTGGATGTACCAGTTCCCGTCGGACGGCCGGTACACGGCGCGGTCGTACTGGCCGTCGCCGTTGTAGTCGCCGGGGACCGGGATGTCGCCGGGCAGACCCCAGCCCCGGTAGATGGCGGTGCCGTTGCTGCCGTAGTAGGTGATCTTCCACTCGCCATTCGGGTTCCACACCGCACGATCGAACTGACCGTCACCGTTGTAGTCACCAGGCACCGGGATGTCACCGGCCGCCGCGTTGAGCTGCGGGTAGATCGCCACGCCGTTGGTCCGGTAGTACTGGATGTACCACTTGCCGTCGGACGGCCGGTACAGAGCGCGGTCGTACTGGCCGTCGCGGTTGTAGTCGCCGGGGACCGGGATGTCGCCGGGCTGGCCCCAGCCGCGGTGGATGGCGGTCCCGTTGCTGCCGTAGTAGGTGATCTTCCACTCGCCGTTCGGGTTCCACACCGCACGGTCGAACTGACCGTCACCGTTGTAGTCACCAGGCACCGGGATGTCACCGGCCGCCGCGTTCAACTGCGGATGAATCGCTACACCGTTGGTCCGGTAGTACTGGATGTACCACTTGCCGTCGGACGGCCGGTAGAAGGCGCGATCGGTCTGCCCGTCGTTGTTGTAGTCACCGATGGTGCGTTCCTGCTGCGGAGCCTGCCACTCCGCAACCGTCTCGCCGCGCAGGACGCTCAGCAGTGCCTGCTTGTTCTCGAGGCTCTCGACCTTGTTGCGGTCCTCGCTCAGGTGGATGTGCCACAGGTGCGACGGGTCGGAGCTCGAGGTGCGGTCGGCGCGGAAGTCGTAGCCCTCCACCGAGCCGTCGCTGTCGGCCTGGCCGAAGAACTCCTTCCAGCCGTTGAGCCGGGGATCCTTGGGATCCTGCCCCGACGCGAGGAGCCGCCTGGAGTACTTGGCGATGCCGCTGTAGTCGGCGCTGGCCGCCTGGAAATCCGCCGTGCTGACCGGTCCGGCATATTCGGACGAGGCCAGAGCGGCGAGGTTCGTCGAGGCGAGCTGGGCCTCGGGGAAGGTCCAGTCGTACGCGGCCGCCTTGTCGGAGGGGCCACCCTGGTCCTCCTCGTGGCGCACCGAGTAGTCGTCCGGGTCGTTGGCGGCCCTGGTGTTGTGGTAGCCGGACTTGTTGGCGTAGATACCGCCGTTGCGGGTGCCGGGCTCCAGGGCCAGGAGCTGCTCCATCAGCCACCAGGATGCATCGGTGATCCGGGCCGGATTCGGGTTCGCGGCAGCGGCGGCGGGCGTGGCCGGGCTCACGGCGACAACCGTGAGAATTGCCGTCGAGGCGGCGGCGGCGGTCAGCCGGGATATCCATGTGGAAATCCGGCCTTCGGTCGAGTGGTACAAGAAGTTCCTCCCCGTTAACGGTTCCCGGAATCATGATTGATCCGGAGTTTTATTCGGCGCCGGTGCATTTCCGGCAGCACGAAGCAGCGCTCGCCAGGTCGACTGGAGGCGCTCATCTGAGTGAATGCGTCAATGGCGGGCCGAAATGCCTACCGCTAACGGGACCTGTTCCCGGCTGCTGGGCGGGAAGGTATGGGAGACGCTGGAATGCAGTACTTGATCCCCGTGGTCATCGAATTCGCCCCCGCGCCAGATCCCTTTAGGACATGCGAACCTTATCAGGGTTGATCGATCCCATGGGGCGCTTCGGCGGCGCGGGAGAGAACGTACGGAAAATGGCGATCAACCGACTGGGGACAGTCGTGTGGCCGGGTAGCGCGAAGCCTGCAGAACCGTCATGCGGCGACAGGACGGGAGAGGTCGGCGACAATGCGGTCGATCTCGGCGAGCGCGTAGGCGGCGAGGCCACGCTGGGCCGTCTCGGCGGCCGGGTCGGTCTCCTCGAGATCGCCGAGCACGACGATGTTCTCGTCGTTGAGGGTGTTGGCGGGCGCGGTGAAGTTGAAACTGCCGGCGACCACCAGGCGCTCGTCGATGATCATGAGTTTGTGGTGGACCTTGCGGACGCCGTTGCCGACGCTGTTCTCGTGGAGGTCGGCGCCGGCCGCCAGCAGGCGCCGGGTGGCCGCCCACTTCTGCGAGCCCTGGCCCCGGTCGAGTACCCCGCGGATCGGGATGCCGGCCCTGAGCAGCCATTCCATCGTGTCGTCGATGCCCGAGGACTGGGCGAACGTGAACATGGCGAAGTCGACACGTTCGCGTGCCTTCAGCATCTGCTTCATGATCTCCATCTCCGGGCCGTGGTAGGGCGCGAAGATCGGTTTGACCCGGATCCGGCCGAGCCGGAACTCGGCGGGGCGTGAGCCGACCCGCTCCTGGAGGGCGCCGAAGGTGCCGGAACGCATCCGCCGGAATTCGGCGAGATACAGATCCGCGGCGGTACGGCCACGCAGGATCACCAGATGGTTGAGGTTGTTGCCCCGCTGTTCCGGGTTGTCCGGCGGGTTGGTGCCGGTGTCGGTGCGGGTGAAGTTGGTCGAGCCGGTCAGAACCGCGGCACTGTCGCGGCCGGCGTCGCGGACGATGAACTTCTGGTGGAAGATCTTCGGGTTCAGGTCGGTGATCAGGTCGACGCCGCCGCGCAGCAGCGCCGCGTGGATGACCCGGTTGGTCTCGTTGTCGCCGGCCGGCGCCCACGGGTCGCCGCGGGGTGGGTCCTCGAGCAGGTAGTCGCCCTCCAGAATGATCTGGATGCGGACCTTGCGCAGCCGGGCCGCCAGGACCGCTTCAGCGATGCCGCGGGAGTCGAGTTCCTGGACGGCGATCGCCAGGGACTCGGTCGCGCCGTCGATGAAGTCGCGGATCACACGGTCGAGGTCGTCCGGGGCGCCCAGGATCGGCGGTCCGGTGTAGAACTCGACATTGCCCAGGTCGATGCCCACGAGCTCAGTCTCGGCCGCCGGTGGGGGCCGGGCCTCGGATGATCGGCCTGACCGAACGGGCGAGAATACCGCGGTGACCGTCATCGACAAGATCGCCTGGATTCATCTGGACGGCGGGTCCGTCCTGAGCACCCGCAACCGCGGGATCGACGTGTACTACCTGCCCGGCGGCAAACGCGAACCCGGTGAGAGCGACGTGCAGACGCTGGTCCGTGAGGTGCGCGAGGAACTCGGCGTCGGCATCGCCGCCGGGACGGCCCGGCATCTCGCGACGTTCGAGGCGCAGGCCCACGGCCATCCGGAGGGCACGACGGTACGGATGGCGTGTTACACGGCCGCGTACGAGGGAACCCTGATGGCCGGCGCGGAGGTCGAGGAGTACGTGTGGCTCACCTGGGCCGACCGGGACCGGGTGTCCCCCGTGGACCGGCTCGTCTTCGACCACCTGCGGGCACACCGGCTGCTCACCTAGGATTTGAAGTCATGATCGATGCGGATGCCATTCTCGACGGTACGGACTGGGCGGAGCTCGGCCACGCGTACGGTTCGGCCGAGGACGTCCCGGAGCGGCTGCGGGCGCTGCTCAGCGAGGACGAGAGCCGGATCGCCGAGGTCTGGGACGAACTCGCGAACGCTCTGACCCACCAGGAGTCGGTCTATCCGGCCACGGCGCCGGCCGCGTTGTACGTGGCGGCGATCCTGAGCGACCCTCGGACCGACGTGCGGTTCCAGGGGCGGCCCCTGCGTGCCGAACTGATCGACTGGCTGGAGATCGTCGCGGCCGGGGCGATCGAGGCCGAGGAGTACACCAGCGAACCCGGTGTCGCCGAGTGCACGGCGATCATCCCCCAGCTGCGCGAAGCGGTGGCCGCGCACGCCGGCGACACGGACGAGGCGATCCGGGAGTCGGTGGAGACGTTCCTGGAGACGACGGAGCCGGAGTGACCGGTCCGGGGCGTGGCTGTGGGTGAGCGCGCAGGACCAGGTGGCACTGGACGCGAGCTACGCGGTCGTGCCGCCCGGCTGGTGGAGCTGGCGCTCCGTCGGCGCGATCATCCACCTCTTCGAGCCTGAACCCTCCACGACGCCGCCGGTCCGCCGTTCAGCGGGCAACCTCGGAGCTCGCCACGACGGACTCGGCGGCTTCGCCGGTCCGGCCGGCCGGGCCGGTGTCAGCCGGCGAGCGGGAGCGCCACCGCCAGGGGCCAGGCCACCACGATCGAGCCGGTCACCGCGATGATCCAGGCCGGCACGGCGAACCGGTTGAGGGTCGCGCTCCACAGCGTCTGCCAGAGCAGCAGGCCGATCAGCGGGAACAGCACCAGCAGCACGAAACCGTGGGTCAGCCCGGTGATGGCTGCGGCGGCCAGCACGACGACGAAGAACGCCGCGATCACCAGCAGGTGCAGCGGTACACCCCGGGTGGCGCGTTCGGCGCCGTAGGCGAACAGGGCGAACGCGGCCCACACGATCAGCAGCAGCCACCAGCGGTCACCGGACGGAACGGCGTGGGTCAGGCCCAGGTGCACCGGCACGGCGACCGAGACGATCGCGTAGGGAACGACCGCCAGCAGACGGAGGCGGCCGGCTCGCCGGGTCGGGTCTTTCGGAAGCCGTCGGGCGTACGCGAGAAGCAGCACCCCGATCACGGCCGCGTACCCGGCGACGTAACCGCCGATCGCCAGCGGCAGGTCGTCGGTGGGCAGGAAACGGGCAACGACCGCCGCCACCGCGGTGATGGCACCGGCCGCCGCGAGGCCGAGGACAGCCGGAACCGCACCCATGGCCCGCAGCCCGAACGGCGGCCGGGGACCGGCGGCGGGGCCGGCGAGCAGGACGGTCAGCGGGTGGAAACCGAGCAGGAAAGCCAGCACGAGCAGGGCCGCGCCCACCAGCCGCCGCCCCGGGAACGGGATCGCGTCGTCGTCACGCGACCCGCCGAACGCCCGGTCCAGCCACGCCACGGTCTCGCGGTGGGTCTCGGGGGCGTAGAGAACGGTGATGTGCTCCACTCCCGCGACGGTGTAGGAGGCCCGGTCGTCACGTTGCGCGGCGGCGCTCGTCGCGGCCTCGTGGAAGCCGGGGAACTCCAGGGCGCCGACCACGGTGAGCAGCCGTGCCGGCCCGTCGGCCGTGGCGGCGGACGCGTCCGGCAGGGAGATGGCCACGGTCGCCGTCACGTCCCGGTGTGCGGCCGCGTAGCGGGTGACGGCGCCGGCGCCCATCGAGTGTCCGACCAGCGCGATCCGTGCCGGGTCGGCGCCGGGCAGCGACCGCAGGTGGGCCACCGCCGCGTCGAGGTCACGCTGGAGGGCCCGGGTGGAGTCCGCGGTACCGGCGGCCTGATCCGGCAGTGACCGGGTGTTGGCGCCGTGGCCGGAGAAGTCGAGCAGGACGACCACGTAGCCGCGGGCGGCCAGGGTGTCGCCGAAGGGTGCCATCAGTTTCGCCGACCCGGAGAAGCCGTGCGCGACGACGACTCCCGGGTGGGGTCCGTTCCCGGCGGGGTGGACGACGTCCAGCGGCACCCCGGCCGAGGTGACGTGAGTGCGGCGTACGTCGGGGCCGGCTCCGGCGATCAGCCATCCGCCGGCGGCCGCGAGAACGAGCAGCAGCAGGAGCGTACGTCTCAAGGTGGCTCTCCCCGCAGCGTGGTCCGGCCGGAGCCGGATCTTATCGGCGTCGCACACTCCGGGGCTGCCCGCTAACCTGCCCGGTATGGCAAACCCTGAGCTGGAGGAGCTGATCGTCGCGGACGCCGAGGCGCTGCGCGGCTGGCTGCTGGAGCACCACGCCATATCGCCCGGCGTGTGGCTGGCGCTGACCAGGAAGGGGGGCACCGTCACCACGCTGACCTGGCAGCAGGCCGTCGACGAAGGGCTGTGCTTCGGCTGGATCGACGGGCAGGCCCGTAAACGTGACGAGGCCTCGTCGTGGATCCGGTTCACCCCCCGCCGGGCTCGCAGCATCTGGTCGCAGCGCAACGTCGAACACGTCGCCCGCCTGGAGGAAGAGGGCCGGATGCAGCCTGCCGGCCGCGCCGCGGTGGAGGCCGCGAAGGCGGACGGTCGGTGGGCGGCCGCGTATGCCCCGCCGTCGGAGGCCGTGGTGCCGGCCGACCTGCTGGCCGCGATCGCCGCCGAACCCGCCGCTCAGGCCATGTTCGACGTCCTGACCAAGACGAACCGTTTCGCCCTGATCCACCGTCTCAACGCCGTCAAACGGGCCGAGACCCGGGAACGCAAGATCGGCGAGTTCGTCGCGATGCTGGCCCGCCACGAGACCTTCTATCCCCAGAAGGCGAGGCCGGTCGCCGAGCCGGGGTGATCACTGGCAGGTCTGCCGGATGTGGTCGGCAACGGCCCGGCGACCGGCCTTGGCCTCGGGGACCGGGAGCAGTGGATAGACGTGCACGGCACCCTCCTGCTCGTGGTAGGTCAGGGGTACCGACGGGGGCATCCGGTCGCGGAGCAGGCGGCAGTCGGGCAGGGTGATGTCGCGGGTGCCGACCAGTACCTGCGTCGGTGGCAGGCGGGTCAGGTCGCCGAAGATCGGGCTCAGCCGTGGGTCCTGCAAGGGGACGTCGCCGGCCCAGGCCGCGGCCAGCGGTCGCAGACCCGGTCGTTTCAGCCACGGGTCGTGCGGTTCCACCTTGTCGACCTCGGGGTTGCTGATCGACAGGTCGAGCCACGGCGCGATCGCGGTCAGGCCGGCCACTCCCCCGTCAGCGCCGCCGACGGCCTGGGCGGCCAGCAGGGCCAGACCACCGCCGGCCGAGTCACCGGCCAGGTAGCAGCGACGGCCCCCGGCGGTCTCGGCGGCGATCACGGCGGTGACGAACTCGAGGGCGGCGAGGCCCTGGTGTGCCGGCGCGAGGCCGTAGATCGGCACGGCCACCTCATGGCCGGTCCGGCGGGCGAGGTACGCGACCAGCGCCCAGTGCTGGCGCACGATCTCGCTGGTGTAGGCGCCGCCGTGCAGGTAGACGACCGTGACGCCGGTGCCGGGCCCGGCCGGGCGGACCCGGTGCAGGTCGAAGCCGTGGTCGCGGGTGGTGCTCACGTCGAACGTCCGGCGCAGCGCCGGCGGTGGGCCGGACGGGCCCTTCGGGCGCGACAGTGTCCGCAACCCGGCCGCCTCGGTGGTGAACCTGCGCTGGTAGGCGAGCCGGGTGAAGGCCGCTACCACGTTCATCTGCCAGCTCGTCACGCGCCGATCATAGGGCGGCCCTCGGACAATATCGATCGCGTGATCATTCCGGTGGACCTAGATTGTCGGCGTCCGCTTCTACCTGATGAGGTGCTTGTATGCGTGTCTCCGTCGGTTCCGTTCCGGTCATCCGTACATCCGACGTGAGGAATCGCAGAAGTGGAACTGGCACGTAGTTTCGTCATCCGGGAGCGCGATCACCGCATCCACAACCCGTTCAGCCCCGAGAAGCTGGCCACCCTGGGTACGGCGATCCGGCTGCGGCCGGGCATGTCCGTGCTGGACCTGGCGTGCGGCAGTGGGGAGATGCTGTGCACGTGGGGCCGTGACCACGGCATCACCGGCACCGGCGTCGACATCAGCACACCGTTCCTGGAGAAGGCACGCGAGCGCGCGGCGGAGCTCGGCGTGGGCGACCGGTTGTCGTTCGTGCACGACGACGCGTCCGGGTTCGTCGCCGCCGAGCCGGTCGACGTGGCCGCCTGCATCGGCGCGACGTGGATCGGCGGCGGCGTCGAGGGCACCCTCGCCCTGCTCGGCCGCAGTCTGCGTCCGGGCGGATCGGTGCTGGTCGGTGAGCCGTTCTGGCGGCTCGACCCACCGGGCCAGGCGGCCGTCGAGGGCTGTGGCGCCTCGGCCCGCGACGAGTTCCTGGACCTGCCCGGCCTGGTCGAGTCGTTCGGCCGGTTCGGCTGGGACCTGGTGGAGATGGTGCTGGCCGACGGGGACAGCTGGGACCGGTATGTGGCCGCCCAGTGGTTCACCGTCCGGGCCTGGCTCGATGAGAACCCGGACGACGAGCTGGCGCCGGCGTTCCGCGCCGAGCTGGACACGGCGCCGCTGGCGTACGTCCGCTACCAGCGGCGTTACCTGGGTTGGGGGGTCTTCGCCCTGCAACGGCGCTGACCGGGACCCGTCGTCAGGCGGGTCGCGGTTCGAGGACGACGACGGTGGTGGGAGTGGTACGCCGGGCGGCGAAGCCGTCGAGGGTGGCGCTGGTCTCCCGCCACAGCGCCCACAGCCGGTCGTGCTCGTCGCCCCGGGCGGCGCGTGCGCGGACATCCCGCTGCGCGCCGCCCGGCAGCACCACGTGCGCGTCCGGGTTGGCCTGCAGGTTCAGCCACCAGGCCGGCTCGCCCTCACCCCAGCCGTTCATGGCGATGGTGAACAGGTTCGGTCCGTCCTCGAGGTAGGCCACGATGACGGCCCGTTCCCGGCCGGTGCGCCGCCCGGTCACGGCCAGCCGCAGCGTTCCCCACTGGTCCGGCCGGGCCCGCTGCAGGCCGACCCTGCCGCCGCTGACCTTGTACATCGCGCGGTGCACGGCCCACGCGGTCCGGATCACCCAGCGTGGCGGCAGCCACAGACTGCCCGGCTTCTTCTCTGCCATGATCAACACTCCAGACGGAGGCGGCTCACCGATGTGGCCCTCCACTGTGTCAGCAGAGCGCACGCCGGGAACACACCTCACCACCGCACCGGGCTCGCCGTCGTCCGCACCCGGCCGGCTGTGCGGTCAGCTGAGGTTGAGCACGTACGAGTCGCCGTCGCGCTGGAAGCCGAGACGGCTGTAGTAGGGAGCCTTCATCCGCGGCGGGGTGACGACCGTGTGACAGCCGCGGTCGACGAAGTAGCGACTGCGGCGGAAGACGAACTCGCCGGGGGTGAAGTCCCGGTACCGTTCGGTGACATAGTCGAGTTCGACCTGCGCGACGCCGCTGCCCGCGACATGGAACACGACGACGCCGACCACCTCGTCGGCGTTCAGGACCAGGAACGCGGCGGCGTCACGGCGGTCGAGGTCGGCGGCCGTGAAGCCCGGGTTGAACCGGACGATGTCGTCGTGATGGGTACGCAGGACGTGGCCGAGCAGCGCGTCGTCGGTGTGCACCTCGACGACCTGGTACGCCTTCTCGTCGTGGCGGGTGGCAAGCATGCGGGCCAGGTACCAGACGTTGATGACGGCCAGCACGACGTTGAGGCCCACCATGGGCCAGACGCCGACCGCCGCGTTGAAACCGATGAGCACCAGGCAGCCGAGCAGGTTGAGAGCGCGCAGGCGCAGCAGCCGGGTCTGCAGCAGCGACCAGACGAGCAGTGCTGAGCCGGCCCAGCCGATCATGTCGAGAACTTCCACCAGGTCAGCGTAGAGGTCGCAACATGCCGGAAATCCAGCGGATACACATCCGCGGGGTGGCAGGTGTCAGGAACGGGTGCTGATGAGTATTGCCGTGGCGGTGCTCGCCGCTCGTACGCGAAGATCCTTCGATGTCCGCACTGAGATTCATCAAGGGTGACGCCACCAGTCCGCAGGCCAAGGGGCCGAAGATCATCGCGCATGTCTCCAACGACATCGGCGGCTGGGGCAAGGGCTTCGTGGTGGCGATCTCGAAACGGTGGCCGGAACCGGAGCGCGAGTTCCGGCGCTGGCACCGGGAGCGGGCCGGCAACGACTTCGGGCTCGGTGCCACCCAGCTGGTGCAGGTGCAGCCGGACGTCTGGGTGGCGAACATGGTCGGCCAGCGAGGCATCTACCGGGCCCGGAGCACGGGCGTACCCGTGCGGTACGAGGCGATCGAACGCTGCCTGCACACGCTTGCCGAGCACGCGCTACGGCTGAACGCCTCGGTGCACATGCCGCGGATCGGCTGCGGGCTGGCCGGCGGCAAATGGGAACGGATCGAGCCGATGATCGTGGCCGCCCTCTGCGACCGCGACATCCCGACGACCGTCTACGACTTCGACTGATCGCCGCGCGGGCCGGACGCGGCCCGGATCAGCCGCCCGGACAGGTGTGGCGACCACCGCTGTAGGCCACGCAGGTGTTCTCCGGGACCGGGTTCCTCCGCTCCAGCTCGGTCGAGAACGCGTAGACGGCACCCACCCCGGCAACCGTGATCAGCAACGCGATCACCGCACCGCGGAGCGGCCCTGCAACTTCGCGCCGGGCGCCGACGATCGCGGCGAGGGCGGCGCTCAGGCCGGCGACGAGCCACGCGGCGGCCTGAGCGGAACCGTCCCCGGAGAACCAGCCCGGCAGCAGGCTCACGAACGCGGCCGGGCTCACCACCAGAAGAACGGCCAGGAGAGCAAGAGCGGCCAACCCGAGGAGAACCACGGCCGCGAGGGCGGTCGTACGGCCGGACCGGCTTTCCCGGGAAGGGCCGGGGAGCATCACGCCACCGTGCCCGTCGTCGTCTTTCTCACCTCCGCATGCTGCCACGGCGATCACGTTGATCGATCGTGGCCCCGGTCGCTTCTCGCGCACAGCTGGGGATCGCCGCGGAGCACTCCCGCCGGCGGGCGGCGTAGCAGCGTACGGATGAGAGTTTCCGCACTTCGCCGGAGGGTACCGGACCGTGGCCGGGATGCTGGTGGCACCGTGTCGGGATGGATTTGACCGTGATCCTCGGCCCGATGAAGGGCGGCAAATCGCTGGAGATGATCAGCCTGCTGTCGCCGTTGCAGTACGCGGACATCCCGCACCGGATCTATCAGTCCGCACGGCACGGCCGGGACACGGCGGTCACCTCCCGTTCCGGCGGCAGCCTGCAGACGGTGAAGGTGCACAGCCTGGCCGGGGCCGCGGACGGCGGCGTCGAGGTCATCGGCGTCGACGAGATCCACATGTTCACGGTCGACGACATCGCGGTCCTCGGGGCGGCGGTCCGATCCGGGGTCAAGGTGGTGGTGGCCGGCATCGACCTGGACCACCGTGGTCAGCTGTTCGCGCCGGTCCGGGCCCTGTTCGAGCTCGCCCCGGCCGAAGTGATCTACCGGCGGGCGGTCTGTGACGTGTGCCGGGCCCTGGACGCCACGCACACCCAGGTGCTGGAGCACGGCAAGCCGATGATCCGGGAGCTCGCACCGTCCACGGCGCTGCCGGACGACGGCACCTACACGTACGAGGCCCGCTGCCGCCGCTGCGTCGTACTGCCCTAGGGTCGGCACGGTGGAGCGCATCGCCCTGATCTCTGACGTGCACGGCAACCTGACCGCCCTCGAGGCGGTGCTGGCCGACATCGACGCCCGCGGCATCACCCGGATCCTCAATCTCGGCGACTACGTGGGCAAGGGCCCGCGTGGCCGTGAGGTGATCGAGATCTGCCGGGAGCGGTGCGAGGTCAACATCCTCGGCAACTGGGACGACTTCCTGCCCGACCCGGCCCGCACGTTCGACAGCGAGGGACTGGCCTGGTGGCTGGCGCAACTCGGCGACGGGCAGGGTGACTGGCTGCGGTCGCTGCCGTTCTGCCACGATCTCCTGGTCAGTGGCCGCCGGGTCCGGCTGTTCCACGCGTCGGCGACCAGCGTGCACCGGCGGGTCCGGTTCGACCATGACGAGGCCGAGTTCCTCGGCATGTTCGCCAACACGCCGGCGACCGGGGACGGGCCGGTGCCGGACGTCGTCGGATACGGCGACACACACGACCCGTTCTACGAGGTGTCCGGCGACAATCTGACGTTGTTCAACACCGGCAGCGTCGGCAACAGCATGAACGACCCGACGCCGGTCTACGTGATCCTGGAGGGCGTCATCGGCTCGGAGGCGGCGGCGCCGTTCTCGGTGCAGTTCGTGCGGGTGCCGTACGACGTGGAGGCGGAGATCGCCGCGGCCACCCGCCTGGGCATGCCCGAGCTCGACGGCTACGTATCGGAGCTGCGCGACGGCGTGTACCGCGGCGCGATGCACGACCCGCACCGCCGGACGTATCACCGCCTGCCGCGCTGAGCCGCGGCGGCCGACGGCGTCGTGGATTCGTGGGCGTTGTGCTGGATCATCGGGCAGGCACTGCGTTCCGAAGCGGGCGGCGAGCCCTCGAGTTCGCTGTTCCCGGGCCAGGCCTCGGCGATGCTGCTGCAGAAATCCGCCAGACTCGCGACGGAGGGCCCTGGAACCGCGACGCGCCGGCCCCGGCAGCCTCGTGATCCGCCATGGCCGCCGGCGGCTGCGCGACGGCGTCTATCGTGACGCGATGAACGGACACCGGCGTACGCACCACCGGCACCCCGGATGAACCGCGACCGCACCACGGTGATCGTCGCCGGCATGGGACCGGTCGGTGCGCTGCTGGCCTCGCTGCTCGGCAGCCGGGGTGTTCCGACAGTCGTGATCGAGCCACAGCACGGGCCGTACCCCAAACCGCGGGCCGCCGTGCTCGACGCCGAGGCGATCCGGGCATTGACCCTGGTGCCGGGCCTGCCACCCTTCGAGACGTGGGCGACGGCGGTGGACCGCAACGGGGTCATGGACGCCCGGCATCGTCCGCTGTTCATGGTGGAGCAGACCGCCCGGGTGTTCGGGCATCCGCAGGTCGCCCGGCTCGACCAGCCCGCTCTGGAAGCCGGCCTGCGCGCTGCCGCGACCGGCACCGGTCACGTGCGGATCCTGGCCGGGCGCAGCGTCACCGGTGTCGAACAGGACGACGACGAGGTCACCGTGGTCCTCGACGACGGCAGCCGGGTGACCGGGCAGTGGCTGGCCGGCTGCGACGGCCTGGGCAGCGCGGTCCGCACGGCGGCCGGGATCGGTTTCCCGGGCGACACCTATCCGCAGCCGTGGCTGGTGGTCGACGCGCGCAACCGGGAGACCGGCGAAACCCCGTCGAGTGTCGCGTTCGTGCTCGACCCGGACCGCCCGTGCGTGGCGATGTCGCAGCGCGACCGCCGCCGCTGGGAGTGGATGCTGCTGCCCGGCGAGGACCCGGACCGGATGACCGCGGAGGAGACCGTCCGTTCGCTGGTCGGCGCCTGGGTGGAGCCCGGCGGGCTGGACATCGAGCGGACGGCCGTGTTCACCTTCCACGCCCGGACGGCCGATCGGTGGCGCGCCGGGCGTGTGCTGCTGGCCGGGGACGCCGCCCACGTCATGCCGCCGTTCGCGGGCGCCGGCCTCGGCATGGGGATCCGCGACGCGGCCGCGCTGGCGTGGCGGCTCGCCGACGTGGCCGGCGGCGCCGATCCGGAACTGCTCGACGGCTACGAGCAGGAACGCCGGCCGGACGTCGAGCGGATGACGGCGATGGCGTCACGGATGGGCCGGATCGTGCAGAGCCGCAGCCGGACGACGGTGCGTCTCGTGCGGCTGGTGCTGCGGTTGCTGGCGCCGCTGGCCGGGGCCGGCGCACGGCCGTTGCCGGCCCGCCGGTTGTCCCGGTCCGTGGCGGGTCCTCTGCCGGGTGCCGGACGGGCGTTGCCCAACCCGCGGGTCAGTGTCGGCGGCGGGCCGCCGCAGCGCCTGGACGAGGTCATCGGGTACCGGTGGGCGTACATCGGCCACGGTTGTGACCCACGGAGCGTGACCACCGGTATCCCGGCCGGCGTGGCGCTGGTGGCGCTGGACCATCCGGATCCGGCGCCCGGCTGTTTGGCGATGACCGATCTCGACGGGCTCCTGACGGCCCGGGCCGGCACCGTGACGGTGGCCCGCCCGGACCGATTTCTGAAGGGACGCCTGACCGGGGCGGGTCACTCGTAGCAGCCGGCCCGGTCGCTCTCCACGTGCACGTACGTGACCTTGCCCTTGTCGATGTTGATCCGGTAGTGCGCGCCGTCGCCCTTCACGGCGTCGACCAGGATGTCTCCGGAGGTCCGTTCGGCGGCGGGCGTCTCGTCACCGTCGGTCCGCCAGGTGAACTCCGGGTACGCGCGGCGCACCGCGGCGAGTGTGCTGCCGGTCCGGATGCCCTCCGGGGTCCGCTGGTTGCCGAAGGAGTCGACCGCGCGCAGCCCGTACTTGCCGTTGAAGATCATCCACTCTTCTTCGGTCTGGCCCTTCCAGTACGCGGTGACGCAACCGCCGGGCGGGACGTCGTCCTGCCCGGTGCTGACGACGATCAGTCCGGTCGCCTTGGCGGCGGTCAGGCTCATGCCGATCTTCAGCCGGCCGATGCGGTCGGGCTGGATCGTCAGGTCGGCGGTGGCGGTCGCGGTGTTCACCGGCCGGCTGGGCCGCGCGCTGGAGGGCGCGCCGGACGACGGTACGAACGACGGGCTTGCGGCCGGCCGCGCCTGGCCCGAGGCGGAGGGCGAGGTCAGGCCGGCCGGGGCGGCGATGCCGTCCACGTGCTGAGGGCTGTTGCAGGCGGCGGTGAGGCCGACCAGGGCGGCGGCGGCGAGGACCTGGGCCGAACGAATCATTGGAGGGGTTCCCTTTCCCACTTGGTTTCGTTCGGTGTGATGCGGCGTCCGGCCGGTTGGTTCTGGCTTGCGATTACGAACAGGTAACGGACTGATCGGTCGCGGTCAGGAGGCGGTGGCCTCACGTTCGATGCAGAACTCGTTGCCTTCCGGGTCGAGCAGGGTCACCCAGCCGCGGCCGTCGGGCCGGCGGTGGTCCTCGTGCACCTTGGCGCCGAGGCCGATGACCCGTTCGACATCCGCGTCGCGGGTACGCCCGGTCGGCTCCCAGTCGAAGTGGACGCGATTCTTGACGGTCTTGCCCTCGGGCACCCGGATGAACAGCAGGCCGGGCACCGGCGCGGGTGCCTCGACCAGCACCTCGTCGTCGCCGGGCTCGTCCTGATCGGACACCGGCCAGCCGGTGACGTTGCTCCAGAACGTGCCGAGCGCGTACGGGTCGGCACAGTCGATGGTCACGTGACGAAGTCTCATCCGAGACACTCTAGGCAAGGGTGGTCCTCGACGCGCCGTCGCAGCACATCGAGGACCACCGGTATCAGCGGGACGTTCCTACCGGAGAACCCCCGTCACGGTTTCCATCGCCACGAGAAGCAGGTCCACGGGTCGATACCGACGAGCCACCCGAATTGTGGCTGCTTCGCACTGCACCGTCCCGGGATCATCGCCCACGCCCAGTCGGTGGGCGAGCTGCACATGTTCGGGATCGACAGGCAACTGCGGTAGTGATAGTTGATGCCGGTCGCGAGCCAGCTCCGTTCGATCTGCCCGTAGTTGCCGTGCCGCCAGTAGTACTCCAGACCCTTCGACTGGAACTGGACCTGCCGGTAGCAGTACTCGCCCTGAATGGGGCACTCCTCGCTCGTGGGTCCGCCGTAATACCAGCCGGAATACTTGTTCCACAGGCCGGTCTGCCGTGGCGAGTACCGCTGCCAGCCCTCGTTGTCCCCCAGCATCATCACGTTGTTGGAGTACCAGCTCGCACCGACGGTGTTCTTGGCGTACACCCGGAACTCGAACATGTCCGTGCCGGGGCACTCGAACACGAAACTGCGGCTGGTGGTCTCCCCGGTCTTGTACCAGCTGCCGTTCCGGGTCCGGTTGCGTGCCTCGATCACGTAGGTAGTGGCGTTGCGGCTGGCATTCCAGGACAGCGCGATGGCCCGGGCGCCCTGGGACGTCGTGTACCGGTACCGCAGGTTGGTGGGAATCGTCGGCGGCGTGTAGTCGACGGTGACGACGTTGGACGGCACGCTGTCCTCCGCCCCGCCCGAGCCGATCGTGAGGACCCGGAACTGCTGCGTCCCGTGACCCAGCATGGTCGCGGTGAAGTTGCAGCAGGAGTTGTCCGGCCACTCGTACCGGCTCCAGCTCGTGTTGATCGGGGTGTTGCGCCGCTCGATCCAGTACCACGCGCCGGGCGTCGTGCTGGCGGTCCAGTTCAGCGTGATCCCGGTAGAGGTGATCGTCGCCTTCAAGTTCGTCGGCGGCGCCGGGCGTGGTGCGACGGGCGTCGCCTCCCGCACGTTCGAGAAGCCGCTGTCGGGCGCTCCGCCCGTTCCGATCGCCTGGACCCGGAACTCGTACTTGCTCTTGTTGGTCAGGTAGCTGGCCACATAGGTGCAGCAGGAGTTGACCGGGGTGGGATTCTTCTTCCAGGACTGGCCTGCCGAGACGTTACGCGACCAGATCCAATACCAGGCGCCGGAGGTGCTGCTGGCGTTCCACGTCAGCGTCACCTTGCCGTTGCCCGGCACCGCGTTCAGACCGGACGGGGCGCCGGGCGTCGGGGCCACCGGATACGCGCTGTCGACGTTCGACGCCACGCTGTCCGCCGCGCCGCCGGAGCCGACCGTGGTGACCCGGTAGTCGTAGCGGTCCCCGTTGGTCAGACCGGTGCTGGTGAAGGAACAGCAGTTCGTGATCGGGAGCTCCAGCTTCTGCCAGGACTGGCCCGCGGACACGTTACGCATCCACACCCAGTACCAGGCGCCGCTGTGGCTGGCCGTCCAGGTCAGGCTGGCCTTGCCGTTGCCGGAGACCACGTTCAGGCCCGTCGGCGGCGCCGGACGGGGTGCGACCGGGGTGGCGTCGTCCACGTTCGAGAAGCCGCTGTCGGGTCCGCCGTTGGCGCCTACGGTGTTCACCCGGTACTCGTACCGGTGCCCGTTGACCAGGTCGGTGCTGGTGAACGTGCAGCAGTTCGTGATCGGCAGGCTCAGCTTCTGCCACGCCTGACCGGCGGTGGCGTCGCGCATCCACACCCAGTACCAGGCACCGGAAGTGGAGCTCGCCGTCCACTTCAGCACCGCCTGGCCGTTGCCGGCCGTCGCCGTCAGGTTCGTCGGCGCCCCGGGCGCGGGCGCGGTCGGCGTCGCGCCGGCCACGTTGCTGGCAGCGCTGTCGGGTCCTCCGCCGGCACCGATGGTGACGACCTTGTACTCGTAGCGCTGCCCGTTGGTGAGGCTGCCGCTGGTGAAGGTGCAGCAGTTCGTGATCGGCAGCTCGAGCTTGTGCCACGCCTGACCGGCGGTGGCGTTGCGCATCCACACCCAGTACCAGGCACCGGCTGTCACGCTCGGTTCCCACTTGAGGGTCACCTGCGAGTTGCCGGCGGTGGCGGTCAGGTTGCCGGGCGCGTCCGGCGCCAGGCCGGCCGGGGTTGCCGACGCGATGTTCGACTGTGCGCTGTCCGGTGCCCCGTCGGCACCGATCACCGCCGCCCGGAACTGGTAGTTGTGACCGTTGGTAAGTTCGAGGGCGGTGAAGCTGCAGCAGGTGGTGACAGGCAGCTCCAGCCTGCTCCAGTCCCCGCCGTCGGTGGCGTCACGCATGTAGATCCAATGCCAGGAGCCGGGCTCCGGGCTGGTCCAGGTCAGCGTGACGCGCCGGTCGCCCGGAGTGGCCTGAAGGTTCGTCGGCGCGTTCGCAAGCGGCAGCGTCGCGGTGGCTCTGGCGACGTTCGACGAGCCTGATTCGCCGCCGCCGTTGATGGCGACGACCTTGTACTCGTACACGTGGCTGTGCTTGAGCATTCCGGCTGTCTTCTGGCAGCACTCGGTGACCGGCCATTCCCAGGGGGTGAACTCCGTCTCTCCGGCGGTGAGGTCCCGCTGGTAGATCAGGTGCCACAGATCGGGGTCGGACGTGGCCCACTTCAGTTCGATCGTCCCGTCGGCCGCCGGTGTGGCGGTCAGACCGGTCGGGGCCGGCGGCGGCGCGATGGTCGAGGTGGCACTCACGACAGGCGACGTCGGGCCCTCACCGCCCTCGTTGATGGCGGCGACCTTGTACTCGTAGACGTGACCGTGCTGGAGGTAACCGGCGGTCATAGTGTTCGAGGTGGCCGGATAGGGCAGCCTGGTGAAGTCGGTGTCACCGGCAGTGGCGTCCCGCTGGTAGACCTGGTACCACAGGCCCGGGGCGGTCTCGTCCCAGTCGAGCTGGATCGAGCCGTCGGACTTGAGGGTCGCCTTCAGGCCGGTGACCGCCGGCGGCAGCGCGTAGAACGCGGTCGCCCGGGCGCCGGCGGACTGCGGCGAGTCGCCGCCCCCGTTCTTGGCCTTGACCACGAATTCGTACTCGTGGCCGTTCACCAGTTTGTCGGCCCGGTACTGGGTGCTGCCCGCCTCGGGCTGACCGTCAGTCGTGAAGTCGATCTCGCCCAAGGTGATGTCGCGCGCCAGGACGGTGTAGCCCCACACGTTGGGCACCGGGTTCCAGCTGATGGTCGCGCCGCCGGAGGTGTCCGCTGCGGCGGTGACGCCAGTCGGTGCAACGGGCGGCGCGACGTCGATCGTGGCGCTGACCGTGCCGGAGAACGGGCCGGCACCGGAAGCGTTCGAGGCTGTCACCTTGTATTCGTAGGTGTGCCCGTCGAACAGGAACGCGGCTTCCTTCTGCAGCGCGGTCGTCGAGGTCGGAACCCGGGCGAAGTGGGTCTGCCCGCCGGTCACATCCCGTTGGTGCACCCAGTAGGCGGTAGCGCCGGCCACGGCCTGCCACTTGAGGACGGCGAGGTCCTCGTGCACGGTGACGGTGAGGCCGGTCGGCGCGGCGGGCACGTTCGGGGACGGGGCCGGCCGCGGCCAGTCGACCTCGATGAATCGCGGACGACCGTCGCGGACGTCGTTGTACGTACCGTCGGTCTCCATGCTGTTGAGGTCGTAGGAGACCAGCAGCTTGCCGCTGCGGGCGAGCTCGGGGTGCACACGGGCGTTGTACATGAACACGCCCGGCTTGGACACCTCCGGTGTGGTGAACAGCTGGACCGGACCGGCGAACGGGCCGGTCGGCGAGTCCGAGGTGTACGCCACGATCTGCGAGTCGAACATCAGGTTGTTCTCGTGGCTGACCCACACGTACTGGCTGCCGACCTTCTGCACACCGCCGCCGCCGACGCCGCTGATCAGGCGGCCCACGGCGTTGACATCGGTGGACCAGGTGCTGCCGGTCCAGTACTGCCACTGCCCCGACAGCCCACCGGCCGGGACCCGGGCCAGATGCGCGAACTTCATGAGGCCGGAGCCGGAGGAGATGCCGTAGATGTAGGTGTAGGCGCCGTCCGGGAAGATCCCGGCGCCCCAGCTGATCGACGGTCCGACCGGCAGATCGACGACATTGCTCAGCGTCAGCGAGGGCAGGGCAAAGGTCGCCAACGAGACCCCGGTCTGCTCGAAATCGAGCACACCCGGGCCGGTCTTTCGCATCCGGTTGTAGGCGACCTTGAGCGTGTTGCCCTCGACGGCCCCGTCCGCGGCCCAGAAGAACTCGTTCTGCTGAGTGGGCTTGACCAGCGCCTCCGGCGCCTGCGCCGTCCCGCCGTGCAGCGTCTTGGTCAATCCCGTGCCGTCCTGCACGACAATCAGGTTGTTGACCATCGGCGCGTTCCTCGGCCGCGTGTTGTCCGCGTTGACGGTGCCCAGGAAGCTGTCGGCGAACAACCACGCCACCCGGCCGTCCGGCAGGACGACCGATGCCGTGTTGTCACCACCGGTCCAATGGTTGCCGGCGTTGCCGTACGTGGTGAACATGCTGTTCACGGCATCGGCGGACATGCCACCGGCCGGAACTGCGGACGCCGGGCTCTGCGGAACGGCCACGAACGCCAGCACCATGATCATGGTGAAGAAAGCCGCGACGGAACTCCGGGCCAGCCGCAGCCGGTCCGGGTGATCCGGATCAGTATTCATGTTGTACTCGCCCCTCGGGACGTAAAGATCTTGGACCCCGCTCCGGGGTGAGCACATCCTGGATCATCGATGCGGCCGCCACAAGGCCGGTACTGAGCAAAAAGGACACGCCGCCCGTCAGCCGGTCACCGCAAGTGCGGATCGATCAGGATCTTGGCGTCGCGGCCGGCGGCCAGGTCGTCGAAGGCGGCCGGGACGTCGTCGAGGCCCACGACCCTGGTGATCAGCTTGCGGGCGTCCACGCGACCGCGGGCGATCATGTGCAGGGTCTCGTCGAAGTCGGCCGGGTCGTAGCAGAACGAGAACCGCATCTGCAGTTCCTTGTTGATCGCCATGGTGGGCCGGAACGTGTCGGGGCGCATGCACACGCCGACCACGACGACCGTGGACAGGAACGGAGCCGCCGACACGATCTCCTCGATCACGCCGGGCAGGCCGACGCATTCGAAGACGACCGGGCCGCGCGGCCCGGCGCCCAGCCGCTTGGCGGCGCGCAGCACCCGCCGCCACGGCACCAGCGGGACGGCCCGCAGCGCGTGCAGGGCCTCGAGGCCGGCGCCGTAGTACTCGGGGGCGCTCGTGATCAGGCCGGGGTGGTCGCCGAGACGTTTCCACGGCGAGTCGCCGGACGGATCGACGACGTCGGCGCCGCACTGCCGGGCCAGTTCCCGCCGGGACTCGGAGTAGTCACTGGCCACGATGTGACGTACGCCGGCGGCTTTGAGCATGAGGATCACCGCGAGCCCGATGGGACCGCAACCGATCACCACGGCCGGGTCCTTGCGGCGCGGGCCGCCCATCCGGACGGCGTGGCGGGCGACGGCAAGCGGTTCAGTCAGGGCCGCGAGATCAGGATCGAGGCCACGCGGTACGGGCATGAGCGCGTCCTCGTCGGCGAGGACGTACTCGGCGTACCCGCCGGGTGCCGCCTCGGACAGCCCGGTCATGTGCACCTGGCCGTTGACGCGCAGCAGCGGCAGGGTGACGACCTGACTGCCGGCCCTCCACCGCTTCCGGCAGCCCGGCCCGTAGGCGACGATCTCGCCGGTGAACTCGTGTCCCATGACGACCGAGTGCCCGCGGCGCATGAAGTGCGGGTAACCGACCTCGGCGGCGATGTCGGCGCTGCCGTCCGCGTCGACGCGCACGTGCAGGTCGGAGCCGCAGATCCCGGTGCGCAGCACTTTCAGCAGCACCTGTCCCCGGCCGGGCTCGGGGGTGGGCATCTCGATCACCGACAGGACGGTGTCGTGCACGGCAACGGCTCTCATCGGTAGACCAGTCCGTTCATGAGGTCGGCGCGGTTGGTGGCGCGGGCGTCGGCCATCACGTCCTGCCGGATCGCCCACGGGTAGCGGGCGGTGGCCCGTGGCATGAGGTGCGCGGCCCGCCGCAGGTAGCCGGACTGCATGTCCATGAAGGGGAACGTCTCGCCGAGGTGGGCCGGCGCGACCGGTTCGACGACGGTCCGGCCGTGTTCGCCCATGTGGCGCAGGATCCGGGCGAGGAGCCGGGCGGTCATGTCGGAGCGGACCGTCCACGACAGGTTGATGTATCCGATGCAGACGCCGAGGTTGGGCAGGCCACTGAGCAGGTCGCCGTCGGGGACGATGCAGAGCCGCTGGTCCCATAGGGCGTACGGCGGGGCGAAGTCGCGGTCGGCGACCGCCTCCGAGCCGGTTCCGGCGACGACGCCTTTGCGCAGCAGGGCGCGCATCCGGTCCGGGAAGCGGCGGCACGCGCGGTAGAGCAGCCACTGCATGGTGATGTTCTTGGCCCGGGCGGCACGGTGGGCGGGCCCGGCCGGCAGGACGCGGCGCAACACGTCGGCGACGACGTCGCGGCGCGGCTGGGCCAGCACGTAGGTGGGGGTGCGCTGCAGCATGGTGACGTGCGCGGCGTCGCGGTCCATGGCCGGCACGATGGTGACCGCGGTGGCGCCGGAGCCGATCACCACGACGCGGCGGCCGCGGTGGTCCAGGCCGGCGGGCCAGAACTGCGGGTGCACCAGCTGCCCGCCGAATTCGCCCTTGATCTCCGGGTCGTGCGGGTCGTCGTAGTCGTAGTAGCCAGCGCAGAAGACCAGGAACCGGGCGCTGTGCTCGCCGTTGCCGGTGCTGACCTGCCAGCGGGACTCCGCCGTGGACCAGTTCGCCGCGGTGACCCGGGTGTTGTAGGTGATCAGCCGGTCGATGCCGGTCTCGCGGGCGGTGTCGGCGATGTAGTCGCGGATCCGGTCACCGCCGACGATCGAGTCGGCACCGCGCCACGGCCGGAACGGGAACGCCAGAGTGAAGAAGTCGGAGTCGGAGCGGACCCCGGGATAGCGGAACAGATCCCAGGTCCCGGCCATCGCGTCGCGGGCCTCGAGGATGCGGACGGTCAGGTCGGGGCGGGCCTGCCGGACGCGGTGGGCGACGTTGATCCCGGAGATCCCGGCGCCGACGACGAGCACATCGGTGGTCTGTGCCATCGCGCCTCCTTCACGTTGAGATCCCTCAGTGTGGAAGCGGCACCACCCGCCGGTCTTGACCCGCGACGACAACCTCACCGCGGATGCTGCGCGGGGCCGCACCCCACCAGCGATGGTCCGCCGGTGGTCCAGGCGAGTCCGAGCGAGGCGACGCCGGGCTGCCCGAGCATGCCGAGGTCGTGTTCGGCGGCCATCCGCAGCCCGAGGTCGGGCAGGTCGAGTTCCCGGGCGGCGTGGTCGAGCAGCCGGGCGAGGCGGTGCTCGGCGACCGGGATGTCGTCGTGGTCGAGGACGGCCGGGTCCAGTCCGACCGCGCGGACCAGCGCGGCGGGTTCACCGCCGCAGCGGCCGGCGATCACCGCCAGGCCGCGGATCCCCGCCGATCGTGTCGTCGCCACCGGCCCCTCCCGCTCCGAGACCCGCAAGATACCGCCGGACGGGGCTCAGCGGCGTACCGGCGTCCACCGAACCCGGCGTGCGTGTCATCGCCCGGCGGCCTCCATCGCGTCGTAGAGGCGGGCGGCGCCGGCCGGATCCGGAAGCGGCACGGGCTTCCCCCGGCGCAGTGCGGTCAGCGGCGCGGACGGCGGATCCTCCAGCAGCGCGGCCAGCGGCTTGGCCGCGGCCGCCGGGGACGCCCCGAACAGCGCCGCCGCCACACCGATCACCGACCGCAACGGCTGCCCGAAGTAGCGGTGCATGCCACTGTCGACGAACAGCGGGTTGTAGAGGACGTACCGGATCGGGCTGCCCGGAAAGCGGCCGGCGAACCCGGCGCCGAGCAGGTCGTTCGCCCGCGCCCCCTGCATGGTCATGGTCAGCAGCGAATATCCGCGGGTCAGTTGCAGGTCGTCCCAGTGGATGCGCCCGGCGCGGATCCCGCCGACCCCGCACAGATTCAGGATCACCGGCCGTGGCGCGCGTTCCAGGGCCGGGCGCAACCCGTCGGCGAGCAGATACCTCGCCACGACGCCGATCGCCCAGGTCCGTTCCAGGCCCTCGCCGGTCACCACCCGCCGCGACGAGAACCGGCCCGCCGACAGGACCAGGGCGTCGATCCGCTCCGGCAGCCGGCCGATCAGCTCCCGGGTCTGCGTCATCGACGACAGGTCGCCGTCGGCGCTGCCCAGGGCTACGACGTTCCAGCCGGTCATCTGCTCGGCGAGGGCCCGGCCGATTCCACGGGTACCGCCCGCGATCACCACAGTGCGCATACTGGGATCGTCTGCCCACCCGGCCGCGCCGCGAAAGAAGGCACATCCATGTCACCGGTCCTGCCGCTGCCCGTGACCACAGCCGAACGCGAGACCTGCGCGGCCACCGGCATCCTGCGGATGATCGGCGAGAAGTGGAGCGTCCTGGTCCTGGTGATCCTGCGCGACGGCGGCCCGTCCGGTTTCAACCAGCTCGATCGTACGGTCGAAGGCCTCTCCCGGCGCATCCTGACCCGGACCTTGCGCAACCTGGAGGCCAACGCTCTGATCAGCCGCCGCGAGACCGGCGACCGGGTCGAGTACGCCATCACCGACCTGGGCCGTTCTCTGCTGCCGCTGATCATCGCGGTCGGTGAGTGGGCGATCGAGCACGCCCCGCAGATCGCCGCCGCCCGTCAGGCCAGCGGCTTGCGATAACGGTGGTGCCGGGAGACGACCCGGAAACCGAACCGCTCGTAGAGGGTCAGCGCTCCGGCCGGATCGTGCCCCTCGGTCCGCAGTCGGGCCGGGCCGTCCAGATTCACCAGCGCCCGGGCGAGCAGCGCCGACGCCAGACCGTGCCGTCCGGCGCGGACGCGACAAGCGACCACTCCGGGTCGTCAGGCTGCGCCGGCCGCAACACGTATTCCATACGCTGGAGACACTGTCACACTTGCGTGGCCTGGTTCGTCCTGCAGGTATGAAACGCATTCTTGTCACCGGTTCCACCGGTACCCTCGGCCGCACGGTGGTCGCCCTTCTGCAGTCGCGCGGTGCCGAGGTCAACACCCTCAGCCGCCGTCCCGGCCGGGCCTCCCATCAGGGTGATCTCGTCACCGGCGCCGGGCTCGACGCGGCCCTCGACGGTGTCGGCACGGTCGTGCACTGCGCCAGCGACACCCGGGCCCAGGGCAAGACCGACGTGCCGGGTACCCGGCACCTGCTCGACGCCGCCGCCCGCGCCGGGCACCCCCACGTGATCTTCGTGTCGATCGTCGGGGTGGACCGGATCCCGTACCCGTACTACCGCGTCAAGCTCGAGGTCGAGGGCATGGTCGAGGCGTACGGCGGCACGATCCTGCGGGCCACCCAGTTCCACGACTTCGTGCTGTCCGGTGCCCGGCTCGCCGCCCGGCTGCCGTTCGTGCCGGCCCCGGACGTGCCGGTCCAGCCGGTCTCCACCGACGATGTCGCCGACCGGATCGTCGAGCTCGTCGACGCCCCGCCCGCGCCCGGCCGCGTCGCTGACCTGGGCGGACCCGAGGTGCTGCACGCCCCCGACGTGTTCCGTTCCTACCTCCAGGCGGTCGGCAGCCGCCGGCGGGTGGTCCCGGTCCGCCTGCCCGGTGCCGTTTTCCGCGCCTTCCGGCAGGGCCACCACCTGACCCCCGCCGGCGCCTCCTCCGGTGAGCGGTGGTCCAGCTTCCTCGACACCCTCTCGGGTACGCCTGCCGGGCGCTGATTCCGGACGGTGTGATGAGTTTCCGTGTCCGTACCGGTCTTACCTACGAAAGGACATCGAGACGGGAGGATGACGTGGTGGGTACGGACACACGGATCGAGGAGCCGGGCGTGCACGGTCTGGGCGAGGTCGACGAGCCGGCGTTCACGCGGCTGGCGGAACGGCACCGCCGGGAACTGCACGTGCACTGCTACCGGATGCTCGGCTCGTTCGAGGACGCCGAGGACACCGTGCAGGAGGCGTTGCTGCGGGCCTGGCGTGGCCGGGCCACGTTCCAGGGTCGATCCACGTTTCGTGCCTGGCTGTACCGGATCGCCACCAACGCCTGTCTGGACCTGCTCGCCAGGTGCCGCCCCGAACCGGCGACCGGCGGCGAGGTGCGGTGGCTGCAGCCGTACCCGGACCGGCTGCTCGACGAACTGCCCGCCGGTGACACCGACGAGCCGGAGACCGTCGCCGTCGCGCGGGAGACCATCGAACTGGCGTACCTGGTCGCCGTCCAGCATCTGGCGCCGCGCCCGCGGGCCGTGCTGATCCTGCGTGACGTGCTCGGCTGGCCGGCCAAGGACGTCGCGGAGCTGCTCGGCGACTCCGTCAACTCGGTCAACAGCGCGCTGCAGCGGGCCCGTGCCGGGATGCGGGAACACCTGCCCGCCGAGCGGCAGGACTGGACCGGCGGCGACGAGGACGCCGGCACGCGTGATCTGGTACGCCGCTTCACCGACGCCAGCGTGGCCGCCGACATCCCGGCACTCACCACGATGCTGCGCGACGACGTCCGCTTCTCGATGCCGCCCACGCCCGGCCTCTACGTCGGCCGCGACGCGGTCCTGAACGACTGGATCGCCGACGGCTACGCGGACATGACCGGCCTGCGCGCCGTCCCCACGGCCGTGAACCGGCAGCCCGCCGTCGCCTTCTACCACTGGCGCGAGCAGGAGGGGGCGTACCTGCCTCTGACGCTCGACGTCCTGCGCATCACCGGCGGTGCGATCACCGAGGTCACCGTCTTCCACGCCGACCGGTTCCCGGCGCTGGGCCTCCCGGATCGCCTGCCCGCGAACGGCACCGAGTAGTCGGGCGTGCGGACGCTCGCGCTGCCCGGTGGCGCGCGGGTCGAGGTGATCGCCGCCGAATGGCGCCACGCGTTCGCCGTCGTCATCCGCGGGCGGGTGCAGCTGGAGCTGCGCGACGGCGAACCGGGCCCGGTCCTCGGGCGCGACGCCTCGTTCTGGCTCCACGGCACCGGCGTCCGAGCCTTGCGCAACCCCGGCCGTCGTACGGCGGAAGTGCACGTAGTCACGCCCGGACCACCACCGACAGTCAACCCACTCGTGGAGGAACCCCATGACCAGCCGAACTGACACCAGCGTCGCCGCCGTCCCGGCCACCGGCCAGACCCACCGGTTCCGCGGCCTCGTCGGCACCGGCCTCGCCGCCACTCTCGCCGCGACGGCGGCCACCACCCTGGCCGCCGCGGTCGCCGGGGCCGCCGGCGTCGACTTCGAGATCCCCGACGGCGGCGAGACGATCCCGCTGCCCGGGTTCGCCGTCGTGACGGCCTTCTTCTCGGTCGTCGGCATCGTCATCGCCGTCGCGCTGCTGCGCTGGAGTGCCCGCCCCGCCGGCCGATTCCTGTGGACGACAGTGGTGCTGACCGCGGTCTCGTTCATCCCGTCGGTCCTCTCCGGGGGCTCACCCGCGACCGTCCTCACCCTGGTCGCACTGCATGTCGTCGCCGCGGCCGTGATGATCCCCGCGCTGACCCGCGGCCTCCGCGCCTGCACCTCATGACCGGCATCGCCGGCCGTACTCGAGGCCGGTCAGCCGTGGCGGATGGGTGGCCGTGCTACGGCTGAGCCGCGCCGGAATCCGGTGGCGGCCCGGGTGCGGGGTACGCCAAGGTGAGCTGTGATCACCATCCAGCGGGTACGTGTGCGGTGGAGCGCCTCGGGCCGGGGCGCCGCCCACGCGAACGTCCGGCGTGGGCTGTGCCGCCCGATGCGGCTGCCCGCGGCACTGCCGGACGATGAGGTGGCGCTCCACGACGTGCTCGCCGACGAGGCAACCGGCTACGCGATCACCGAGCGGGTGCTCGGTGGCGGCGCGGAGGTGTCCCATCGCGCCGGCCTGTGGCTCGGTGTGGACGGCGACGTGCTGACGGTCGACCGGTTGCCGGGGCTCGCGGTGTTCCCGGACCGGGGCGGATCGGACCGGCTGTTCACGCTGAGGCCCCGGCAGGTGGGCCAGTACCGGGCCAACGTCCGGCTCACCGGGCACTGCTGCAGTCCGAGCTGGTATTACGAGGACTGGCTGATCCGCGTCGGGCACAGCGGAACCCGTCCCGAGGAGTTCGACCGGCGGGAACCGGCCCGGGACGTCGACCACCGGACACATCTCTACGGCGGACGGAGACGGCGTGAGTCTTGACATCGCGGTCTGGGTGCGAGACGACAACGCCTACGCCGGTCGTGCGGTCGTCAAGAGCCAGCCCGGCACCGGTACGGGAGTGGGCAGCGAGAATTGCCGCTACAGCCTCTGGGGTTCCGAGACGGCCCGGCGGCTCGGCGCGGATGCGGAACGCCGCCGAACGTGCCGAGGCCATCGGCGGCGGCGTCATCGTCTGGCAGCCGATCAGGGGCCTTCCGGTTCCCAGAGCAGCAGCTGGCGATGATGGGTGAAGCCGGTCCGCAGGTAGAAGCCGACCGCGCGGCGCCCGGAGTGGACGGTCACGTGCAGCAGCCCGCGGCTGCGGGCCTCGGCCAGGATCGCGGCCATCAGTGCGGCACCGATGCCGCGATCGCGGTACTGCTCGCGGACCATGACCGACTGGATGTCGCCGTACCGGCGCTCGAACGACCCGTTGCCGGGCACCCGCTCCGCGATCAGCAGCCAGGCACACCCGGCCACGACGCCGTCGACCTCGGCGACGAACGGCAGATGCGTCTCCCGGTGGGCGGCCACCCATGCGGCGTACGCCGGAAGGCCGTCGGGTCCGATGTCCCGCAGCTCCGCGAGCACGGCCACATCCGCCGGCCCGGCGATCCGCACGATCACGCCGCGAAGTATAGGTGGAGACGAGTCCGCCACCCCGCCGGCATGATCATCTCCATGAATGCCGAACCCCGGATCCGAGACCGGCTCGATGAAGCCCGGTCGCGGACCAGCGGTCTCCAAATCGTCGCGGGTGGCGAGGCGTTGGGTGCCTTGCCGACCAGGAGTTGCCGCGCCGGTGGTCTGTGGCAAGCTGGCCGCGTGGCTGAATGGACGGACGACCTGACGGTGCCGCTGCCACCCGGCTGCACCCCCGCTGACGTGGTCGACCTGCTCGTGCAGGTTGCCGGCCGCCCGTCGGCCGGGGACGAAGCGGTCCGGGTGCTCGGTGTCCGGTACGCCATCGCGTCGGACGACGCCGAGTTCCTCTACGACCGCTTCTGCGGTGGGCTGGTCCGGGCCGCGACCGGCAATCCGCTGAACTGCCCGCCCGCCGACAAGGATCCCGTTGCCTGGGAGAGTTTCCAGCGCGGCATCACCGACCCGTACCTGGTGGGACGTGGCCATCCGGGGTTGGCTCCGGGCTGACGAACCTACACCGTGCCGGCCCGCCAGGTGAGCCGCGTACACATGGAGCACGTACAGCTGCCGCGACCACATCGCGGCAGCGTCCACCGGCGGGCCGGACAGGATCGCGGCACTAACCATGGGCCGGATCGACCGGGACGCGGCTGTCGTGGTCGTCGAGGACGTAGCAGGCCGTCGCGCGGGCGCGGTAGAGCCGGAAGCCGGCCGGTGCGACGACATCGGCCACCTGCCAGGTACGGCCACCGGCCCCCACCGCCCGGGCGGAGTAGATCGCCACGGCCTTCTCCAGTTCGGCGTCCGGGACCTGTCCGGCCACCGCTTCGACGTAGACGGCCTGGCCCTGCCCGATCGGCACGGTCGAGTCGAAGACGACGAGGCCGACGTCCGGGCGGACCGCGATGGCGGCCGAGTGGCGCGTCGACGGCCGGGACAGCCAGAAGAAGTCGGTGTAACGGTCGGCGGCGAACCAGAGGGGCGTGGCCCACGGCCTGCCGTCATCGCCGGCGGTGGCGAGCGTCAGGTACCCGTTGGCATCGATGATCTTCCGCGCGATCGCGGTGAGGTCCCCGGTCATCAGTCTTTTATAGGCCCGCGTCGCGGTTGCTGCTGGCCATGGCCGTACGGTGATGGAAAGATCGGTTTTGTGATCGACCCGGTGAAAAAGGCAGTGCTGCGTGGTCCCGGCGAGGGAGAACTGATCCGGGTCGCCGGAGTGGACCACTTCTTCAAACTGACCGCCGCCGACACCGGTGGCCGGTTCGCTATGGAGGAGTTCACGCTTCCGCCGGGAATCATCGGGGCGCGTCCGCATGTCCATCACGGCCACGACGAATACTTCTACGTTCTCGAGGGCGAACTCACCCTGCATGACGGCGAGGGTGAGGTCACCGCCGGGCCCGGCAATTCTCTTTCCGCGGTACGGGGTGCGCCGCACGGCTTTCGCAACGCCGGTTCCGTTCCGGTGCGTGGATTGTGCCTGTACACGCCCGCCGGATATGAGGACTACTTCCGGCAGGTTCATGCGGCCGTCGACGCCGGAGCAGAGGTGACCGATGCGCTGCTCACCGAGTTTCGCAGCCGTTTCCGGACCACCGCCTGGCCATAGGGCGGCCGGGCCGGAAAATGGCGCCCGGCACCGTACTCTCGACTCACTTCCGAGGCGACAAGGGGAATCATGCGCATCACCGTGCTGGGTGCAGGTTCGTGGGGTACGACCGTCGCATCGGTTCTCACCCGCCGGGATCACGAGTCGCTGATCTGGGCCCGTAACCCGGCCACCGCCGACGAGATCAACGCCAAGCACACCAACGAGCGTTACCTCGCGGGTTTCCCCCTCCCCGACCGGCTCCGGGCCACCGCCGACCTCGCCGAGGCGGCGGCCCATGCCGAGCTGCTGGTCGTCGGCGTGCCGACCGGAGCGTTCCGCGAGACCCTCGAGCTCGTACGCCCGGACCTGCATCCGTGGATCCCGGTGGTGAGCCTCAGCAAGGGCATGGAACGGGACTCGCTGCTGCGGATGACCGAGGTGATCAAGCAGGTGCTGCCGGGGCATCCGGCCGCCGCGCTGACCGGGCCCAACCTGGCCAAGGAGATCATGGCCGGGATGGCGGCGGCCACCGTGATCGCCACCGAGGACCTGACCGTCGCCACCGAGATCCAGCGGGTGTTCCGGCGCGGCCTGCTGCGCGTCTACACCAACCACGACGTGATCGGCTGCGAGGTCGGCGGCGCCCTGAAGAACGTCGTGGCGATCGCCACCGGCATCGCCCAGGGCCTGGGCGTCGGCGACAACACCCGGGCCGGGGTGATCTCGCGTGGCCTGGCGGAACTGACCACCCTGGCGGTCGCGATGGGCGGCGAACCGAGCACGCTGGCCGGACTGGCCGGCATGGGCGACCTGGTGGCCACGTGCATCAGCCCGCACAGCCGCAACCGGCACGTCGGTGAGCAACTCGGCCGCGGCCGCAGCCTCGACGACATCCTCGCCGAGATGGGGCAGGTCGCCGAGGGCGTCAAGACCGTGCACGCGGCGGTCCAGCTCGCCGACCGATACGACCTGGCCATGCCCATCACCCGTACGATCCACCGCGTGATCACGGGCGACATCACGGCCGAGCACGCCTACGCCGGCCTGCTGCGCACCCACCCCGCCGGCCACGAGTCCGAGCCCGGCTGACGAACGCACCGGCGGCAGAAAATGACAGCGATCTACAGCGAAGGTCCCGACGGCTGGCAGTTGATCACTCCTCAGGGTTTCCCGAACGAGCGCACTCTTCAGGAGCTGGTGGCGCAGGCGCCTGATCTTCTTCCACTCAGTGGCAATCCACGGGTGGTTGTGCTGGGGCGGGAGGTGCTGATCGGCAGTGGCTACGTCGACGTTCTGGCTATCGAAGCGACCGGCGAGCCCGTTCTCATCGAGGTCAAGCTGCATAACAACGCCGAGTCCCGCCGTGCCGTCGTGGCGCAGGTCCTCTCCTACGCCGCCGGTCTGCACGGCATGACGGTCGACGAATTCGAGGGAAACGTGCTCGCCAAGTGTCTCGCCGGGCGCAGCCTGGTGGATCGGATCCGCGATGTGGCGCAGGCGGAGGCCGCTGACGCTGAGGACCTGCGGCGAAATGTGCACGACACGCTGCAGACAGGCGCTTTCCGGCTCGTGCTCGTGCTCGACCAGGCGCCGCCTGATCTGGTGCGTCTCGTGGGCTACCTGGAGGCGGTATCGGCACAGGACCTCGTGATCGACTTGATCACGGTCTCGTCGTACGACATCAACGGGCAACGTGTCGTAGTGCCGCAGCGGGTCCAACCAGAGATTCCGTCACCCGTTGAGTACTCCCGCCAGGAGGACGGGGCGAGCCCGCGCTCGCAGGCGGGCGGATTCGCGTACGGTCTGGAGCCGTTCCGCGAACGTGTGGCCGCAGCTCCCGCCGAGCACCAGATCTCACTGAGTAAATTGGTCACCTGGGCTGAACGTGTCAGGCAAGCTCATCTTGCCGAGATAGGAACATATTTCGGCAAACGCGGCGAAGCCGTGCTGCTCCCCCGGCTGCTACCCGAGTCAGCAGGGCTGACGTCGCTGTATTGCTGGCCGGACGGGCGACCGGCGATCCAGCTCTGGCGCTCGGTGTTCGAGCGGCGAGCCCCACTGAGCATCGCGGCCGTAACTGATGCCGCCGGTACGGAGATCGGTCAGGGCAACATGGTGCAAACCTTTGACGACCGCCTGCTCGAGGCGCTGTTCCAGGCATATCAGGAAGCCGCAGAAACGGCGGGATAGCAGCCGGCCGGCCGTACCGAGCTTCAGACATCAGCTGCCGCGTAATTAGGAGGCCTCGCCCGTTGCCGGCGTCTAGATTGGCCCCAGTCGAACGCGCGGGGGGTCGCATGACGGTTTTCGGCTGCGGTACCTGTGGGTCTGCTCTGACGGTGCCGGTGTCGCGGGTGGCACTTCCGGTCCACGCGCAGCAGAAGTACGGAAACGGGCCGGGTTCACTCGACCCGGTGCTGGAACCCGGCACGTACGCGGTGAATCCGTTGCCCTCCGGTTCGCCGTGGCGTCCGTGGGCCGAACTCGAAGCCGGTGAGGCCGAGGCACTCGGCTGGTACGCGCCGAGGTTCGGGGTCTCCGACGGGCCCACCGGCAGTGTTCTGCTCGCCCCGGGCGACGTCCGCGGTGTCGTCATCGATCCGGCGCTGGTCGGCGGTGCGGGCTGCTGCGGCCTCGACGGCGGTGACCCCAACATGGTGTGCGTCACCTGCGGTACGCCCGTGGCCACCCGGATCGACGACTGCGGCCTGCGGCAGGCGGTGTGGCTGGACCCGTCGACGACCGACCTGATCGAGGACGGTCCCGGCCCGCATCCGGTGCTGGGCTGGACGGAACTGCCCGGACAGCGGCCCGGTGTCCCGCCGACGGAACCGGGCGGCATGTGGAATCCGATGTGGGAGGCCGCCGTCGCCTCGGCGCTGGCGCATCTGCTGGCCGCTTCGGGCGGCGACCCGATCCTCATCCCGGATCAGCGGGCCGCCGGATTCTTCCGGCCCGCTCTCGACCGTCTTCTCGGCCCGGCCGGTACGGGACCCGAACGCACCCTCGTCCTGGCCGGGCCGGGTCTTCCAGCCGCGGACGGCGACCTCGCTCTCGTGCCGGAACATCCGCAGACCGGCGAACACTGGCCGACCGCCCACCCGGCTCCGCAGACCGGCGAAAACCGGCCGACCGCCCAGCCGGTCCCGCAGACCGGCGACAACCGGCCGGTCGCCCAGACGGTAAAGCTGGTCCCGCTGGCCTGGGACGTCTGGCGGCACCTGGCGTTCCACCGCGACCCGAAGCCGGTCGGACGGTCCGTCCCCGTCCCGCCGGAGGCGTTGCCCGAACTGCACCCGTACCGATTCATGCCGGACGGCTCGATCTTCGTGAGTGTTCTGGCCCGGTTGCCCGAGGTGCGGCAGCCCAGGCTGCGTGCCATCTACGACCGGGCCGGCCCCTACGGTTACGGCTTGCACCTGTTCTGATCGGCACCCGGCCCCAGGCAGTCGCGCCGGCGGTCCGCCGCCTCCGCCAGCCGTGCGATGTGGACCGCGCGCTCGATGAGCAGGCGCCTCAGGTACGGGACGAGCAGCAGCCGGCTCGCCACAGCACCCAGCGGACCGAAAGGCGCGCGGATCGTCATCCGGTCGATCATCCGGGTACGCCCGGCCCCGGCATCCTCGAACCAGTGCTCGTGGCGCATCGATCGGAACGGGCCACGCGTCTGCTCGTCGACGAAGTGGCGTGGGCGGTCATGGGCGGTGATCCGGCTGGTCATACGCCAGCGCAGACCGAAGTGGCGAGCGCGGAACGTCACCTCGTCTCCGGGTCCCAGCCGCCGGGCGCCGGTGCTGGTCGCTGCGCTCTCCCCGCTGCGGGCCATGGAGTCCGCGTGCACGTCCACGTCCAGTTCCAGGTCGAACACCGTCGCCGGGGCGGCGTTGATGATCGAAACGACTTCGATCATGGCCGGCACAGCCCTCAGCCTAGCGCCGGTAGTGAAGCGAACGCCGCGTCCACGAGGGCGCCGTCACGGCCGTGCCTGCGGCGGTAGTCCTCGTACGGGTAGTCGGCGATCGGCAGCCAGGACCGGTGCCCGCGCATCGGGTGGTTTTTCTGTGTCACCGCCCCCGAGTTGAGCCGGCAGAGTGCGATCCGCCGCCCGTGCCGCTCGACGAGCGCACGGGTGTCGACGTGGAGGACCACCTGACCGTCGGTGCGGTACTCCTTCGCCTGGCGCAGGCGGTCCAGGCGCTCCCGTCTGGCCCAGAAGAAGACCCTGGAGTTGATGGCGGTGAGGTACTCGGCCAGCGACGAGCCCGGCTCGATCTTCTCGGCGATGAACTTCATCGGTTTCTGGTCGCGGATCACGGCCGGCGGCAGGTCGGGAGCATGCAGGACGGTGGACTGCTTGCGCGGTTCGCTCAGCAGCCGTTCGCGTTCGGCGGCGCCGAGGCCGAACAGGTCGATCAGTCGCCGCGTGGACAGCAGGCCGTGCCGTTGCACCGACGGCCAGGCGGTCGCCGGCATGGTGTGAAAGACCCGCGGGTGCCGTACGACCAGTTCCTCGACGTCCATGGCGGTCATGATGCCGCACGTCGGGCGGCAAGCGGGTGCTGGTCGAGGCCGGGACGGGCCCGCACTCGCCGCGGAATTGGGTTACGGTATCGAACCGTGCCGATGATCTTGGAGTGGTGGCAGTCGGTACGGCTGCCCGCGATCTCGCCGCGCACCGCCGACATCCTGCTCACGGTGGCCGCGACGGCCGCGCAGCTGGCGCCGTTCGTGTCGGCCGAGCCGACCGGCGGCGCCGAACACTGGCCGTGGCAGATGTACCTTCCGCCGATCGCGGCGAGCCTGCCGCTGCTGTGGCGGCGGCGGGCGCCGTTCCTGATGCTGCTCGTCTGCTTCGCCGCGTCGCAGGCCTACAACGCGTTCCCGCTCGGGCCGTCCCAGCCGATCTTCTACGCGGCGCTGGCCTGTGTCTTCACGGTGGCCGAGCGGGGCGAACGCTGGCAGCGCCGGGTGCTGCTCGGCGGGCTGGCGGTCAGCGCGCTGACGCTGAGCGGTTCCCTGGCCACCACGGCACGCGGCATGATGCTCAACGTCACGGCGTACGCCCTGGGTCGCGCCTGGGCGGCACGCCGGCTGAACCTCGACGTGCTCGCCGAACGCGCACGGCACCTGGAACGGGAGAACGCGCTCGCCGCCGAGCTGGAACGGGCGCGGATCGCCCGGGACCTGCACGACATCCTCGCCCACGGACTGGCCGTGATGGTGGCCCAGGCGGAGGCCGGCGCGGCTGACGTGCGGCGGCACCCGGAGCGGGCCGAGGCCTCGTTCGACACGATCACGGTCGTCGGCCGGGACGCGATGGCCCAGCTGCGCCGGGTGGTCGCCCGGTCCCGGGCGGCCGGCGACGAGCCGGTCAGCGGGCCCCGGCTGTCCGGGTTGCCGGAGCTCGCGGCCCGGGTCTCGACCGCCGGTCCGCGCGTGAGCGTCACCCACGTCGGCGAGGCCCGGCCGGTCCCGGCGGACGTCGAGGTAGCGGCCTACCGGATCGTGCAGGAGGCCCTGACCAACGTGGTCAAGCACGCCGCGGCGACCAGTGCCGAGGTCCGGCTCTTCTGGAGCGGGGAGGAACTGCGCGTGACTGTCGACGACGACGGCCGTCCGGGCGCGAACCAGCCCGGTGAGGGCGGTGCCGGCCTGATCGGGATGCGGGAGCGGGCCGGTGCTTTCGGCGGCAGTGTGACGGCTGGTGCCCGCGGCGACGGCCGGGGCTTCCACGTCGAGGCGCACCTGCCCCTCGGCAGGGCGACAGGGGTGCTGGCATGAGCATCCGGGTGGTGATCGCCGACGACCAGGAACTGATCCGGGACGCGTTCGCCCGGATCCTGGACAGTGAGCCGGACATCGAGGTCGTCGCGGAGGCCGCCGACGGGGCACAGGCTGTCGACGCGGTCCACGCGCATCGTCCGGATCTGGTGCTGCTCGACATCCGGATGCCGGTGATGGACGGGATCGAGGCCGCGCGGCGGGTGTGCTCGCAGACCAGCACGCGGGTGCTGATCCTGACGACCTTCGACGAGGACGACTACGTCTACGAGGCGTTACGGGCCGGCGCAAGCGGTTTCCTGCTCAAGGATGTCCGCCGTACGCAGCTCATCGACGCGGTCCGGGTCGCGGCGGCCGGCGAGTCCCTGCTGGCGCCCGCCGTGACGACCCGCCTGATCCAGCAGGTGGTCAGGATGCGCCAGCACCCGCCGGTGGCCGAGCACGGCCTCGACGCGATCACCGCCCGTGAGCGGGACGTCCTGCGCCTGCTCGGCCGGGGCCGGTCCAACGCGGAGATCGCGGCGGAGTTCGTGCTCAGCGAACACACCGTGAAGACGCACGTCAGCAACGTACTGACCAAATTGGGTCTGCGGGACCGGGCGCAGGCGGTCGTCGTCGCGTACGAGAGTGGCCTGATCCGCCCCGGCGAGGCGGATTGAGAATACCTCTGTGGAGGGATGCGAACGGCTCTCGGCGGCGATGTCCGGGAGCCTCCGGTTCAGCAGCATAGCCGGTGTGAACACGCTTCGACTTCTCATGGCCGCCGCGGTCGCCGCGGCCCCTCTGCTGGTCCCGGCGCCCGCGCAGGCCGCACCCACCGACGTCGTCAGCAGGCCGATGACGTTCGCCAACGAGACCGGCGAGCAGCTGGACGGCCTGATCTACACGCCGGCGAAGGCGCAGCCGGGGACGTTGCCGGGCCTGGTGCTGCTGCACGGTTCCGGCCGGGGGCGGCACGACACGCTGCGGACGGAGGCGGAGGCGTTCGCCGCGCAGGGCATCGCCGTGCTCGCCTACGACAAACGAACCGTCGGCTACGACGACGTCAACCGTGACTATCGCGCGCTGGCCCGGGACGCGGTGGACGCCGTCGAGGCGCTGAGCGGTCAGCCGGGCGTCGACCCCGGCCATGTCGGCGTCTGGGGCATCAGTGAGGGTGGCTGGGTGGCGCCGATGGCCGCCGCCGCGTCCACGCAGGTCGACTTCGCGGTACTGGCCTCGGCGCCCGCCTTCAGCCCGATGCGCACCGAGCGATGGAACACCCGCAACAAGATCAACGACGCGGGCGTACGGGGATCGCTGGTCCGGGCCCTGTCGGATCTGCCGCTGCGCATCCTCGAGGACGCCGGCAGCTTCGCCGAGTCGCGCTACGAACCCGGCCCGGTGTTCGCGTCGGTGACCCAGCCGGTCCTTGCGGTCTACGGCGGCCGGGACGTGCAGGTGCCGCCGCAGGAGAGCGCGCGCGAACTGGCCCGGACCCTTCGCGGCCACCTGAGCGTACGTGTGCTGCCGGAATCCGGTCACCTGCTGCGGGAAGGTGACGCCGACCACGGCTGGACCGCGTACCCCGGTTACCCGCAGATCGTCGGTGACTGGGTGCGCGCCGTCGCGACGGGCACCCCGCCGGCCGCCGTCATCGACCCGGTTCCGGCGCAGCGGGAGCAGAGTGAGCCGGTGTCACCGGCCGCGCCGTGGGAACGCTGGCAGGTGCAGCTGGCGGTGTTCGCGCTGATCGTGCTGCTGCCGGCGGCGTACCCGATCATGGGTTTGATCCGTCGTCCGCGTGGCCGGCGGAGCCCGGGTCAGGCGTCGCCGGCGCTGCTCGCCGGGCTGATCCCGGTCACCGCGCTGAGCGCTCTGGCCTACCTGTACGTGGTGCTGGACGGTTCGGACTACCGGGGCATCTACCCGGGGCCGGTGTTCGCGGGCCGGCCGGTGGGCTGGCTGGTGCTGCAGGCGCTGTCCGTCGCGACCCTGGTCACCACTGCGGTCGTGGTGCGGCGCTTCCGGCAGGACGGTACCGACCGGGCCCGGTCAGCGGTCGTGCTCGGTGGTGCGGCCCTGTTCGTACCGTGGGCGTTGTTCTGGGGTCTGCTGCTGCCGTGAGGCTTCCCGGACGCGGGAGGCCGTTCGGCGGAACAGACGGCGCAGCGCGGAAGCCTCCGGACGTGACCGGGCGACGACCGCGCTGCGATCCGCGGCGGCGCTGGAACCGGTCAGGCGTCGGAGGGCAGCAGCCGGCGGCCGAACTCGATGTTGTCGAGGTCGCCGTGGAACTGGTCGGTGTCGACGTCGCTCTGGGCCGCGTTGACGCGCTTGCCGCCGATCACCACGGCACCGCTGGGCAGGATGTCCTGCAGCGGCCCGGTCCGCTGGGCCGGTGGTGCCAACTGACGGCCGGTGACCGGGTCGTGGACCCGGATCTGGAAGAGCACCGGCGACAGCCGGACGCACGTCACCCGGTACCAGGTGCCCACGGACAGCGTGAGGTTCGCCGGCAGCAGCACGAACTCGGTGCCGTCGGACCAGCGGCACGACGGCCGGCCACCGTCGACCTGCATCTTCCACTGGCTGACGCCGACGCCCGCGGCACCGAACTGGAACACGTTCTGCCCCGCGGCGGCGGACGGCAGCTCGGTCAGGCGGATGTCGGCGCCGAACACGAACCGGCCCTCCCCCGCGTCGCCGGGCACGAGCGAGACCGTACCGGCCGGGCGGATGATCGCCTGTGGGCACGGCGCGGTCGTGCAGCTGCCGCCGGGGAACCTCAGGAAACGGTTGCCGCCGGGATCGGTCACCGGCGTCACGGTTCCGCCCGTACCGATGAGGATGTTGCCGTGCAGGCCTTTGCCGCTGCTGTCGGCGACCTGGCCGGCAGCGGTGAGGTCGCCGAGATATCGCAGTTCGGTCTCACCGGGCGGCGGCGCGGCCGCCGCCGGGGTCGCGGTGACGAGGGCGGCCGCGCAAGCCGCGCCGATCAGGGTACGCACAAACGTCATACCCGGCAGTGCACCGGACCGGCCGCCCGCAACCCGCGCGGTTCTGTGCGATGGCGGCACGGATCACCTGACCGGCTGACTCCTCAGTCGAGGCAGAACTCGTTGTCCTCGACGTCCCGCATCACGATGCACGACTCGTTCTCCTCGTCGGCGATCAGCACCTGGAAGCACGTGGCGCCGAGCGCTTCGAGACGGACGCGTTCGGCCTGCAGCACCGCGAGGCGCTCCTCGCCGACGAGCCCGGTGCCCACCCGTACGTCGAGGTGGACCCGGTTCTTGACGACTTTGCCCTCGGGCACCCGCTGGAAGAACAACCGCGGACCGGCCCCTGCCGGGTCGGTGCACGCGAACCAATCGGCTCCGCTCTTCACCGAGGGAGGTACGACGTACCCCAGAACCTCGCACCAGAATCGGCCGACCCGCTCGGGATCCGCACAGTCGAAGGTGACCTGGAACTGCCTGACCGTCGCCATGCGCCCACGATAGACGGGGAACGGCCGGGAGCGAGGTGCCTCCCGGCCGTTCCCGCGCACGCCGGCTGCTACAGGGGCAGCCAGAGCGACAGTGCGTTCGGCGGCTCCCAGCCGGTCAGCGACGTGTGCGCCTGGCGGCACTGGTAACGCACCCCGCTGTAGGTCACGACCGTCCCGACGGTGTACGCCGTGCCGGCCGCCCACGAGGTGCCGGCCGCCGGCGGGGTCGTCGTCGGTGCGGTGGTCGGTGCTGTCGTCGGCGTGACGGTGGTGCCGCACGCCCCGTACACCCGGAACTCGAAGAGCGAGTAGCCGTACGGCGTGGCCCTGGTCGTGCCGTTGACCCGGACGTAGCGGCCGCTTCCGGAGAGGGTGAGCGTGTCGGTTCCGCCGTCGCCGCCGGTGACGGTGGCGGCGGCGGTCCAGCTGGTGCCGTTCGTCGAGGTCTGGATGGTGTACGCCGTACCGTAGGCCGCTTCCCAGACGAGTTCCGCGCGGGTCAGCGTCTGGGTGGCGCCAAGGTCGACCTGCAGCCACTGCGGGTCGGCGAAGGCACTGGACCAGCGGGTGGCCACGTCACCGTCGACCGCCCGGCTCGCCGGGTAGTCGGCGTTCTCCAGCGACGACGCGGTGGCCGTCTTGCCCTGCGAGAGCAGCGGGCCGGTGGTGCAGCTGGACGGCGGCGGGGACGACGGCGGACTGACGACCCCTCCCCCGCCGGCGTTGCCGCCGCTCCAGTTCAGCGCACCGACGGTCACCGTCTTGCCGGCCGGGAGGCTCATCGTGCGGCCGTCGGAGAACGCCACGTTGAGGGTGCTGCCGGTGATGTTCGAGGCGACGTACGTCTTGGCGCCGTTCTTGGTGAACACCTTGGCGAGCGGGTGGTTGGCCGTGACGGTCTTGTCGATCGTGCCGAGGGCGGCGAGGTTACGGATCCAGTGGAAGGTGTGCGCCTTGCTCTCGCCCTCCTCGGAGGTGTAGTTGCCGCCGCTGGCCCGGAACTTCGACAGCGCCGCGTCGCCGTCGCCGAGGGCGAGGTACTGCCAGTGCATGTCACGCCACTGCTGTGGCTCGCCGCCGTTGTTGCGGACCAGTTCGGCGTACGTGTCGCGGACCGCCTGCGGGTGGTCGCCGAGGTAGAGCTGGCCGCCGGTCATCGGCAGCATGTTGATGCCGACGACGAGGGCGTGCTCGCCGCTGAACCAGGTGGCGTAGGCGCCGCCGGAACCCCAGACGATGGCCGCGTAGTTGTGACCCCACTGGCTCGGGAAGTTCTCGCCGGTGACGTCGAACCAGTACTCGTTGATCGCCGCGGCCTGCGTGGTGTGCAGCCAGATGCCGGCGTCGCGGACGGCGGCGTTCCCGGTGGCCTGGCCCCACTGGATGAGGGCGTTGGAGAAGTTCTGGCCCTCCGACGAGGACTCCTGGTTGTTGCCGGCACCGAACGCGCCGTGCCCGGACGCCCAGTCGTGACCGGCGTAGATGTCGAAGTCACGCAGGTACGGGAACCGCGTGTCGTTGCGGTCGTAGTTGTTGGCGTCACGGATCAGCAGGTCGACCATGCCGCCGTACTGTCCGGCGGACGCCCAGTTCGGGTCGAACTTCGCCAGGGTCGCGGCCGCGGCCACGTAGTAGCCGTAGTGGAAGTGGTGGTCGTTGAGGTCCTCGTCGCTGGCGTACGACGCCGGGTAGCCGATGAGGGTGCCCCAGTTCTTGTCGTAGTAGAAGACGCGCGAGGTCTTGCCGGCCGACGCGGTGAACCAGTCGGTGATGCGGGTCTTGATGACGCCGAGCGCCTTGTCGCGCACCGCGGTCAGGTTGAGCTGGTCGGCGATCTCGGCGATCCGGGCGGCGCGGCCGAGGCCCTTGCCGGTCCAGTACGTGTCGTCGCCGCGGAAGTCGGCCGGGTTGTTCAGCTCGGCGTTCAGGTAGTTCGTGATCGTGGTGAGGTCGGCGCCGCTGTTGTCGGCGACGGCCGGGATCTCCGGCAGCACACCGGTGTACTTCATCGTGGTCTGGAACTGGGTGCCGGTCACGATCTTCATGCGACCGCGCGGCGAGACGTACGTCTGCGAGGCCGGCGTCGATCCGGTCAGGTAGCGCCACTGGTGCGGGTAGAGCGCGATGACCGTGCCCGATCCGCTGCCCTCGCGTGCCGTGGTGGTGAAGCCGTAGGTGGTGTTCACCGTGCCGGTGCCCTGGTTGTACGAGTACGACACGCGGGTGCCGGTCACGTGGTTGTGCGCGTACTGGTTCCACGAGTCGGCCAGCGCGATCTTGTCGGCGGTGCTGCTGGCCGTGGTGGTCGGCAGGACGGCGACGGTGAAGTAGCCCTTGCCCGCGAGGTTGGAGCGGAACGTGTTGCCGCTCGCGCTCCAGGTCGCCCCGGACGGCGCCCACGCCACGTAGTCCTGGCCGGCGATCGAGAAGCCGAGCCGGTTACCGCTGTTCTGCCAGGCGGTCGGCGGACCGGTCACGCTCAGCAGCGCGTCACCGCCGGTGACCTGGTAGTACGACAGCGGCAGGCCGTGACCGATTGTGGCCTTCAGGGTGCGGGTGCCGTCGGTCCACGACGGGGTGACGGTCCAGTCGGTCCAGCCGTCGACAAGCGCCTTCGGCGCGTTCAACCCGGCAACCCCGGCAACGACCTTCTGGGCGTACGGGAAATGGTATTCGCCGAGGCCGGTCGGGCTGCCGCTGATCGCCGGGGTCTGCTCGTAGGAGAGCCCGAGGCCGGTCGCGGACGGCCGGTAGGCGACCGGGTGGGCGTACAGGGCCTGCGAGAAGTTGCAGTCGTCGCCCTTCTTGAACAGCAGCGACGACCACCAGTCGTTGGTGGGGACGGCACCCTTGGGCGCGTTCGCGGTGACGTTCTCGCGCGGGTTGGTCGACACCGATCCGCAGCCCGACGGCAGTTTCGCGCCGGCCGGCAGGGTCTCGGTGTAGCTGCCGGCGCCGATCGTCCCGGCGCTGGCCGTGCCGGTGAACACGACGGCCAGGGCGCCGGAACCGACCGCTACCAGCGCGGCGGTGGCGAGGCCGGCCAGCCTGGTACGGCGGGAGCCGGTCCGGTGACCGCCGGATGCCGGTATGGCAGATGAACCCATGGACATGCCTCCGATGGGGATGGAGCCGCGGCGTCGAGTCGCGCAAGCGGGGGGGTATACGGGGATGGCGAGAGCGTGAGAGCGCTCTCTTGGCGAGACGCTAACGGCAACCACACACTGCGGTCAATGTTTCCAACCAGTTACTGATGGCAATCTTTCGATACCTGGCGGAAATCGTCTCAGGGCGGGCCGCGCCGCCCACCGCGGCATGCGATGGGCGGTCGCGGCCCGGTTACCCGGACGAGATCATTCGCGTGACCTGGATGGCGCGGCGCAGCCGGCCGTCGGAGGCCAGCTCGCCGAACATGTAGATCTCCGTGGTGATGATGGCGCCACAGCATCCTGCGCGTGCACGGCGCTCCTCCTGGTGATCCGCAGCCGTCCGCCGGACACGACAGCGACCCGGTTCAATCCGGCCGCGGGCCGGACTCAGGCCGCGGGTCAGACTCAGGCGGCCGTGACTCGGCCTGAGTCTGCGGCGGCTCGGTCCAAGCCTGCGGCGGCTCGGACTCCGGCGGCGACGGCTCGTCGAACTCCCCCGGCGGCGGCTCCGGCACGTCCATGACCGGCTCGCTCGCGTCCGCCGGCCGCTGCTCCATGCCCGCGATCCAGGCCTTGTCCGCCATCGTCGGCGGCACCGGCAGTTTGAGCTCCTGCCTGATCTGTGCCAGAAGCCACATGAAACGTTCGAGGTCCGCGAAGGTCGCGACGCAGCGAACCCATTCCGCAAGCTCGCCCTTGTCCTCACCGAGAGGAACGATTCGCCACCGGCCCTTACGCCAGTGCCGTTCCTCCGCCGTCCGGTCCGGGTGTTCCCGGTAGTAGCGCTCGAGCAGTTCGACGGGAAGCAGGTCCTCGATCTCGAGGATCGCGCTCTGCTCGTCGCGTTTGAGTGGATCGAATCTGGCCGGCAGCAGGTAGCGCCTGATCTTGTCCTTGTGCTGTCCGGCCAGGCGGTACGCGGCATCGCCGGAGCTGTCCCGGTCGAACAGGCCGAGCCCGCTGACCCCGTCCTGATGCAGATTGAGCAGCCGGTAGACGACCGCGTCACCGCCGCCGGAGCGACCCGGTGGCGACTCGATCCGCAGACCGTCGAGAAGTCGCCACTCCCGGTCCGTCAGCGCGACCGCGGCCGCCGCCTCCAGGTAGATCGCATCGGTTTCGCCCTCGACCACCACCACGGCGTCCGTCGGAGCGACGACGGTCGGCGTGATCTGCTCGCGGACGTGTTGCAACACGTGCGGCAAGAGGTCCCCCGAGGTCATCTTCCGCTGCAGCCGTCCGTCGGCCAGATCCCCGCTGATCTGCAGCAGGTCGGCGACACCAGTCAGGATCGCCTCGATGGACCAGGCGCCTCTGGCGTAAGGCCCGCCCAGGATGGCCTCGGTGGCCGACTCGTCGCATGCCTCCGCGAGCGGCGGCCCGACCTGTTCCTCCCAGATCATGGCGGTGACCATCAGAAGGTCCACGGGCCGTTCCTGCAGATGCGGCACCCTCAGGTAGCGGTCGTGCTCACCGTCGAGCAAAGAGGTGATCTCCGCCTTGACCTTCGTGGCCGTCAGCAGCAGGCCACGGCACTTCGCCCGTTCCTTGACGAGTTTCTGCAGTGTGGCCGGTGTCAGGTCGTCGCAGTTGTCGACCACGATGATGGCGTCGCAGTTGCCGGTGCTCAGCCTCTTCATCAGAGGTCCCGGGTCGTGGTCGTGGCCGATCTGGATCTGCTCGTACGCGACCTCGTCCTCGTCGAAGGCAGCCAATGCCGCCGCGATCAGTGTCGACTTGCCGCTTCCGCAAGGCGCTTGCACGAGAACGAATCGGGGGTCGCCACGGATCAGGTCGTCGATCAGTCCGCAGGCCTCGACGAGTTCCGGACTCGCGGCCACCACCGGAACCGGTGCGGTCTCCGGACCGAACTCGCGCCGCCAGGTTCCGGGCTCCCGGTATCGCTGGGCCCATTCCGTCTGCCTCATCGGGCCTGCGGGCGGCGCGGCGGCATCATGCTTGGCGACGGCCGGGCCGGTCGTGGTTGTCCGGAAGGCGGGCCGGACGGCGGGCGGGCCGGTTCACCGGGGCCGCGCGTTTCCCTGCCGCGCGGACCGTTGGCCGGCGGTGACTGCTGTGACCTGGTCCGTTCGTCCCACGGGAGCAGTCCGCGATAGTTGAGGCCCACATAGATCGGGATCTCCATGCCGACCTGGAGGTCGGCCGCCGTGCTCAGAACCGCGGGTGACACCCGGATCTCGGTCAGGAGTTGCGGCATGTAACAGATCCACAGCGGGCCCTGCCGGCGGCGGGCCACAGCCCGGAACTGCTTTGGGCGGCCGTCGTCACCGGAGAGCACCACAAGACAGCCGACCCGGCGGCGGCTGCCGGCCGAGTTGGCCTCCAGACCGGCGATCTGGCTGAGGGCCTCGTGGGTCTCCGAGAGCTGCAACAGAGCCCAGGCCAGACAGAACGTGACGAAGGCGCTGTCCTCGTCCTCGGAGAAGCTGAGCCGCGCCCGCAGGATGCGGCTCCACTGGGTCCATTCCTCGCGGGTGCACGAGGCGTAGACCGGGTCGGCGCCACCGACCTGGCCGCCCGGCAGGTGAGCGTTCATCCACAGGTGGTGCGCCAGGCCCATGGCGGCGCGGCTTCGCCACACGTTGCCGTCCAGCGCGAGCAGCCGCTCCAGGCCTTCCTGAGCGGCAGCCGGGGACCGGGCCCGGCGAGTCCTCGGGTCGTACACCTGGGATCTGATGATCTGGCAGTGACCGGAGAAATTGCCGTTGCGCAGCATCTCGTCGGCCAGCTCGGTGCTGACCGCGTGGTCGCCGTCCAGTTCGGCCAGTTCGATCCGGCGCTTGCGGTAACGGTCGACCTGCTGGGGCTCCAGCGGTTCCTCCACCGCCGTGTCGAGGATCGCGGCCATCTGGGCGATGAAGTCGATCCGGTCGACCTCGGACAGTCCGGGCACCTGGTTGACGAGATCGCGCAGGGTCCAGAAGTTGACGTCGAGCGGGAAGAAGCTGGCGCGGCCGAGCGCCCGGGTGCGCCCGACGTAAAGGTTCACCAGATCCAGTTCGTCCTCGATCGCGTCGCGGACGGCCAGTTCCTCGGCGGATCCCGGTGATTGCTGATGCACCGCCTCCAGGCGGCGCAGATGTGTTCCGATCTTGTAGCCGTGCACGGCGGCGCGGGTGGTGAGCAGGTTGTGCAGTTCGACGTTGCGGGTGTCGGAGGCGGGCCGGCTCAGCAGCACCTCCTCGGCCTGTTCCAGAACCTCCACGGCGCTGGCGGCGTACCGCAGGGCCTCGCTGTAGTCGGCGTCCCGGTCGCCGAGCAGGCGCAGTGCCTGGGCCTCGAGCAGCAGCAGCTTCGGGATGCGGGCCTGGAAGTCCCGGCGGATCCGCTCGAGCAGCCGCGCCAGTTCCTCGAGGCTTCCGGGACTCGAATAGTCCTCGGCGTACGTGCCGCGGGGACCGACGAGCCGCAACAACTCGATGGCATAGTCCTGATCGGGGTCGTCGCCGGGGAAGTTGCTCTCCCGCCACTGGATCGCGTCCACGAGCGGGCCCAGTGCCCGGATCTGGTGCGGCGCCGAGGGCCGGACCACCTCGAGCGCGAGCCTGGCGAGTTCGTGGTGGTCGGTGTCGAGCACCGGGATGCCGGACTGGTCGACCGACTCGAACATCAGCTCGGAGTCGCCGAGATGGCGGCTCAGTGCCGCGTACTGCCGGATGAAGTCGGTGCCGAAGGCACGCAGCAGCAGGTCGACGGGGATCGGCCGCTTCAGCCGGGCGCAGATCAGAGCGAGGTCGAGCGCGTCGCGGGCTGCCTCGCTGTAGGCGAACGGCGAATTCGCCTGGCTCGCCGGGTCCCGGTCGAAGTCGACGTCCGGGAACAGCTGGCTGGCCGCGGCCTTCAGCTGGCGCTGCAGGTCACTGTCGCCGCCGCGGTCGTCGGGCGCCTGGGCCACGGCGTCGAGTGCGCGCGCCAGCCGGTCGTAGGCGTCACCGAACCGGAGGTGGATGTTGCCCCGCGAGTCCGGCAGGAGGCGGTACAGCAGCAGCAGGAAATACCGGTCGCCGATCATGGCAGGGGTCAGGCCGTCGGTCCGCTCGCCGTGGGCCACGAGGTAGTCGCTGAACTCGGTGGACTCCTGCGGCGACAGCTCCCGCTGAACCGAGATCGATTTGTGGTCCGGTCCGCGGTCGCCGACCTGCCGCGGGTCGGCGCCCGGATCGGCTTTCGGCGGGCTGCGCCGCGCGGAACCGACGACCACCGCGTTGCGGCCGGCCGCGGCGAGTGCCTCGGCGAGTTGTACGTAGTCGGCGTTGTCGAGTTCGTCGGCCACCACGGCCACGCCGGGCGCGCCCCGGGACTGAAGAACACGGCACACCTGCTTGATCGCCTCGACCTTGAGCCGGCCGGCGCTCGGTGCGACGTACAGCACGACATGGCCGCGCTGACGCAGATGAACCGCGAGCCAGTGCAGGATGCGGCTCTTGCCGGAGGCGGGCGGCCCGGTCAGCAGGATCGGGCGGCGCGAGTAGTTGACCGAGTACTGCTCGGTCGATTCGACGGGGTTGACCGAGCCGATCACCGTCAGCGCGGCCTCGACCGCCTCGGTGACCTCCGTGGTGATGTGCCGCTGGAACATGAATCCCCGCACGATTGCCGACCAGTCCGGCGGCCGCTGGGTGCCGCGCAGGAAGCGCCGGAACTCGGTGCGCATCTCGTCCGGGGACAGCGGTTGCGGAGTCGCGGTCGCGGCGTCGTCGAGGATGACCACGGACTGGGCCATGCTGCGCCACTCCTGGGCCGACAGCACGATGCGGCTGGTCTCGCCGGAACGCCCGTACGAGATGACATGATCGTCGGCGGAGAGTGCGGCCGCCTGTGCGTCGGCAAGCTTGCGGCCGGCATCGGTCGCGGCGGTGTCGCGCAGGAATCCCGCCAGGGACCCCTCGTGCACCACGAGCGCGTCGCCGAACTCGGCGAGTTCGGCCGGGTCGGCCGGCTTCTCGTCGCCGAGGAACCAGTGCACCGTGCCGGCCGGCAACGAGCCGCACGCCAGCGCCAGCGTGTCGATCGGGACCCAGTCGTCGGCGCCGACGCCGTCGATGACGACCATGCCGGACGCGGCGAGGAACGGCAGCTGCTGCAGGAACGGTGCCACGTCGAAGGTCCGGCGCTGGCGCAGCGCCATCGCGCTGAGCGGGGGGAGGTTGGCCGGCACCTGCTCGTCGGTGGAGCCGAAGAGGCGTACGACAGTGAGCACGGCGGGGTTGGCCGACGCCGACAGAGACTTGGCCTGCGACGGGAAGAGCACCCGAAGCCGCCGGCCGGAGTCGCCGCCCACCTGGTTCAACGCGTCGATAGGCAGAGGGTCGACGGCGGACACCGCGGTCATGCTCCACGGGCATTTCGCGATCCGCAGCAGGTCCTCGCCGGGTTCGTGGCGGGCCACGGCCCGGCGGACCTGGTCGATCCGGCTCGGCATCTCCAACGCCTGCAACTGTTCCTGCAGGGTGGGCCGTTCGGCGGTGCCGGCGAGGGTGGCGACGTCGCGGATCAGCTCGTCGACGAGTCCGGCGGTGTGCCGCTGCCCGAGCACGAGGACCGCCCGCCCGGCGGCGATGGTCGCGAGTAGAGCATCGGACCCGGCCGGGTCACCGTCATTTTCCGCTTCGTTACTCGGCACGCTGGTCACAGTCCGTCCGGAGGAGAGCCGACGTCAAGACACCATATCGGCCGTCCCGCGATGGCCGGCCTCCATTGTGGGCGCCGTTCCGGCCGGGCGACAGCGGTTTCATCCGTTCTCGCCCGCACGGCTGAGGGCGCGCGGACCTATCGGCTGCGGTTGCGGGGGTGGTTGCGGGCGGTGCGCTCGTTGCCGTGCCGGTAGTTGCCGGTGAGCCGCGCCATCAGCTCCTGCGGGTCCTGGGTCTCGACGTCGGCCAGGAAGCGGGCCGCGGCGGCACCGCGCAGAACGCCGGCCGGGCGGCCGTGGTGCAGCATCTCGACGTCGCCGTTCTTGCGCTGCCGGTAGGTGAATCCTTCTGGGGCATTGCTCATCGGCGCATCCTCTCCCCGGGGTGTCCGGGGAGGCGACCGAATTTGCCGCCATCGGCGGGGCGACCGGCGATGACGGCAAAGGGCGAGGCCGGCGCCGGCAAGGAACCGGGCGCGGTTGTCGTGTCAGGCCGCGGCGGTTCCGAGTGCCCATTCGACGACGACGGTCACCGTGAGCCGCTGGCGGCCCGGCTCGATCGGCAGCATCGCGTCCGCCGCGGCGAGCGTCGTCTTCTGGCCGCCCCACCCGCCGAAACTCGGAGCCTCCTCGGCGACCCGCACCACGCGGCCGAGCGGGCGGCCCGCCTCGCCGGCATAGAGGGCGGCCTTCGCCCGGGCGTCGGCAAACGCTGCCTTCCGGGCCTGGGCGAGCAGGGCGTCGTCGTTCTCGACCGCGAACGACACGTTGTTGAGCCGGGCCGCGTCCCCACCGGCCTCGATGGCCGCGGAGATCAGTGTCCCGGCACGCGAGAGGTCCCGGACGGTCACCGTGATCCCCTGACCCGCCGTGTAGCCGGTGATCTTCCCGTCGTCCTTCTGGGTCGAGCCGATGGTGACGTTCTGGGTCTGCAGATCGGCCCGGGCCATACCGGAACCGAGGAGTGAGTCCCGCATCCGGTTCGCCGCCGTGGTGGCCCGGTCAAGGGCCTCCTTCACCGTGGCGCCGGTGGCCTCGACCGCGAAGTCGGCGGTGAGCATGTCGGGCTCCCCGAACGCCTCACCGGTCCCGTTGACCGTGATGCTCTCCCGGGGATCCTCGGCGACCCGAGAGGTCACCGCGGCCCCGGCCGGGCCGGCGACGGCCGGAGCCGGCGAGAACACGGCAAGTGAGGCCAGTACGGCGAACGCGGGCACTGCGACACGTGAGTGATTCATTTTCCTACCCTTGACGGAGCTTTTGCACCTATTTAAGGGCATTGAAAATGATTCGTGGCTGATTTCGCGCGGATTCCCCTCCTGGGCGCGCCACTTGGGGCACCCGGCCGGGGCCGTGACGACGCGGACGGAACGTTCTCCTAAAGTTGACGGCATGGAACCACATCCGTTCGAGTCCGAAGCGGGTTTTGCCGGACTGGGGCTGCGGGCGGAGCTGCTTCGCGCACTCACCAACCTCGGCTACGAAGAACCCACCCCCATCCAGCAGGAGGCGATCCCGCCACTGCTGGCCGGCAACGACCTGGTCGGCCAGGCCGCGACCGGCACCGGCAAGACCGCCGCATTCGCGCTGCCGCTGCTGCACCTGCTGGACGCCGACAAGCGCGGTACGGGTCCGATGGCGCTTGTCCTCGTACCGACCCGGGAACTCGCCGAGCAGGTGTCGCAGGCGGTCCACCGGTACGGCCGCGATCTCGGCGTGCGGGTGCTGCCCGTCTACGGCGGGCAGCCGATCGGGCGGCAGCTGCAGGCCCTGGACCGCGGCGTCGACGTGGTCGTCGGCACGCCCGGCCGGGTGCTCGACCACATCGACCGGCAGACGCTTCGGCTCGGTGACGTACGCACCGTCGTGCTCGACGAGGCCGACGAGATGCTCGACATGGGCTTCGCCGAGGACATCGAGGCCATCCTCGCGGAGACTCCCACCGAGCGGCAGACCGTGCTGTTCTCCGCGACGATGCCGCCCCGCATCGACAGCATCGCCCGCCGTCACCTGCGTGAGCCGGTGCGGATCACGATGGGCCGCACGGTCGTCGCGCCGGGCGAGGTCCCGCTGATCCGGCAAAGCGCCTACATCGTCGCCCGTGCCCACCGCTCGGCCGCGCTCGGGCGCATCCTCGACGTGGAGGCACCGACGTCGGCGATCGTCTTCTGCCGCACCCGGGAGGAGGTCGACCAGGTAACCGAGACCCTCAACGGCCGCGGATACCGGGCCGAGGCGCTGCACGGCGGCATGAGCCAGGACCAGCGCGACCGGGTGATGGGCCGGCTGCGGGCCGGCACCACCGAACTGCTGGTCGCGACGGACGTGGCGGCCCGCGGCCTGGACGTGGAACAGCTGACCCACGTGATCAACTTCAACCTGCCGGTCGCGCCGGAGGCGTACGTGCACCGCATCGGCCGGGTCGGCCGGGCCGGGCGAGAAGGCTCCGCGATCACCCTTGCCGAGCCGCGCGACCAGCGGATGCTCAAGGCCGTCGAGCGGCTCACCGGGCAGCGCATCACCCTGGAGAAACTGCCGACGGTCACCGATCTGCGGGCCCGGCGGCTCGAGATCACCCGCGCGGCGTTGCAGGCCAGCCTGGAGACCGACGACCTGGAACGCTTCCGGGTCGTGCTCGACTCGCTCAGCGACGAGTTCGACGTCGAGAACATTGCGCTCGCGGCGGTGAAGCTGCTGCACGAAGCGGCCGGCGGCGACCGCGACGAGGACGAGATCCCCACCCCGTCGGTGGCGCCGGAACGGCGTACCCCGCAGAACCGTGAACCCCGCCAGGCCGGCCGCCGCGAGCACGGCCAGAACTCGGCGGTGGCCCGGCTGTTCTTCGGCATCGGCCGGCGCGCCGGGCTGCGTCCGCAGGACCTGGTCGGCGCGATCGCCGGCGAGTCGGGGCTGGCCTCCCGCGACATCGGCGCCATTCAGATCACTGACCGCTTCTCGCTGGTGGAGGTCCCGGAACCGGCGGCCGACATGGTGATCGCGGCGATGCAGCGTGCCACGATCAGGGGTCGCCGGCCGACGGTCCGACGGGAACGTTTCGTACGGTAGCGGCTCAGAACGGCGCGGGGCCGCTACCGGCGAGCGACACCAGGATCTGCGTCGCGAGCAGTTTGCGCACGCCGGTGACGGCCACCGGCCCCGTCTGGTCGTATGGCAGCTCGAGGGTCAGCCCGTCGCCGGCGTTGCGGATGTCGTCGTCGGCCCGGTCGGGGCGGAACGTTCCACCCCATCCTTCGACGCCGCCGCGCTGGTTGGTGCTGAGTGAGGCCATGCCGGACACACGGGTGCCGTCGACGAGGGTCAGCCTCGCCGGACCGGAATAGGTCGTCATAAACCCCAACCGTAACGCGCCGGCCCGTCGGTGAACGGCCTGACGGTGCGATGTCCCCGTCCGTCTGTTCCGAAACCGTTCGGCGTGCCAGCTTGCGGGCCATTGCGGGGCGAACAGGACAGGCAGGTCAGCGGGGCAGTGGAGGACGACAACGTGATCGACGACCAGGTCGAAGACGGCGCCGGTGGAGTCCAGGTAGTCAGGTCGCCGCACCAGTCGATGCGTCCCGCGATGTCGGCGCCGAGAGTGCCGGCCCGGCTCCGGGCGTGGTCGAGGGGACGCCGCGAAGTCGACCGCGGTGACCTGCCAGCCGTGCCCGGCGAGCCAGAGCGTCTCCGCGCCGTGCCCGCACCCCGCGTCCAGCAGCCGGCCGCGTGTCAGGTCCGCGGCCTCGGCCAGCAGGGGCGGGCGGGCCGCGACCATGCCGACGTGCTCGCCGAGCACCTATGACCAGCGGTTCTCCCAGAATTCACGGTCCAAAGTCACCGGCTCAGATTATGGCCAGCAGGACCGCCTCACCGCCTCTCCGTGCCGCCGAGCACGGCCGCTCCGATAGCCCTGTCACCCAGCTCCCAGGCGGTGCCGGTCAGCAGGAAGTGCACCCCGGTCCAGGTCCAGGTCCAGGTCCAGGTCCAGTTCGGGTTCCGGCAGCTCGGCAGCGTCATCGTCGCCGTAGAGCAGGTCGCCGGCCATCGACGGGTCGTCGAGCAGCGCCCGCAGTTCGGTGCCCGACATCGGCGGCGGACGAGTTCCATACCCATGATCAGTCCGCCCGGCCGGTGAAAGCGACCGTCACACCGAGACCGACCATGGCCAGGCCTCCGGCGCCACCCACGGCGGCCAGCCGCCGCGGCGAACCGGCGAACCAGGTCCGGGCACCGGCCGCGGACAGCCCCCACACGCTGTCGCAGATCAGGGCCATCACCGTGAAAAGCAGGCCAAGCAGCAGCATCTGGGCCGTCACGCTGCCGGCGGACCGGTCGACGAACTGCGGCAGGACGGCGGCGTAGAAGACGAACGACTTAGGGTTCGACACGCCGACGACCAGACCCTCCCACATGGTCTGCCAGGTGCCGCGCGCCACGACCGGACCGGCATCTGGTGCGGCCATCGCGTGCCGGTGCCGGATGGCCTGAACACCAAGATGGACGAGGTACGCCGCACCGGCAAGCTTGAGGACGGTGAAGGCCATCAGCGAGCGCTCCACGATCGACCCGACCCCGAAGGCGACCAGCACCACTGCCAGATAGGCGCCGACGGTGTTGCCGACCACGGTGATCAGGGCGACGCGGCGGCCGTAGGCGAGGGCCCGCCCGATCACGAACAGCACGCTGGGCCCCGGAATGACGATGATGACGGCCGCCAGCGCGGCGAACGCGGCCACCCGCTCCACACTCATCCGCCCAACCTAGAGGGCAGGACCGCCCGGAAACAGCCCTATTTCCCGGCGGCCGTGATGAACCCCAGCACACCGAAGCCACGGCGGGCGAATCGTTGCAGCCCCTCCCCGGCCCTGGCGGTCCCTGGTCGGCGTCGCCGCCGCCGGAATGGCACAAGTGGACGAGCGGAGTCCGGCATTGATCGACTGTGCCAGGATCGCTCGCGTGACGACCGCTGAGACCTATGCCGCGTTTGCTGCCCGGGAGGCCCACGGCGTCTCCCCCGCCTACGAGCGCCTGTCACTGGCCGTGGCGGGCGACCCGGAGCTGCTGGCGCTGCTGGACACGGTTCCGGAGGCGAAGCGGCAGCCGAATCTGCTGTTCGGGGTGGTCCGGCTGCTCGGCGGGCCGGTCGGCGACCCGGACGCCTTCCACGACTTCGCGGTCGCCAACTGGGCCGGCGTCGCGGCGCAGCTCTGCACCAGGTCGACGCAGACCAACGAACCCGGACGATGCGCGGTGCTTCTCCCCGAACTGGCGAGCCTGCCGCAGCCTCTCGCCCTGCTGGAGGTGGGCGCATCGGCCGGCCTGGGGCTCTACCCGGACCGGTACTCGTATCGCTACGGCGACCGGCGGCTCGGTGCCGGCGGCCCGGTGCTGGAGTGTGCGCTCACCGGGACCGAACCGCCCTCCCGGCTGCCGGAGGTGGTGTGGCGGGCCGGCCTCGACCTGAACCCGCTCCAGGTGACCGATTGTGATGATGTGGCCTGGCTGGATGCGCTGATCTGGCCGGAGCACCACCACCGCCGCGAACGCCTGCGGGCCGCCGCCGGGATCGCCGCCGCCGACCCGCCGGCGCTGGTCCGCGGTGACCTCGTCGACGACCTGCCGGCCCTGGCCGCGCAGGCGCCGCCGGGGGCGACGCTTGTCGTCTTCCACACGTCGGTGCTGTACCAGGTCCCGGCAGACCGGCGGAAGGGCTTCGAAGCCCTGGTACGGACCATGCCCGGCCACTGGATCTCGGTCGAGGCGCCCGAGGTGGTGGCGTTCCCGGAGTTGCCGCCGGCACCCGACGAGACGCTGCACAACGTCGTCGCCCTCGACGGTGTGCCGCTGGCCTGGGCACGTGGCCACGGTCAGGCCCTGTCCTGGTTCGGTCCGCGTTGACGGTGGCGTGCCTCGATCCAGCGCCGGAGGTCGGCCGCGGACTCCCCCACCGACCGGCCCGTCGTGTCGATGACCGTTACCGCCCATCGTGGGTCGTCGCTGGTCCAGTCGCTCCACCGGTCCCAGCGCATCGGCTCCCAGCCACCCGTGGTGATCGCTTCCGGACAGTGCCGGGGGTCGGCGGCATGCGCCCGTTGCCATTGCGCCCAGCCGAGGAAGGCCCGTTCGGCGTCCGGGCCGACGCCGCGTTCCCGCAGCCGCAGCCGGCGCACCTCGTCGTCGACGTCGAGCAGGCAGGCCGTGATCCCGTCGAGCCGGTCCGCGGACGGGACGGCCAGCACCTCGCCGAGCGGCGACTGGCCGGTGAGCAGCATGTCCAGGCCGCGGTCCTGATAGTCGAGCGCACGCCGGATCCACTCTTCCGTACACCGGTGCCGCCAGGCCGTGCCGGCGTCGTCCGGCACCCCGATCTCGTCGAAGTCGTGCCACACCACCCCCGGTACCGGACCGCAGGCACGGACGGCGGTGGTCTTCCCGGAGCAGCTGGAGCCGGTGACCGTCAGCAGCATCGCAACCTCCGAGGAGCAACGACGTGGAACAGGTGAGCAGCCGGGTCGTCTATCGAAACCCGTGGATGACGGTACGGGAGGACGAGATCCGCCACGCCGACGGCAGCCCCGGCATCTACGGTGTCGTCGAGAAGCCCGACTTCGCGCTGGTCCTGCCCCGCTGGCGGGACGGGTTCTGGCTGGTGGAACAGTACCGTTACCCGGTCGGGCGCCGGGCCTGGGAGTTCCCGCAGGGCAGCTGGGCCGGCGGCGCCGGCGGTGATCAGCTCGCGCTGGCCCGCCAGGAGCTCGCCGAGGAGACCGGCCTGCGGGCCGCCGGGATGGTTCATCTCGGCCATCTCTATGAGGCGTACGGCTACTGCACGCAGGCCTTCGACGTGTACCTGGCCACGGACCTGGCCGAGGGCGAACCGGACCGGGAGACCTCCGAGCAGGACATGATCCACCGCGCTTTCAGCGACGCCGAGATCACCACTCTCATCCGTACGGGCGGAATCGTCGACGCCCCGTCGCTGGCCGCGCTCACCCTGTACCGCCTGGCCGGCGACAAGGCGCCGGGCGACTGACCCCGCCGGCCGGCCGGTGGGAGGCGGGAGCCCGGACGAGTGTTGCGGTCCGCCGGCGTGGCAAAGGCGGACCGGGCGGTCCTCATCCGCGGCCGGTGCGGACGTCCGGGTCCGTCTACCGGTGGCCGAACCGCCGGTCGGGACCCACCGCATCCTGCATCTGTCCGATCCGCATCTCACCGCGGCGGGCACCGACGAGGACGGCGTCGACGCGGCGGCGGCCCTCGACCGGATCCTGTACGACGTGCGGTTCGTTCCCGGCATCGACGCGGTCGTCGTCAGCGGTGACATCGCCGACGACGGCTCGGCCGGCGGTTGCGCGGGCGTCCTCGATCGCGTCGGGGCGTTCGCCCGGGAACGCGGCGTCCCGCACATCTACTGCACCGGCAACCACGACGCCCGCGACACGTTCGCGGCGGTGTTCGGCACCGGCCACCGCGGCCCGGACGGCCGGGACACCGGCGAAGCGGCCGGGCCGGAGCGGGCCGCCGTCAGCCACGTTTCCGGGCTGCGGATCATCACGCTCGACAGCCTGGTCCCCGGCAAGGTTCATGGTTAGGTCAGCGACGCCCAGCTGGCGTGGCTGCGCGACCTGCTGGCCCAGCCGTCGCCCGCCGGTTCGATCGTGGTGCTGCATCACCCGCCGGTCGCGCTGCCCTCGTCGGAGCTGATGCCGCTGGTGAACCTGCGCAACGCCGAGCAGCTGGCCGTGGCTCTGGCCGGCAGCGATGTGCGTGCCGTGCTGTGCGGCCACTTCCACCTCCAGCTGTCCGGAACGCTCGCCGGGATCCCGGTGTGGGTCACACCGGGCGTGGTCACCCGGATCGACCTGACCGCTCCCCCGCACCTGGAACGGGCGGTCCGGGGCGCGGGCGCGACCATCGTCGACCTCGGCGGGCCGTTCTCACCGATGTTCCACACCGTCCATGCCCGCGACGCCCAGGCCGGCAGCCAGGTCTATCTGGTCGACGCCCTGTCCGGCGCCGACGTGTCGGCCGCTCAGTAGGGTCCGGTGGGGCAATGTGGACGTTGGGGAGGGCGGATCGACACGGTCGGGCGGGGAACCCTCGGCCGAGGCTCCGCCGCCGAAGAACTCGGGCGCCCTTTCCGCCGAGCGGACGAGTTGCTCCAACGTCCCCGGCTGCCCGGCTACGGGGCGGAGTAGGGATCCCGGCGGGAGAGCAGGGACTCGGCGAAGGCGAGCGGAGGCAGGGTGCGGCCGTGGGCCCGTTCGGCGTCGGTGATCGGGACGACGTTGAGGATGCGGACGGCTCCGGCGCTCGTACGGACGTAGTCGAGGGCCGCCGGGCTCAGCGGCCCGGCGAGGAACACCGAGCGGCACCCGCGGAACGTCGGGAACTCATCGTTGAGGCCGATCATGTGGCCCCAGTTGAGCTGGTCGCCGGTGAGGAACGGGTGCACGGCCAGGTTGGCCAGTTGCACGGCGACGGCGTGCTCGTCGGTGCGGCTGAGCTGTCCGCGGCGGACCAGGCGCAGCTCCGCGCGGCCACCGCCGCCCGGGCCGGGGGCGGACGGCATCTCGTGCAGGGCCATGCCGATGGTGGCGAAGGTGGTCATCTCGATCGAGCGGTAGACGAACACGTCCAGGCGTGGCACGGGCCCGCTGGGGTTCTCGAAGAGCAGGCCGTCGTCCTCCTCGCCGTGGCGGTCGCGGTAGGTGAGGAACACATCGCGGAGAATCGTGGGTGCAGGCATGTCAGTGTCCGCTCCAGCCGAAGGTGTAGATCCACGCGGGCCGGTCACCGTCGTAGGCGACGACGTATGCCCCGTGCGAGCGCTCGAAACCGTCAAGCCTTCGATCGAGGGCTTCCTCGACGGCGGCGGCGGCGGTGGGCTGCCGGGTTCCGGACCGGTGCGCCTCTTCCCGTGCCTGCCGTAGGGCGGCGGTGATGTCCGCCTGGTAGGGAACCCCGCGGTTCCAGCCCGAAGCCCCCATGATCACCTCTTCCCTCCGGAGGGGCGATCCTACGCGGCCATTCCGGGCGTACGATCGCCGCGTGCTGGCATACGTCACCGGGGTCACCCTGTTCGTCATCGGCCTGTGTCTCTCGCTCGCGCTGCACGAGGCGGGTCATCTGCTGACGGCGCGCGCTTTCGGGATGCGGGTGCGGCGCTATTTCGTGGGCCGCGGGCCGACCGTGTTCTCGTTCCGCCGGGGCGGCACCGAGTACGGGCTGAAGGCGCTGCCGATCGGCGGGTTCTGCGAGATCGCGGGCATGACGACGCTCGACGAGCTGTCGCCTGACGAACGGCCGCGGGCGATGTGGCGGTTCCCGGCCTGGAAACGGACCGTGGTGATGGCGTCCGGCGCGGTCACCCATGTGCTGCTGGCGATGACGATCCTGTACTTCATGGCGATCAGTTCCGGTCTGCCCAACCTGAATCCGGTCGCGGAGCCGGTCGTCGCGGCCACCACCTGCCCCACGTCGGTGTGCCCGGCCGCGGCGGCGGGTGTCCGGCCCGGTGACCGGATCACGGCGGTCGCCGGCACTCCGACACCGCTGTGGCCGGATGTGGTCACGGCGGTGCAGGCGTCCGGGGGGCCGACCGTGCTGACCGTGCTGCGGGGCGGTGAGACGCTGACGCTGACCGTAGACGTGGCGCGGGTGCGGCGCGACGGCACAGAGGTCGGCATGATCGGGGCGACGCCGCAGGCACCGCCGGCCTATCTGACCTACGGCCCGGCGGATGCGGTGGGCGCGACGACGGCGTTCACCGGCGACCTGTTCGGCCGTACGTTCGCCCAGCTGGTGGCTTTTCCGCAGCGGATCCCGGCGGTGATCGCCGCGATCGGCGGAGCCGAACGGGACGCGGACACGCCGATCAGCATGGTGGGGGCGAGCCGGCTCGGTGGTGAGGCCGTGGAGCGCGGGCTGTGGGAGGTGTTCCTGCTCCTGCTGGCGAGCCTGAACCTGTTCATGGCGGTGTTCAACCTGTTGCCGCTGCTGCCGCTGGACGGCGGTCACATCATGGTCGTCTGGTTCGAGCGGATCCGGGACCTGGTGCGCCGGCTGCGTGGCCTGCCGGCGGCGGGACCGATCGATTTCACCCGGTTGTATCCGGTGACGATGGTGCTGGTCCTGATCGGCGGTGCGGTCATGCTGCTGACCGTCACCGCCGACGTGGTGAACCCGATCCGCCTATCGTGAGGCGCGTCTGCCGCGGTTCGGTTTGGCGCCGACCTGCGGTGCCGTGGTGGCGGCCCGGACGGCCGGTACCGCCGGGGCCGCCGGCTCGACGGGTGGGGTGGCCGGGTATCGGCGGTTGAGCCAGATCTGCTGGCCTAGGGCGAACAGGTTCTGGGTGGTCCAGTAGACGATGACGCCGACCGGGAAGATGAACCCCGAGACGAGCAGCGACAGCGGGATGCCGTAAAGCATGACCCGCTGCACGGTGCGCTGCTGCGGGTTCTCCGACCAGCCCGTCTTGAGGATCGACATCCGGCTGGTCAGGAACGTGGTGACGATCATGGCGACGATCAGGACGCCGGCCACGACGTGCACGGTGCCGATGCCGGAGTTGAAGCCGGCGGCGATGGGCGCGCCGAACAGTTCGGCCCGGGACGCGTCGGCGAACTGGGCTTCGGACCAGCCGTACAGGGTGCGGGTGCCGGGGTCGGTGATGGCCGGGTTGAGGTGGCGCAGTACGTGCAGCAGTCCGATGAAGATCGGGATCTGGACGAGCATGGGCAGCAACGCGCCGAACGGGCTGGCCTTCTCACGCCGGTAGAGCTCCGCGAGTTCTTTCTGCAGCGTGACCCGATCGCCCTGGTGTTCGGCCTGCAGCTCCTTGAACCGCGGTTGCAGGCGCTGGATGGCCTGCTGGGAGCGGACCTGGCGCAGGAAGAGCGGGAACAGCACGACGCGGATGGTGAGTACCAGGAAGACGATGCCGAGGACCCAGGCCCAGTCGGTGGCGAGGGCGTGCGGGGCGTCGAGGAGGCGGTCCCAGGCGGAGTGCCAGAACAGCAGAATGGTAGAGATCAAATGGTAGATAAAGGACATGGAGGATCCCCCAGGGGCGGCTAGCGACAGATGGACAGTCACCAGCGGCCGCCCGACACGGGCAGCGCGAGGTCAGGCGGCCGCGGGGGCCGCCGTAGGTCCTCGTGGCCGGGTGCGCCCGGACGCGTCCGGGTCACGGTGGCGCGGAACTCCGGTGCGTTCCGCGCGGCTGCGCAGCGCTCCCGCGGTGGCTCGGGCGTCGGCCGGAATCGTGGGGCGGAGCACCAGGACCCGGGCCAGCACGGCGAGCAGGACGACACCGACCAGGGCACCCGTGCCGCTGGCGAAATCGGACGAGCTGGCGTCGGCCAGCAGGCCCACCAGTCGCCAGAGCGCGTCCCACCACTTCACCGGCTCAACCTAACAGCTCGTCACAAGGCCGTGGCGTCGAGAATGCCGTACCGCGCCATGATGCTCTCCCGGCGGGTCCGGTTGACGGCGGCCACGCGCCGGCCGATCAGGAAGACGTCAAGCAGCGCCCAGACGCCGAGGCCACCGAGGGTGAACAGCATCGCGATCGAGCGCCCGGTGTCGCCGAGATAGAACCGGTGACCCCCGATCAGACCCGTCAGGCACCACAGCAGGTACGCCACGCGCGGCTCCTTGCGGACCGACGCGAACTCGTGCTCGGCCCGCTGGACGCGATAGCGTTCCCATTCCGGCATCGCGGTGGGCTCAGCGGTGTTCACGGCGGCAACCATAGCCGCGGTGTCAGGCGTGGAGGTAGCGCAGGACGGCCAGGACCCGGCGGTGGTCGCTTCTGTCCTCGGGCAGGTCCAGTTCGGGAGCCATAGCGCCACGCCGGCCCACTGCTGGTGCGGTCAACCGCACCCCTGGGGGGCCAGTACGAGACGGCGGCCCGGCAGAGCGATCTCGGTGACGATGACGGTGATCCGATCTCCGGCGTGGACCGCCGAGTACGGCGTCCCGGCGAGGTCGCGGAGGTGGATCAGACCCTCGATACCGTCGCGGACCTGCACGAACACCCCGAAGGGCACCAGCTTGGTGACCCGTCCCGGCAGGACCTGACCCACCCGTACGTCGCGGGCGAAAGCCAGGAACGGATCCGGCCGGGTGGCCCGCAGCGAGAGGCGTGCCTCGCCGTTGCTGGTGTCGAAACTGAGGACCGTGCAGGTGATGTGCTCCCCGACCGAGACGATGCCGGCCGCGTCGTCGAATCGGTGCCAGGCCAGCTCGGGGATGGTGATGAAGCCGACGCCCGGGAAGGTGGGGTGCGCCGGCCCGTCGTCGAGGTCCACGAACACACCGAAGTTCTCGATGGCCGCGACGGTGCCGGACAGTCGCTGCCCGGGACGCAGAGCCTTGAGGAAGGCCCACAGCTGCGGGTGCTCGGTGGCCGCCCGGGAGAGCCAGATCCGCCGCCGCTCCGCATCGACGGCGACCACCTCGGCGCGGACCCGGTCGCCGCGCCGGAGAACCGGCTCCGAGGAGGGCCGGTCGAACTGCCAGGAGAGGTCAAGCGCGCCGATCGACCCGGCCGGTTCACCGGGGCAGCCGTCAAGCGACACCGACACCCCGGACCGGCGGGCGTCCGCGACGGTTCCGGAGACGACGTCGCCGACGCCGACCGTCGTCAGATAGGCGAGGAACTGATCGTCGGGCACGATCTCACGCCAGCCGGACGCGGGTGCAGCGGGTGACGTACGGCAGGGTGATCTCGCCGGTCAGGCCGTGCTGGTCCAGCAGGTCGGCGACGTCGCCGAGCAACTCCTCCCGCTCGGCGTCGGACAGCACGATCACGTAACTGCGCGAGGCCACCATGTCGAGCAGGTCCTGCCTGCTCAGCGTGTGCCGCCAGCGGATCTCGGTGCGTTCCGGGGCGCCGAACGGGGTGCCCACCTCGGGTTCGGTGTCGATCTCCTGGCGGGTGTGCCGGTGCATCACCTCGTCGAGACGGGCCACCCATGGCTCGGTGTGGTCGCGGATGTTCCAGATCAGGCTCAGCGTGCCGCCGGGGCGCAGCACCCGTGCCATCTCCGGCACCGCCCGCGCCGGGTCCACCCAGTGCCACGCCTGGGCGCACACGACGGCGTCGACCGACGCGGCGGGAAGCGGCACCCGTTCGGCCGTACCCTCGAAGATGGCGGCCTGACCGGCGACGGCCGCGAGTTGATCGCGCATCGAGGCCGAAGGCTCGACCGCGACGACGTCGAGCCCCGCGTCCAGCAGGAGCCGGGTGAACTTGCCGGTGCCCGCGCCGAGGTCGAGGACGCGCCGGGCCCGACGAGGCACCGCCCATTCCACCGCGGAGGCCGGGTACGGCGGCCGGCCACGGCGATAGGCGTCGGCGGCGCTGCCGAACGACGCCGCATGGACCGTCTTCGACCAGCGCCGGGTGGCGCCCTGCCGGGTCATCCCGCACGCCCGGCCGATCTCCTCCCAGCTGGCGGCATGTTCGCGGCGCAGCTGGTGGACCAGGCGGGTGCGGTGCGCCTCCCGGTCGATGATCTCCTCGGTGAGCCGCCGCAGATCGTCCAGTCCGTCAACCATGGAGGCAACATATGTTGCCCTTCCCGCCTCCGTCAACGAATGTTGCCTTTGCCGTCACGGGTGGAAAGATCCGGTGACTGTGGACTAGCTGACCGATGGCGACGCGGACGCGGTGTTCTGGGAACTCGACGGCATTAGCCCCGGCGAGCACCGCCGTGGACCTTCCCCGGGACGCCGACCTGCGGATCACCACCGTGTTCGTCCTCGAAGGCCGAACTCCTCGACGCCCGCGAGTACCCGTTCGACGACACGCACACCGGGTTCCGGGCCGACGTCCTGGCCGATCCCACGGTTCGCCGCCGACCCAGCATGATGGAACCGTGGAGACCTTGGGTGTGGTGGCGCATCACGGTGGCCTGGTCGTCGAACGGCCCGAACTGACCGTCGGGATCGTCCGCGCGATGTCCCGGCCCACCGGCCTGGAACTGGAACTGCTCGCCCGCCGCCCCCTCGACCGGCGCAGCGCCTCCCAGCGGCAGGCCGACATCCGCGCCGGCGTCGCCGCGCCACCACCGGCGCCACGACGGTTGCTGCCCGAGTACGACGAGGGCCTCGAGCTGCGCGTCGGCTGGCTCGACGCGGACGGGCGGGCCCACTGGGAGTACGGGTCGTGGTCGTCGAGCAGCGGCGACCACTTCGAAGGGGTCGACGGGCCGAGCTTCCGTACGCTGCTCAGGTTCCCGCCGATGTTCGAGCGGGCGTCGGTGGTGCTGGCGTGGCCGGAGATCGGCTTCCCCGAGACGGTCCTCGAACTGCCGCTGCCGGACCGGGCCACCGTCGAACGCGACACCGTCTCGATCTGGGAGGCGCCGCTACGCGTACGGCATCCGAGGGTTGCCCTGAACCACCGGGACGGCACCTATCCGGCCGAGAGCCCGGCGGTGGAGGCCGGACGGATCGTAGCGGCGCCGCAGGTCCTGAGCCGCGGCGGGGAGGCGGCGGTGGTGCTCACCTCGCTCACCGCCGCCGGCCCGGTCCTCTACCTGGGCGTCTGCAGCATCGCCGAGGGCGAACAGGGCGAGACGGCCGCCGCCGCCGCGTTCCCGCCCGGCGCGGACGTGGAGCGTCCCGGCGCCTCGATCGCTTTGGTGACCGGCCAGGACGCGGCGTGGATACCGTCGTTCACCGGCACAGCGGGCGGCGGCGACCGGTCGTTCCGGTCCGAGGGCGAGTTCGCCGTCACCCGCCCCGACACCGACGTCCTGACGTTGCTGGTCACCTGGCCGGCGGCGGGCCTGGCCGAGGTGCTTGTCGACATCCCGCTCGCCGCACCGTGAGCCGATCCGGACCGCCGGCCGTACCTCAGGCACCGGATGCGTGCCGGATAGCATGCGTGGGGTACGGCTGGCGGACTGGGGGCTGTTGGTGACACGGTCGGCGGCGTTTCTGCTGGAGTGCCTGCACCGGGCCGGGATGCGTGACGTGGTCGCGGTGGAGCCGGCGGCCGGTGGGCTCGCGGCACTCGCCGGCATCGCGGCGCGCCGGGACGCCGCGCCGGTGTTCGTCAAGGCGTTCGCCGACGCACCCGACGATGACATCTTCGCCGCGGAGGCCGAAGGGCTGGCCGTCCTGCGCGAGCCCGGCGGCATGGCGACCCCCGAGGTCATCACCGCCGACCGGGAATTGCTCGTGCTGTCGGTTCTGCGGCCGAGGCCCCGCAGCGAGACCTTCTGGGAGCAGTTCGCGCACGAGCTGGCCCGCCTGCATCTGAGCACGATCGGTCCGCGGTTCGGCTGGCACCGCGACAACTGGCTGGGCCGCCGCCGACAGGTCAACACCTGGCACGATGACGGTTTCGCGTTCTTCGCCGAGTACCGGCTGCTCCGGTGGCTCACCGAGCCCCGCGTCGAGGCGGCACTCGACGCCGGTGACCGGGCGGCTCTGGAGCGGCTGTGCCACCGGCTGCCCGAACTGTTGCCGGAGCGGCCCGCCTGCCTCACGCACGGCGACCTGTGGGCGCAGAACATCATGTCCACGCCGGAGGGAACACCCGCGGTGATCGATCCGGCGGTGTCCTACATGTGGGCGGAGGTCGACCTGGCACATGTGTGGTCCACCGCGCCGCCGCCCGAGGCGCAGCGGTTCTTCGCCGCCTATGCCGAGCTGACCGGCCTGGACGACGGCTGGCAGGCCCGGATGCCGATCATCCAGTTGCGGCAGCACCTCGCCGTGCTGGCCCAGTTCGACGACGACTGGGGCGCGGCGGACCACATTCGTGCCACGCTGGCCCCTTTCCGCACGCCGGCCTGAGCAGCGCCCATTGCGAAACACCGCGCCGCACGCCGGCCTGAGCCGTGCGCCTATCGCGAGATACCAGTCCGCACGCCGGCGTGAGCCGCGTCTCTCGCCTGCACTGACTCCGGGCTGAGCGGCGTACGACGGAACTGGGTCGGGCTCATGCCCTTGACCCGTTTGAAGGCGGTGCTGAAGGCGAAGGCGTCGGTGTACCCGACCGCCCTGGCGACCTCGGCGACCGTGGCGGTGTCCCGTTCGGCGAGCAGGTCGGCCGCGAGTGTCATCCGCCAGTGGGTGAGGTACGTCAGCGGCGGTTCGCCGACCAGTTCGGCGAACCGTTTGGCCAGGGTGGAGCGGGACACCCCGGCCCGTCCGGCGAGCGTGGTGATCGTCCAGGGTGCTGCCGGTTCGGCGTGCAGCAGGCGCAGCGCGTCACCGACGACCGGGTCACGCTGGGCGGCGTACCAGGCGGGCGGGTCGCCGCCGGGCCGGTCGAAGTACTCGCGGAGCGCGCAGACCAGCAGCCAGTCGAGCAACCGGTCGAGAACCACCTGCTGGCCGGGGGTGTCGGCGGCCACCTCGGCGGCGAGATGGTCGAGCACCGCGTCGGCGCCGCCGCCGGAGGCGACGCGCAGCAGCACCGGCAGGGTCTCCAGCAGGCGGCGGCTGATCTCCCCGCTCACCGGGTAGGCGCCGACGATCAATGTCGTGGCACCGTCGCCGGACTCGCCGCAGCTGTTGTCGTTCCAGCCGATCCGGTGCCTGGTTCCGCCCTGGTCGGGGGTCACGCAGTGCCGGCCGCAGTCGAGGGCCTCGGCGGTGGTTCCCGGGTCGTCGACGAACGTGAACGGTTCCGGCCCGCGGACGATGACCGTCGCGCCCGCGCTGACCGGTTCGGGCGGGCGGCCTTCGGCGACGATCCAGCCGGAGCCGCCGAGAACCGCGCACAGGGTCAGCGGCGCGCCATCGACGAATCGCAGCGCCCAGGGCGGCGACAGGGTCGAGCTGCCGAACAGCGAGCCCTGGGCCCGCATCCCGCGTAGCAGGTCACCGAACGCATCCATCCGAACCACGATAGACGATGACGAAGGCATTGCGGTTTTTCACCCATGGCATCGTCCGAGCGACGCCCGTTGAATGAACTCATGACCAACGACCACTTTCTCGTTCTCGGCGCCACCGGCAAGACCGGCCGGCGCGTCGCCGCCCGTTTGAGGATCCGGAATGCGCTGGTACGCGAGGCGTCGCGCACCAGCCCGAGCCGGTTCGACTGGGCCGAGCCGGCCGCGTGGGACCGGGTGCTCGAGGGCATCACCGCCGTCTACGTGGTGCCGCCGGCGGTACCCGGCCCGGTGCACGAGTTCGTGGCGCGGGCCGCGGCCGCCGGGGTGCGGCGGCTGGTCCTGCTGTCCGGGCGCGGCGCCGACACCTGGGGCGACTCGACGTTCGGCCTGGACATGCGCTCGGCCGAGGACGCGGTCCGTGGTTCGGAGCTCGACTGGACCGTGCTGCGTTCGTCGAACTTCGCCCAGAACTTCGACGAGGACCTGTTCCATGCGCCGCTGCTCGCCGGTGAGCTGGCGCTTCCGGCCGGTGCCGTCCCGGAGCCGTTCATCGACGTGCAGGACGTCGCCGACGCGGCAGCCGCCGTGCTGATCGATCCCGGACAGCATGCCGGTCGTGTGTACGAGCTGACCGGACCTCGGGCGCTCACTTTCGCCGAGGCCACCGACCTGATCGCCCGCGCGGCCGGACGGCCGGTCACCTACAAGCAGCTCTCGCCGGCCGAGTACGTGGCGACGCTTGTCGAGCAGGGCTGGCCCGCGGAAGCCGCCCACCACCTGACCGAGATGTTCACGATCATGGGGCGCGGGGTACTCGCCGCGACCACGGACGACGTGGCCGCCGTGCTGGGCCGCGCACCCCGCCAATTCGAGGACTACGTCGTACGGGCCGCGGCAGCCGGAGCCTGGCGGCGATGACACCGATGCCGGAGAGGACCACGATGACCACCGCGAACGGCCTGCTCACCACCGATGACCTGGAGTTCCTGGCCCGCCCGCTGCACGGGTTCCTGTCGGTGGCCGCGGGCGCGCAGCCGCCGCAGCCACGCCCGGTCTGGTTCGAGGCCACCGCCGGCGGCACGGTGCAGTTCTTCACCGAGCCGGAAGCGCTCAAGGTCCGGCGACTGCGCCGCGACCCACGGGCGTCGATCGTCGTCGCCGCCCCGGTCGGGGAACGCGAACGCTGGATCTCGATCGCCGGCCGCGTGACCCTGGAGTCCGGCGGCGCCCACGATCTCTGCTCCCGGCTGGCCGCACGCTACTGGGATCTGACCGACCGGTCCCGCGCCGACGACCTCGCCGGGATGCTGGCCGCCGACCTCACCCGTGTGGTGATCCATCCGGAGAGTGTTCACCGCTACCCGTGAAGTGCCCCGTTCCGGCCAGGTCGAGCACGCCGACGTGGTGGCCGAAGGCGAACAGCAGCCGGGAGCCGTGGTCCAGGGCCAGGGCGTACACCGAGTTCGGCACGGTCACCACCTGGGTGGTGGCTCCGGTCGCGGTCAGCCACAGCCGTACGGTCGTGTCGTTGCTGCCGGTCGCCACGATCGACTGGCCCTGCACCACGCCGATCGCGACGGCGTTCACCGTGTTGGTGTGCCCGGCGAGCGTCCGCAGTGCGGTTCCGTCGGTCAGATCCCACACCCGTGCCGTCGAGTCGTAGCCGCCGGTGACCACGGTCGGCCGCCCCTCGAGGGAGCCGATCGTCACCGCACTCACCCAGTTGGTGTGCCCGGTGAGTACGTGCCGGGTGGCACCGGAGGCGAGGTCCCACACCCGCGCCGTCGCATCGTGGGCTCCGCTCACCACCACGGTCCGCCCGGCGATGGACGTGACCGCCACCGCGCGGACCGTGCCGGTGTGGCCGGTGAGGGTGCGGTGGAGATCGCCGGTGGCCAGGTCCCAGACCCGGACGGTCCGGTCCTGGCTGCCGGTGACGACCACGGCCCGGCCGTCAAGCAGCCCGACGGCGACCGCGGTCACCTGATCGGTGTGCCCGTCGAGGACGTTCAGCGGCCTTCCGGTCGTGAGGTCCCAGACCCGTACCGTCCGGTCCTGCGCGCCGGAGACGGCGACCGGCCGGCCGCCGAGCAGCCCGGACGCGACCGCGGTCACGGTGGCGGTGTGTCCGGCGAGCTCGTGGCCGGCGGCTCCGGTCAGCAGATCCCAGACTCGGACGGTCCGGTCGTCGCCGCCGGTGACGGCGATCGGGCGCCCGTCCGACAGGCCCGACGCGACCGCGCGTACCCAGATGGTGTGGCCGCTCAGAATTCGTTGTGCCGGTCGTGGGGTCAGGTCCCAGACCCGTGCGGTGGTGTCGTCGCTGCCGGTGACGGCGATCGGCTGACCGTCGAGGTCTCCGACGGCGACGGCCGCGACCGAGTTGGTGTGTCCCGGCAGCGGCTGCCGGGTCGTGCCGGAGCCGGCGTCCCAGACCCGTACCGACTCGTCGTCGCTCGCGGTGATGACCGCCAGTCGCCGGTCGAGGTGTCCGAACGCCACCGCCCTGACCCAGCTGGTGTGCCCGGTGAGCGTGCGCACAGTGTCGCCGGAGGCCAGGTCCCATACCCGTGCCGTGCTGTCGTCGCTGCCGGTGACGACGACCGGCCGGCCGTCGGACTCGCCGACGGCGACCGCCGTGACCGGGTCGCTGTGGCCGGTGAGCAGCTGGACAGTACTGCCGGTGGTCAGGTCCCAGACGCGGACGGTCGTGTCGTAGCCGGCGGAGACCATGATCGGGCGACCAGCCGGCAGACCCGTGGCGACGGCACTGACCGCGCCGGTGTGCCCGGACAGAACGGCGATCGTGGTCGCGGAGCGCAGATCCCACACGCGGATCGTCCTATCCCGGCTGCCGGTCACGGCGATCGTCCGGCCGTCGAGGTCCCCGACCGCGACCGCGGTGACCGCGTCGGTGTGCCCCGCCAGGAGCCGGCTCGTCGCCGACCGGAGATCCCACAGCCGGGCGGTGCTGTCATGGCCCGCCGAGACCGCGATCGGCCGGCCGTCGAGGTGTCCGGCGGCGACCGCGCTCACGGTGCCGGTGTGACCGGCGAGGACGATCCGGCCGGCTCCGGAGCGCAGGTCCCAGACCCGCACGGTCCGGTCGTGGCCGCCGGTGACGGCGATCGGCTGACCGTCGAGTTCGCCGACGGCCGCGGCGGTGACCGCACCGGCGTGCCCGGCAAGAGTGTGGCGGAGCTGGTGGACGGGGTCCGCGGTCGCCCAGAGGGGAAGCCAGCCCGCCGGTGGCAGATCCGGGACGGTGGCCAGCGCGGAAGCCAGGGCGGCGGCGCGCAACCGGCAGGCGTCGACGAGCAGGATCGAGCGCCGGGATGCCGGATCCATGCCTCGGTGCCGGTGGTACGAGGCCCGGTAGACGGTGGCGAGCGCGCGGCCGTCGTCAGTGATGTACCGGAGGTTCGCCGCCAGTTCTGCCGGATCGGCGTGGATCAGGTAACTGGCGTCGGCGAGGAGCCGGTCGAGCCCTCCGGCCGCCGCGGCATGCGCGGCGCCGTGGCGCAGCAGGTACGGTTCGGCCAGGTCCCAGCGACCGGGCCGGCCGGGCCGGTGGCCGACGTGGGCCAGCAGTCGGGTGAGAACCCGATCGTCGGAGCCGGGCCCGGCCAGACCGCGCAGATGGTCGGCGAGTCCCTGGTGGAAGAGCCGGTACAGGACCGTGCCGTCCTCCTCCACTTCCTGCCGAAGGTAGAACCGTGCGGGTTTCCAGGGCGGCGGCGACCTCGCGTTCGGTAACGCTGTCCGACAGTGCTCGGAAGGCCGGTGCGACGACGGCCACGAGACTGCGGGGCATGCCGGAGCCGAGACTGTGTGCCAGTGCGGTCAGCACCGGCCGCAGCCACGGCTGGTCCGTGGCGGTGCGGGCCAGATCCAGCTCGAAGACGTCGGGCAGTGCCGTCGGAACGGTGGCAGCGGCCGCCGCGGCGGTCTCCACGTCGGCGATCGGTTCCAGGCGCAGGAGATGGTGTGCGAACAGGCCGGCGACCAGGAATTCGCCCCATCGGGGACCGTCGCCGGACGGCCGCGGGGTGCTGAGGGCCGTGGCGGTCGTGGCGGCCAGGGTGTGCAGGACGGCTCGCTGGGCGGTGTTCGGGTATCTGGGACGCAGCAGGTCGGTGATGTATCCCGCCACCGCGTCGCGGAGCTCGGTGACCGGTGTCAGGTCGAGGTCGAGAAGCGTCCCGCCGGCCGCGGCCCGCTCGCGCAGCGCCGCGAACTCCGGCCAGCCCCTGGCACCGACGACGATCCGGCAGACCGCGGCCAGTGGCAGCAGCAGTTCGGTCATCACCGCAACCGGGTCGACGGCCTCGTCCAACGCGTCGACCACCACGACCGGTGAGATCGCCGCCGCGTGCAGGGCGCCGGCGAGACCGCCGGCGCTGTCGTGCAACCCGGGCAGTCCGGCCTGCCGGGCGACGGAGGCCGCGATCTCCTCGACGCGGCGCTGCCGGGCGTGCACCGCCACGAGGGCGTCGTTGACTGCCGGCAGGTCGTCGCGGCGGTCCCGCCACAGCGGCTCGCACACCGGCGACAGCACCGGATGCGCCGCACAGACCGTCACGCCGAGCAGGGCGGATTTGCCTGCTCCCGGGCTTCCGGTCACCAGCATCATCCCGGTGCCCGGGCCCGGGGCGTCGAGCCAGGCCGCAAGCCGCCCGAGTTCCCGGCTGCGGCCGCGGAAGGCACCGGGACGGGCCGGGAAGTCGGCACCGGCACCGGACGCCCGCGACGCGAAATGTCGCCAGTCGAGTACTTCGTCGACCTCGTCGAGAAAGGGCCGGGCTGACTCGTCGACATCGGCACGGATGCGCCGCAGAGCGGCAGCCGACGGCCGGTACAGCGGATTGGTCAGGAACGGGAACCATTCCTCGGAGGCGATGTCGACGCGGGTGCCCACCACGCGCTGGGGCAGTCCGTCCGCGCCGGACCGTGTCACCTCGCGCCGGATCTCCTGGGCGATGACACATACCGGGACGTGTTCCCAGCCCGCGGCGAGGTCCACCTCCCGGTCGGCGATCCGGGCCAGCACGCGGGCGGCGGCCCGGGTGAAGCGGCCGTTGAACGCGGACGCCTCCTGGTCCGTCGCGGCGATCACCCAGGCGTGGCGTTGCTCGTCGGGCACCCAGCCCTGCCAGTCGAGTCGCGCCGCCGATCCGGCATGGCAGATGTCCAGCAGGAACAGCACGCTCGGGCGATCCTCGCCACGGCCTTCGACGTCGGTCTGCCACCGTTCCACCTCGGTCTGCGGCAGATGCCGCCCGTCCGCTCCGACGACCCGCAGCTTGCGGGTGTACGGGTCGACGACACCGTGACTGAGCACGTGTACGACAGCGACGTCACCGGGACCGCAGGAGGCCAGGAACCGGTCCACTGCGGTGCACAGCTCGCCGGCCGGAACATCACGGACGATGGTGCGATCGGCGTATCCGAATCTGGAGAGTTGCCGGGCCAGTTGCTCGCTCAGCGGTGCGGCGAACGGAAGCGGGGCGTAGCCGTCGGCCGAGGGTTCAGAGTCCTCGGCACCGAAGGTTCCCGTCACCACGGTCAGCAGGCGGTACCGTGTGTGCCCGGGACCCGCCATCCGCCCACTCCAATGTCACCATCGGTGTCCGAAGGCTACCGCAGGGTTCCCGGAATGCGCGAAGATCAGCCCAGCAGGCGGAACTCGTTGCCGTCCGGGTCGGACATCAGGAGGTCGCCGTCCCGCGTGCCAGTGCGGGCGGCACCGAGGGCGATCAGACGATCAGCCTCGGCATCCCGGTCACCGCCGGGCGGCGGGATCAGCTCGTACGCCCACCGCAGCTTGCGTGATCTCGGCTGGTACGGCGGACCACCCCAGGTGATCTTGGAACCGCCGTCCGAGGACTGGATGGCGGTCTCCTCGTCCTGGTCCCAGATCAGCGGCCAGCCCAGCGCCTCGGCCCAGAAGTGGCCGACCCTCGGCGAACCGTCGCTCGACACCGCCCCGATGAATCCGCATCCGTCCAGGAAGCTGTTGCCCGGTTCGATGACGCAGAACTCGTTGCCCTCCGGGTCGGCGAGCACCACGTGCTCGACGTCCGGGCCCTGGCCGATGTCGATGTGCCGTCCACCGAGCTCCAGCGCCCGGGCCACGGTCCGCTCCTGATCCGCGAGGGTGTCGCTGGTCAGGTCGAAGTGCATCAGGTTCGGCACGGTCTTCGGATCCTGCTCCGGCACGAACCGCAGCCGGAATCCGCCGCCACCGGGTGGGCTGAGCAGCACCCCGTCGCGTTCCCAGCCCAGTATCGCCGCCCAGAACCCCGCCAGCCGCTCGGGCTGTACGGCATCGACACGGAGCGCGAACAATCTGGAAGCCACGCGCGCAGGTTAGGCCCGTCCGGCACCGGCCGCATCCGATTTCCCCGGCCCGCCCCGGAACCCGGGTGGTCGTCCGGCACTGACGCGCACCTATGGTGTCCCGATGACTCTCGCCGCCCCGGTACCGCCCGCCCAGGATCCCGTCTCCGCCTCGCCGGCACCGCGCCGCGGCCGGCGGCTGGTCGTCGGCGCCTCGATCGCCCTGCTGGTCGCGGCGGGCGGCATCGTCACGTCGACGTACTACTTCGACAGCGTTCCCCTGCCGGAGAGCAGCGTGTCGTACCCGGTCGTGTCTTTGACGCAGCTGCCGGCTCCGGTGGCCAACGCCTTCGTGGCTGCCGTCGACCCGGACTTCTACGAGTCCGGGGACTCGCTGATCACCCGCCGGTACACGATCATCGCGGCCGGCTCCGGCGCGGAGTCCGACTGGCGTACCCGGATCATGGCGAACAAGGCCGAGGGCACCTACGCCAAGGAGGAGATCCTGGAGCGCTACCTCAACCGGGCCGGCTTCGGCCGCGGCGCCGTGGGTCTGGTCGCCGCCGCGCAGACGTACTTCCAGAAGCCGGCCGCGCTGCTCACCGTGGCCGAGGCGGCGCTTCTCGCGGTACAGCTGCACCCCGGCCGCCCCGAGCCGGAGGCCGGCTGGGAGCAGGTGCTGGACACCATGGTGGAGCGTGGCTGGCTGAGCCGGGCCGACCGTGGTGGCCTCACCTTCCCCGGCTGACCCCGCCGAAGGGCTTACGGGTCGGTGTCCTTCTTCACCGTCGCGGTGATGAAGGAACCGGCGTCCACCGTGGCACCGGCCTTCGGTTCCTGGGAGACAACGACCCAGTTCGCGTCGATCACCGGGATCCGGTTGGCGCCGGTCGCGTCCTTCGCCGGCGCCACGTGCAGGCCCGCGGCACGCCACAGGTCCTGCGCCGACTGGTAGTCCAGGCCGACCCCGCGCGGCACCTCGATCTTCGCGGCCCCCGGCGCCGGAGTGGCGGCGGCCGGCGTCGTCGTGGCGGGCGCGACCACCGGGTCACCCTCGGGTGCCCGTTCCGGCGCGGTGTCGGGCGAACCACACCCGGCGCCCGACAGGATCACCGCCGCCAGGACCGCGGCGGCAGTCCCCCGCGGCATTCCATGACCGGATCGTCGACCACTCACATTGCCTCCCCTACGGTGACTTCACCTTTCGGCGATGACTTACGGCCGGACCGCAGTGTCTCCCGGCCGCCCGGTGTCCCCGACGTACCCGGGGTCCGTCCGCCCGGCCGGGCCGGCGAGTCCGAGGGACTGCCGGAGGAAGGCGAGCTCGAACTCCCACAGGTTGTCGACCGCTCCCATGTGGGAGGCGCCGGGCAGGGGCAGGACCGTGTGCGGGCGCCCGGCGGCCAGCAGGGCGGCGGACAGTTTCAGGGTGTGGACGGGCAGCACGTTGTCGTCGACGAGTCCGTGGACGAGCAGCAGCGGGCGGCGCAGGTTCGGGGCGTCCGCGATGAGCGACGACCGTTCGTACGCCGCGGGGTTCTCGGCCGGCAGGCCCAAGGTCCGCTCCTGCCAGTGCGAACTGTAGAGCAGCTGGTCGGTGACGGGCGCTCCGGCGATACCGGCGTGGAACACGTCGGGACGGCGCAGGACGGCCAGCGCGGCGAGGAAGCCGCCGGCCGACCAGCCGCGGATGCCGACCCTCGTCAGGTCCAGGTCGTAGTGACCGGCGGCGGCATGCAGTGCGTCGACCTGGTCCTGCAGGCGCGGTGCCGGGTGGTCGTCGCCCCGGGCACGTTCCCAGGCGGGCCCCCGGCCGGGGGTGCCCCGGCCGTCGGCCACGATCACGGCGAAGCCCTGGTCGGCGAACCACTGGGAGGCCCAGAACCGGGAACGGGCGGCGACGGCACGCTGCGCGGCGGATCCGCCGTACGGGTCGAGCAGCACCGGCAGCGGACCGGACCCCGGCCGGTACCCGGTGGGCAGCAGCACCGCGGTCCGCAGGCGGCGTTCGCCGAACCAGTGCAGGTGGACGACCGGCGTGACCTCGGGAACCGCGGCCAGGCCGCGCAGGGGCACGCCGTCGACCGTGACGGTCTCGCTGTCGAGGGTGCGGGCGGTGACGACGGTGGTGCCGCCGGTGCGGGTGCCGTCGTGCAGGCCGGGAGTCGTGGTGATCCGGGTGAGGGCGGTGGGCGACCAGGTCCACAGGTGCCGTTCGGCCGGGTCCTCGCGGGCGGCGAACAGCACCGTGTCGCCGTCGACCGACAGGACCTCCTCGACCTGCAGGCCCGGTGGGGTGACCGGAACCCCGCCGACGGTGAGCCGGCGGGTCTCGCCCTCGTCGGCGGTCCACAGCAGTGCGCCGGAGGCGGTGTGGGCGGGCACGCCGGACACGATCGTCGTCCACGTGTCGCCGGCGTCCTCACATACCACGGTGGTCTGTCCGGTGGCCGGGTCGACGGCCAGTACCCGCATCACGGTCTGGTGGCGGTTCTGGACGGTGACCAGCAGGGCGGTGTCGTCCCAGACGACGCGGGTGACGTACTCGAACGCCGTGCGGTCCCAGTCGACCGGGATCCGGGTGCCGTCGAGGCCGAGCAGGTGCAGGCTGACGTCGGCGTTCGGGGTTCCGGCGGCCGGGTAGCGCAGGGCGGTCGGCGGCTGTTCGGGGTGGGCCGGATCGCTGATGTACCACACCGGCACCGGTGAGTTGTCCACCCGGGCGGCGATCACGGTACGGCCGTCGGGTGCCCACCAGTACCCGTCGAACCGGTCCATCGACTCCGACGCCTCGTGCTCCGGCAAGCCCCAGCTGACTTCGGGGCCGTCCGGTGCGGCCAGCGGGCGGTCGTCCTTGCCGTCGCGGCCGATGAGACGCAACTCGGTGTCGCGGACGTAGGCGATCGTGCGGCCGGTCGGGTCGATCCGGGCCGCGGCGACCGGATGTCCGGCGCCCAGTTCGGTGGTCCCGCCGGTGGTCAGGTCGGCCGCGTACAGCTTCTCGTCGACGGTGAACACCGCTGTGCGTACGCCCGCATCGGTGTTGAACGCGCCGATCCCGGCGGACCTGTCGCGGGCCCGCTCACGTCTCGCCCGTTCCCGTTCCGACATCGGCGCGCCGCCACCGAGTGTCGCCGCGTCGACCAGCAGCCGCTCCTCGCCGGAGGCCACGTCGAAGGACCACAGGCTGCCGACCGGGTCCTCGCCGCCGGGCGACCGCAGGAACAGCACCCGGGAACCGTCCGGGGTGATCGTGAAGCCGTGCGCGAGACCGAGCATGAACCCGTGGGTACGTGAAACCGTGGCGGGAAACGTCGACGACATGGATCCCACTCTCGCGTATCGGGCCGCGCGGCACACGTCCAGAGTCGTCGAATGTCCTCATGGATGCGGCGCGACGAGCTCGTCGAACATCCGGGATCAGGGTTGTACGCCGGAGTGGGCTGGGGTTTCTGGGTGGGCCTCGGTGCCATGGCGCTGACCGGCACGTCGCCGGCCGCGGCCGGTGGCGCCGGCCGGGCCACGCCTGAAGCCCCTCCCGGCCTAGAAACGGCCGGGAGAGGCGGAGCGGAGAGTTGTCAGTCGAGGGTGCGGCGGCCACGCTCGTGCGGCAGGTCGGCCTCGATGCGCTCCTTGCGCACCTCACCGCCGACGGTCTGCTCCTCGGTGACGGTGTCCTTGTCGAGGCGGACCCGTTCGACCGGGACGGTCTCGGTGCCGACCACCGGCCGTTCGGCGCGCAGGGTCACCTCGTGCGCGGACTCGGTCAGTTCCGGGCCGGACCAGGCGTCGTCACGGTTGGCGTCGGTGATCGGCTCGCGCTCCAGGCGTACCTCCTCGCGCTGGACCGGGACGGTGGTCTGTTCGTGTTCCGTCACCACGTACTTGCGCAGACGGGCCCGGCCCACCTCTTCGCGTTCGGTGCCGGCCGCGAGGCGTTCCTCGGAGCGGGTCATCGCGTCCCGGTCGCCGCCATGGCTGCGGTAGCCGCTGTTCTCCCAGTTCATGCCGTAGTACTCGTAGAGCCGTTCCACGTCGTCGTGGGTCAGCGGCTCGTCGTGGGAGGCGTCGACGTCGGGGGCGTTCTTGACCGTCGCCTTGTCGAACGGGACCACCAGCCGGTCGCCGTCGAAGTCGGCGGCGTCCAGCGGTACCAGTGTCTCGTTCATTCCCAGCAGGCCGGTCTTGACGCCCGCCCAGTTCGGGCGGCCGCTTCCGTCGTGCCAGACCTGGCCGACGCTGCCGATCCGGTCGCCGTCACGGTCGTACACGTCGCGGCCGGTCAGGGCGTGGATCTGCTCGATGGTGATCATCAGGGGTCTCCTTTCCATCGGTACGCGGAAACACGTACCCGGGGCATTTCCGGCCATGCGCGGTGATACGCGGAATGAGTATTCATTCACCCTCGGCCGTGAATTCATTCGCGCCGGGAATGCGAAAGGAACGAATTATTTTCACCATTCCGCGCGGGGTGAATGCCCTCGATCGCGCCGCGGCACGGACCTGGCCGGGACCCACCGGCGCGGTCCCATGATCCCCGGGTCACCGGCCGGTGCGCGCCGTGTCCACCACCGCGGCGAGGAAGTGGTCGAAGGCCTGATCCGCGCGCGCCACGTCCCCGGTCGCCTCGATGTCCATGATCAGCCCGCGGATGACGGCAAGCACCAGGGTGCCGAGTCCGGGACGGCCGGCGCTGCCCATGCCGTCCTCCAGCGGCTGCAGCCAGTCGGTGGTGGCCTCGCGGCGGAAGCCGGGCCACAGCCGCTGCTCGGCGTCGTTGCGCAGCTTGCCGAACAGGCTCAGGTACGGGCGGCCGGCCGGCCCCGTCATCACCCGCCAGGCGTTGCGCAGCGTCTCCGGATAGGGCTCGCCGGACCGCGGGGACAGCACCGCGCCGAACAGCTCCCGCTGGCGATGGCGGGCCCGCCCGAGGATCTCGCGCAGCAGCGCGTCACGGGAACCGAAGTGGTAGATCAGCATCCGGTTCGACGTGCCGGCGGCTGCCGCCAGCGGCTCGAGGCGGCCCGGAAGGCCGTGGGCCAGCGCGTGATCGACGCACGCGTCGAGGATCCGGTCGCGGATCTCGGGTTGCCTGCGTCGCCCCACCGCCGCACCTTTTCACGTAACGACCGGTACGTCTACCGTCGATCCGGTGGGCCGGTCCGCCGGACCGGAAAGGCGGGGCCCACCGGATCGAGGAGGAAGAATGCGTGTCGTCTTCGTGCACGGAGCCTGCGTTCGTGACGGCGACTGGTGGTGGCATCCCACCGCCGCCGCTCTGCGGGATCGGGGCGTCGACAGCGTCGCCCCGGCGCTGCCGAGCTGCGGCGAGACCGGCGCGACACCCGGTCCGGACGGCCCCGGGCTGTACGAGGACGTGCCGCCGTCCGTGCCGTGCTGACCGCCACCGACGAACCGGCCGTGGTGGTGGCGCACAGCTACGGGGGCATCGTCGCGGCCGAGGCGGCCGCCGGTGTCCCGGCGGTGCGGCACCTGGTGTTCGTGTCGAGCTACTTGGCCGAACCCGGCGAGTCGCTGTCGACGTTCGGCGCCGGCACACCGCCACCGTTCCTCGACTTCGACCCTGAGGGCGGCACGTTCGGTGCCCGCCCCGAGTCGTTCGCCGGGACGTTCGTCCAGGACTGCCCGCCGGACATCGTCCGCGACGGTGCAGCCCGGCTGATCAGGCAGACGCTGGCCGTGACGCAGCAGCCGGTGCGCGCGGCCGCCTGGCACGACGTGCCGACGACCTACCTGGTGTGCACCGAGGACCTCGGCACCCCGGCCGCGGCACAGCGCGAGTTCGCCCGCCGGGCCGGCAGAGTCATCGAGATCGAGGCGGGCCACCACCCGTTCCTGTCGCGGCCGGAAGCCGTAGCGGAGATCATCATGAACGCCGAGCTTCCCGGGGCAGGTCCCCGATGATCAATCCGCACCGCGACCCGTCCTGGACCTGCCCGCCGGCACCGGCCGAGATCCGCGACTTCCACCGGTCGCTGCCCGGCTACTCCCCCACCCGGCTGGTCGAACTGCCGGAACTCGCCGCCCGTACCGGCGTCGGAAGGCTGTTCGCCAAGGACGAGTCGTCACGGCTCGGGCTGCCCGCGTTCAAGGCGCTCGGCGCGTCCTGGGCCATCCATCGGGCGCTGCGCGACGTCACCGGCGGGCCGGTCACCATCGTCACGGCGACCGACGGCAATCACGGGCGGGCGGTGGCGCACTTCGCGCGGCGGTTCGGGCAGCGGGCCGAGATCTACGTGCCGGACGGGGTGCATCCGGCCGCGATCCAGGCGATCCGCGACGAGGGCGCGGCGGTCATCCATGTCCCGGGGCCCTACGACGCGGCGGTCGAGGCGGCGGCCGGGGCGCGGCGTGGGCTGCTGATTCAGGACACCGCCTGGGATGGGTACGAGGAGACGCCCGCCCGTATCGTCGACGGCTACTCCACCCTGTTCGCCGAGATCGACGAGCAGTTACCGGTCCCGGCCGACATGGTGCTCGTCCCGGCCGGCGTGGGCTCGCTGCTGCAGGCCGCGCTCGCCCACTACCGCAGCCGCCCCGATCCGGCGGCGACCCGGGTCGTCAGTGTCGAACCGTCCGTGGCGGCGTGTGTGTCGGCAAGTGTCGCCGCCGGCCGGCCGGTCACGGTCGCGACCGGGCCCACCCGCATGGCCGGGCTGAACTGCGGCACTGTGTCGTCGCTGGCGTGGCCGTACATCCATCGTGGTTTGGATCTTTGTCTGACGGTGACCGACGCGGAGGTCTCCGGGGCTGCCCGCGCTCTGGCCGCGCACGGTGTGGACGCCGGGCCCTGTGGCGCGGCTCCGCTGGCGGCCCTGAATCTGCTCGCACCCGCCGGAGCGACCGTGGTGCTGCTCGTCACCGAGGGCACCGCCGCGAATCCGGCCGGGTGAGCCGGTCGGCGAGTACCGCTTCTTTGTGGCGGGTCGAGGTCCCGGTCCGACCTGTCCGGCAGCTCGCGGTGTGACCACCGCGGGAGTTTCCGTTGCAGACGAACCGCTCCTTCTCTGTCCTTTTACACCGCGCTCCGCACAGGTGCGGCCTTCTTCATGCCGGCGGCCTTCGGGCAGCCGTAGTTGGCATCAACCACGAGGACATATATCGGTTGACGTTATATCTCGGTGAACGTAGTGTCTGCGGGCATGCAGGAACCGACCTTCTTGATCCTCACCGCACTGGCGGAGGAACCACTGCATGGCTACGGGGTGATCCGCGCCGTCCAGGAGCTGTCACAGGGCGACGTCGTGCTCCGGCCCGGGACCCTGTACGGCGCCTTCGACCGGCTGACCGAGCAGGGCCTGATCGAGGCCGACCGGGAGGAGGCTGTCGACGGGCGGCTCCGCCGCTACTACCGGCTCACCGACAGCGGCGCCACCGCACTGGCCACCCAGGTCGAGCGCCTGCGCCGGCACGCCGACTCGGCCGAGGCCCGACTGCGCGGACGTATCGTCCCGGGTTTCCCCCGTCTCGGGACCGCTCAGTGACCGCGGCCGCCGCCGGGCCGGAGCGGCACTACCGCCGGCTGCTCCTGGCGTACCCCCGTGGTTATCGTCGCCGGCATGGCGCCGAGATCCTGGCGACGCTCCTCGACATGGCCGAGGCCGGCGACGGCCGGTTGACCGCCGGGCAGACCGTACACCTGGTCGCCTGCGGCATCCGGCAGCGTTTCCGGCTGCCCCTCCGGATCCTGCCCGTGGTTGCCGCGTTGCTGGCCGCCGTGCTGATCGGCGGGTTCGGTGGGGTGGCCGGCAACTGGCTGGCCTGGCGAACCGCCCCGGCGGTGCCGTCCGTCGCCGAGGCGAAGGCGCTCACCTCCGCGATGACGGACCTGTCCGGGCCGCAGACGGAGTCCTGGCAGACCGCCATGAACGGTCCGGGCATCAACACGAGGGTCGAGGGTGCAGGCACCTACGACGCTGAACGGGTTCGCGACGCCCTCACCGCGGACGGATGGCAGATCGACACGTTCACCGAGGTGACCCGGCAGATCGTCGTCAACTTCGGCACTCCCGAGGAGTCCGTCGTTCCGGGTCTCGGCCTGGAGTTCAGGGCGACCAGGGAGGGCGTGAGCATGACCGGTGGCAGCGACACCGTGTTCTTCGAAGACGTCACGACGCTGCTGGCGCTGAACATGACCACGGACGTGACGGGCGCGATCGTGCCGATGACGATCGCCGGCCTGGTGCTCGGTGCACTGGGCGGGTGGATGCTGTCGGCCGCCGTCGCCTATCGGATGCGTACCGGCGGTCGACGATTGTGGGCAACGGTGGCCGCCGTCGTCGCGATCACGGCCGCGGCGGTCCCGGCGTTCGTCGCCTACTGCGAGATCTACGAAATCCTGGTGTACGACACGGACAATCCGAACCAGTACATCACCTACAGCCTGGCCGAGCCGATCCCGGCGTACCTGGTGATGATCAGCGTGCCGGTCGCCGTGCTCGCCCTGGCCGCGACGATGCTCCTGGCCGCTCGCCGGAGTGGCCCGGAGCCGATTCCCGCGAGTTCCTGAGACGCATCCGGCCGGCAGGGTGCGGGGCCTGCCGGCCGGTTGTTCTCAGGTCCAGCAGGGATGCCCCTCGCGGGCGTCCCCGGTGGTCAGCACCTGTTCGGACTCCACGCCGAGGTCCTTGCGCATGACCACGATCTTCGGAAGATCCCAGGTGCCCCGGGCGAACGCGAACCAATGGCTGTCCGGCGCCCAGCTGGGGTCGACCTCGCGAGCCGGATCCTCAGTGAGCTGCACGGCTTCGCCACCCGCCGCGGGAATAATCCAGATGTCGGAGTTGGGATCGTCGTGGTCGTAGGGTTTCCGGACGTACAGCACGTGCGTGCCGTCCGGCGAGATCGCCGGATCGACGGCGTTGCCGTCGCTGGGCTTTGTGATCGCGCGGCCGGGCTCGACGCGACTCGCGATGTCCAGCCGGTAGATGGAGCTGACACCGTTGACCACGGCGAAGTAGATGATCGCAGAGCCGTCGGTGGACCAGACCGGATCGTCCTTGCCATTCTTCGACTTGGTGAGCTGTTCGGGTGCCTCGTCGCTGTCGATCGTGGCGATGAAGATCTGGTTGACCCCGTCGTCGTCCTTCTTCACGAAGGCGAGTTTGGTGCCGTCGGTGTTCCAGGCGGCCCGCCCGGGCGTCACGCCGCCGACCACCTCACGGCGCTCGGTGCCGTCCGCCTTCATCACATAGATGGCGTAGTCGTCCTTGTTGTTCCGCTTCGTCACCGCGATCTGTGTCCGGTCCTTCGACCAGCGGGGAAGGGTGTCTCCCGGCTCGGTGCCGGGCAGGTCGCTCGGGCCTTTGACGTTGGGGTTGAACTGCTGGATCTTCGGTGCCCAGTCCTCCTGCTGGAACTCGCCGGTGTCCACCCGGATCAGCATGGTCTCGGTAGGCGGTGTGGCCGACGGACCGGCCGGCGCGGAGGCGCTCGGACCCGTGCTCGGGGCGGCGACCACGTCCTTCTTGTCCTCCGGGTCGAACAGGTGGGACAACGCCACCCCACTCGCGGCGGCGAGCACGAAAACGGCGGTACCGGCGGCCACGATGATTCCCCGGCGGCGCCGCGCGGCCGGGGCGGGCAGGGGCGGCACCGACGGGTACGACGCGCCGGGAAGGAAGTGAGTGCTCGCGTCGGGCGCGGCCTCCTCGGGTACACGTGGTGTGGGGATGTGCGTCGTCGTCGCGGCGGCCGCCTCGGCGTCCGCTGCGGCGGCCTCGGCTGCCTCCGCCATGGCCCACGGGTCGGCCGGCGTCTTCAGATCGGTGAACTCGTCGTGCCGGACCACCGGCTGCAGACCCCAGCCCGCCGCGGCCGGAGCGATACCCGCCGGAGTGCCACCACCGTGCGGAACGGTCGAGGCCGCTCCGCCCGGGGCCGCTTCCGCACCTGGTCCACCAGCAGCGGCTCCCGTGGCTGCTCCCGTCGCGGTGAACTCCGGAGCCGCCGCGGCTGTCGCGGTGAAGTCGGGTGCCGCGGCCGCCGTCGAGTCGCTACCGGCCTCTTCGCGCGGTCTGCCGTTTCCCGCGGCCGGGGCCGGCGAGACCGGCGCGGCACCCGCCGCCGCTTTGACGGTCCGTACGTCATCGGCGGCCTTGACCCCACCGGCACCACCCGCCACCACCTTGGCCCGCGCCGCGGTGGTCACCGGCGCGACCGACAGCCCGGTGCTCCACGCGGCACCGATGGCCACGCTGTGTTCCGGATGCGAGTCGGCGCCGACCCGGCCACCGAACTGTTCCCCCAGCACCCGGGCGATCATCGGGATACGCGACGACCCGCCCGCCATGAGCACTGCGGTCAGCTCCCCCGCCGACACGCCCGCCGATCGCAGCGCACGCCGGGTGGCCTCCACGGTGTCCTGCACCGACGGCGCGATCATCGCCTCGAACTCGGCGCGGCTCAGCTTCACCCGCGCATACCGTCCCGGCACCGCGACCGGCACGGTCACCTCGGTGTCGAACGACAGCGACTCCTTGGCCTCCACACAGTCGCGGCGCAGCCGGGCCAGCGCCGGCACCGTCTCCGGGTCGCTCTGGTCCACGCCGCCGTCGATGGCCGCGAGCATGTGCGCGAAGACGGCCGCGTCGAAGTCGGCGCCACCGAGCTGGTCGACGCCTTCCGGAATGCCGAGCAGTTCGAACCCGTCACCCTCACGGCGCAGCACCGCCACGTCGAAGGTCCCGCCGCCCAGGTCGTAGACGACGACGGTCTGCCCGGGCTCGATGCGCCGCGCGCGGGCGTGCCGGCGGGCCACCGCCTCGGGCTCGGTGAGCAGGCGGACCGGCCCGATGTCCGCCAGCCGGATCGCCTCGTCGAGCCGTTCGCGTTTGAACTGGCCCCAGTGCGCCGGATAGGTCAGCGCCACATCGGCCGGCGGCGCGCCCTGCTGCCGGGTGACCGTGTCGAGCACGTGCCGCAGCAGCTTGGCGGTGAGCGCCTGCGCCGAGAACGGCACCCCACCGGCGATGATCGGCACCGGGTCACCCATGCGCCGCTTGAACTCCCGGGCCAGCCGGCCCGGCTCGTCCTGGCCGCGCCGCTCGGCGGCCTCGCCCACCAGGATCACACCGTCGTCGGCTGCGAACACCGTCGACGGGATCTCCATGCGCCGCGTGCCGAGGCGTACCGATTCGACCCGCCCACCGGTCAGCACGGCCGCTGCCGTGTGCGTGGTCCCGAGATCGATGCCCAGGCCGTACTGTGCTGTCACGCCAATGACCTTAGGGGTTCATCGCACGCTGACGAATCCTCCGGGTCGGTAAGAGCTGCCCCCGCCATTCCCCGGTGGCGGAAATGCACTATTCGGCTACGGTCGGGCGCTGTGTACAGTCACAAACCTGACGATTACCTATGCCCGTTCTGCGCCCTGGCCGCGGGCCACCCCGATCCGCGGGGCATCAACAGAGCGCACGATGTCGTACGCCGAGACGAGCTCGCGACCGCATTCGTCTCACCCCGCTGGTGGCCACGCAACCACGGGCACGTGCTCGTGATTCCGAACGCTCATCACGAGAACATCTACGAGCTTCCGGCACGGTACGGCCACGCGGTCCACGATCTGGTCCAGCAGTTGGCGGTCGCGATCCGGCAGACGTACGGCTGTGACGGCACCTCGGTCCGCCAGCACAACGAGCCCGCCGGTAACCAGGACGTCTGGCACTATCACGTGCACGTCTTCCCCCGGTACGCCGGCGACGACCTCTACCTGACGAGACCGCAGGAGGATCTCGCGCCCGCCGAGGAGCGGCGCTTCCATGCCGACCGCCTGCGCGACCACTTCCGGTCAGCCGGCACGCCCGGCCGGTAGCCGCCGGTCGGCCGGCACGGAACCCTGAAGCCGCCAGTCAGCCGGCACGCCCGGCCTGTAGTCGCTGCCCGGTCCGGTACAGCTCGATGAGCAGCGGCCGTAGCCGTATCCCCGCAGGGGTCAGCGCATGGACGACCCGGCTGGGAAAGCCCGTGGTGACCCGCCGCTCGACCAGTCCCTGCCCGCGCAGCCGGCGCAGCCGCTCATCGAGGACCTTGTCGCTGAGCTGCGGCAGCGCGGCCCCGAGAGCGCTGAACGACAGCGGGCCACCCATCAGTTCGCGCAGCACGAGCGTGGTCCACCGTCCGCTGATCGCCGCCAGCGCCACCTCCACCGGGCAGTCCGGTTCCGGCTGATCCGTGCGACCGGCGGCGTCGGGCACCAGCTCGTCATCCCACGACCCGCCCGGTGCTGGTAGCTCACTGACCTGCGATGTACTCACCGTTTGGTTAGCCACGCCGGCGTCCGATTGGCTGTCGGTATGAACGAGCGATCCGGTCTTCACCGACCCATCATGTCCCGGCCCACGGATGTCGCCACGCATCCGGCGGCCTTCGCCGAAGCGTTCAACAGCGGCGATCCGGCCGCGGTCGAACGGATGTACGAGGACGCCGCGATCCTGGTGCCACGACCGGGCGCTCCGGTGACCGGCCCGGATCGGGCGGCGGCCAACGAGCGGTTCCTGGCCCTCGGCCTGCCGATCACGGTACGGCCGAGGCACGTCTACACGGCCGGCGACATCGCGCTGCTGATCGTCGACTGGACGATCGAGGGCACCGGCCCGGACGGAGCACCGGTGCACATCGACGGCACGGCGACCGATGTGGCCCGCCGCGGCGCCGACGGCAGCTGGCGTTACGTGATCGACAACCCGTTCGGGGTAGCCACCGCATGACCACCGCGCAGCTGGCGTCACGTGATCGACACCCCGTTCAGCGTGGCCACCGCGCAGCTGGCTTCACGTGATCGACAACTCGTTCAGTGTGGCCACCGGATGACCACCGCGCAGGTACCGCTCGCGGACATTTCCGCCGGAGCCGTGGCGGCGGCCGTCCGGGAACGGCGCGCATCCGGCGTACCGCATCAGTCCGGAACGACGAGGAAATCGGTGACGAAGCCGCAGATGGTGCCGTCGGCGGCGTAGCCGACGAAGGTCGGGTACACCCCGTCGCCCCACCCCGAGCTGACGATGATCACGTTCGCGCCGGTGACGTCGTCGGTGATCGCCTCGATCGGCGCCGGGCCGGGCGGGATCTGCGCCGGGATGAACGCGTCCTCGATGTCGTCGTAGTCCCAGGCGGCGACCGCGGTGACCGCCGCGACGTCGGCGATGGTGCCGACACCGGCGTCGACCGGATAGCCGTAGTAGCCGGTTCCCGAGTCCAGCACGCTGATGTCCTGGCCCGGGTTGAGGGCCATCTCCCAGCGCACCGCCGGCTGATCATTCACGGTCAACTGCAACGCGGCCGTACGCTGTTGCGGCGCGCTGCCGTCCTGACTGATCAAGGCTACCCACGCGATGAGTGGATAGGCACCCGGCGCAATCGGCACGGTGAACGGCTCGGCGCCGTCGGAGTAGGTGAGCGGGTCACAGGCAGTGATCTCGCCGGTCGGGACGGTGACAGTCCCGACCGGGAGTCGCTCGATGGCGTACGCGATGCCGTCGGACTCGAACCGCGCGCCCGGGGTAAGCATCGCGGTCAGATCAGGCGAATACGGCACACGACCTCCAGCCCTCGGCGACAGGAGATCATGGTGTCACGCCGGGAGCCAGTGGCCGGCGAAGGACGTGGTTGATTCCGAACTCGGTTTCGCTGGTCCGCACGTCGACGTAGCCGAGCCGGTGGTAGAAGTCGTGCGCGGTGATGCTGGCACCGGTCTCCATGTCGTCGAACCCGTCGGCCGCGGCCAGCGCTTCGATGTGCCGCATCAGCTGCCGCCCGATCCCGTGGCCGTGGTGCCGCGGATGCACGAACATCGTGAACACCTTGTTGCCGTCCCGGGAGACCGTGCCGGCCACCGCATCGTCACGTTCCGCAACGAAAATCTGCCGCTGCGCGGCGAGTTCCACAAATCGTGCGGGTACGAAGTGGGCACACATCCGCTCGATGATCTCCGGCGGGTAGTCCCGGCTGTTGACGGCACGCAGGCAGAGCGCGACGAGCCCGGCGACCGCTTCGGCGTCGGCGTCCTGGAACGCCCGGATCAGGATGGTCACCGCCCGAGTTCGGCCTCGCTGCGCAGGATGCAGAACTCGTTGCCCTCCGGGTCGGCCAGGACCACCCAGCCGGCGCCGTCCGGTTTACGCAGATCGGTGACCTCGGTGGCGCCGAGCGAGAGCAGCCGGGCAAGCTCGCTGTCGCGGGTGCCGTCGGCGGGCCGCAGGTCGAAGTGGATGCGGTTCTTGACCTGCTTGGAGTCGGGCACCTCGATGAAGAGGATGTGATGCCGGCCGTCCCGCGAGGAGATGAGGCACTCCTCATGGCCCGGCTCATTGGGATCGTCCGGGTCCTCGGTGTAGTCGAGAACCGTCTGCCACCAGCGAGACTGGGTAAAAGGATCGGCAGCGTCCACGGTGGTGTGCGAGATGTAGGCGGTCACGTCCGAATCATTCCAGTTCTCCAGCCGCTCCGGATGCCGCCCGACGGGAACGCGTCTATCGTCAGACTTTGGCCCGTTTCCGGGGCCCTCTTCCCGTATGTCGATGCGCATTGAGGTGATGGCATGAGCACCGTTCTGGCCCAGCAGTGGATCTCCGTGGACGGCTTCCTGGCCGGCACCAACGGCGAAGCCGACGTGTTCGCCGCGGTCAGCGACTTCTCGGCGTCGGAGGCCCACAACACGGCCCTGCTGAAGGACATCGACGAGGTACTGCTGGGCAGGCGCACCTACGAAGCCTTCGCCGCGTTCTGGCCGGCCGCCGACGAGCCGATGGCCCACCAGGTCAACGCCCTGCCCAAGACGGTCTGCTCCACCACACTGTCCGCAGTGTCATGGGGCGCCCACCCCGCACCGCGGGTGGCGCCGGACGCGGTGGCCCACCTCCGGGCCAAGCGCCCCACCGACACCAGGACAATCCTGTGGGGCAGCGTGTCGGTGATGCGAACCCTGATGGCCGCCGGCGAGGTCGACGAGCTGGAGCTGTTCGTCGCCCCGATCGCCCTGGGTTCCGGCACGCCCCTGCTGGCCGCCGGCGGCGCCCCGCTCGCCCTGCGCCTGAAGGAATCCGAAACGTGGCCGGGTGGCGTACTCCGCCTCCGATACACCGTCGCCTGACTCCGGCCGCCCGGTCCGGCCTCAATCCGCAGCCCTCAACTGACGGGCCGGCGGGCCGGCGGGCCAGCGGGCTGACCATCGGATCGGGGGCTGACCGGCCGGCCGGCCACCGGACCGGGGGCTGACCGGCCGGCCCGCTGGCGGATCGGGGGCTGACCGGCCGGCCACCGGACCGAGGGCTAACCGGCCGCCCGACGACCGGACCGGGGGCTGACCGGCCGGCCCGCCGGCCCGCTGGTGGCTGGCGGCTCGCGGACAGCCGCCGCAATCCGCACGAAGACGTCTTCGTGCCGCTTCCTCTCGTGAGAAGCGACGCGGCCTTGGCACGCCTCGCCCAGCCGGAGGACGATGCCCTTATGCAGTTCGCCTTAACGCAAGGCGGGTAGGCGTCCCGCATGAACGAGTGACCCACAGGCGGCACTTCCGCATATCTCTCCACCCTCGGCGGAAAATCCCGCATCGCGATGGGGTCAGTTCAGCACGGCGGTGGCCTCGACCTCGACGAGCAGGTCTGGTTCACCGAGCGCCGCGACACCGAGCAGCGTGATCGGCTTGACCGGGTCGATGCCGAGCTTCGCGGCGGCCCGCCCGACGCCCTCACCAAGCAGCGGCATCTTTTCGGGCGACCAGTCGACGACGTAGACGGTCAGTTTCGCCACGTCGTCGAACGACCCACCGGCCGCGGCCAGAGCGGTGGCGATGTTGAGGTAGGACTGCTCCACCTGAGCAGCCAGGTCACCGGCACCGACGGGGTTGCCATCGGCGTCCCGTGCCACCTGCCCGGCGAGGAACACCAGCCGAGATCCGGTCGCGATCGACATCTGCCGGTAAACCTCGGGCTTCGGCAGTCCATCCGGGTTGATCAGTTCTACAGCCACGGCTTCTCCTTCGGTCCATCGGACTCATAACATAGCACCGTTATGTAATGTGGTGGCGTGGTCAGACTGAAGGATCCCGCCATCCGTACCCTCCTCATCGAACGCGCCGCCCACATGCTCCGCGTCCGCGAACCCATCACCTTGCGCACGCTGGTCGCCGGCACGGGCGTGTCCACGATGGCCGTCTACACCTACTTCGGCGGCATGGACGGCCTGTGGCGAGCGATGCGCCAGGAGGGATTCACCCGTTTGGCCGCGGTTCTGAACCAGGTCGCACCGTCGGCGGACCCGGTGCGGGACCTGGCCGCACTCGGCGCCGCCTACCTCGCGAACGCCCTCGCGAACCCCGACCTGTACCGCGTCATGTTCGATCCCGGCGACACCCTCGATGACGCCGATTCCGCCGGTTTCACCCCCGTGAACCCCGCGACCCCCGACGTCGCCCGCGAGGAACCCGCAACCGTCGACATCGCCTCCGACAACCCTGCAGCCGCCAGCATCGCCCTCGAAAATCCCGCGACCGCCGGCATCACGCCCGGAAAGCCCACGACGGCGGGCTTCGCTCTCGAGGACCCGGCGGCCGCCGACGAGGCCCTGCACAGCCTGGTCCGCACCGCGGAACGGGCCAAGGCGGCAGGCCGGTTCCGCGACGACGTCGACGCGCTGTCACTGGCTACGCAGACATGGGCGATCGGCCACGGCCTGGTTTCGCTGGTAGCGACCGGACCCCTCCCCCGCGAGGCGCTGGATCATGGCGTCCCCATCCTCACCGCCCTTTTCGTCAGCTGCGGCGACAGCCCGGAGGCCTGCCGTCGCTCGGTCACCGAAGGCTGGACCGCGATCCGAGGAACGGCAGAGCCGGTCTGATCACAGACCGGAATTAGAACGGTCTGCACAACCGCCGCCGCCGCGAACGCGCCCCAGCTGGAGAGCGGCCGGGCCACTCAAGCCGACGATCCAGCCAGATCGCCTTTTAAATCCAGCAGTCCGACCAGGTTGCTTCTCAAGCAGACGATCCGACCAGCTCGATGATGATCTTGCCCGCGACGGGCCCGCGGTCGATCCGGTCGAGTGCCGCTGCCGCTTCACGGAAGGAGTAGATGTCGTCGATCGCAGGACGGATCCGCCCGGTGGCAACCATCCCCGCCAGCTCGCTCAAGTCGGCCGCATCAGGGCGCCCGGTAACCGTGCGCACCTGTCGACGCCCAGTGATCATGGCGCTGAGGATGCGCCGGGCCGGCCCGAGCCAGCGCCCGCCCGTACCGACTGACAGCAGCAACGTGCCACCTGGCGCGAGAGCTCCGCGGAGGGCTTTGACCGGATAGTTGCCGGCCAGGTCGAGGATGACGTCGTACTTGCCCCACAGCGCACCGACCTCGGCACCGCTGGTCCGCTCGTAGTCGATGACCCGCTCAGCCCCGAGGGATCGCATCATCGCCACGTTGCGCCCGGCGCAGACCGCCGTCACGACGGCGCCCCTGGCCACCGCCAGTTGCACGGCGAACGACCCGACACCACCGGATGCTCCGGTGATCAGAACCCGCTGACCGCGTTCGATGTCGCGGACGCCTTGAAGTGCGGTGGTCCCCGCGATCGGGAGGGCCGCCGCCTCGACGAAGCTCAGCCCCACCGGCTTCTGCGCCGCCAGCCGGGCGGGAACGACGGCCAGCTCACCAACCGCGCCGACCACCTCGGCCAGCACCTCGTCGCCGACGGAGAAACCCCGCACGTCGTCGCCGACGGCTTCCACCCGCCCGGCAAGCGCCCGCCCGACGACGAACCGGGACCGCGGTCTTCGCAGTCCACCCGCCAGCGCACGGACGGCCAACGGCTCACCCCGGAGAAGGAACCGGTCAGCGGCGTTGAGCCCCGCCGCATGCACCCGGACGAGCAAGTCACCCCCGCGCGGCACGGGCTGCGGGACCTCCTGCAACGCCAGCTTCCCCGGCGATCCGTATCCGATCTGAATCAGAGCCTTCACTGCCACTCACCTCCTGCTTACGACGTAAGCTTACGTCGTAAACAAGAGTGGGGTATGGTCGAGCGGACCGCAACCCATCGGAGAGCCGAATACATGCCAAGTTCACGAGCGCCGCTCAGCACGCGGCGCGTCCTCCAGGCCGCCCTGGCCCTGGCCGACTCGGGCGGCACCGACTCGCTGACGATGCGGCATCTCGGCCGTGAGCTGGGCGTCGAGGCCATGTCGCTCTACCGGCACGTGGCCAACAAGGACGCCGTCCTCGACGGCATCATCGACATGGTCATCGACGAGATCGACCTGCCGTCCGCGGACCCCGGCAACTGGAAGTCCGCGATGCGGCACCGCGGCGAAGCCGCCTACCGGGTCCTGACCCGCCACCCATGGGCGCCACCGCTGCTGATGTCACGCACCAACACCGGCCCGGCGATGCTGCGCTACATCGACTTCACCCTGGGCATTCTCCGCGGCGCCGGATTCTCTTGGAAGCTCGCCGACTACGCCTGGAACACCATGGACAGCTTCGTGTACGGCTACACGCTGCGCACCCTCACGTTCCCGGTAGCCCCCGCCGACTACGCGGAGACAGCCTCGGCCCACCAGCACCTGTTGGCCGGCGGCGAATACCCGCACATGGCCGAGCTGACCCGGCAGGTGGCCGAGGGCGACCACCCGGGCGACCCCGACATAACCTTCGGCCTCAACCTGATCCTCGACGGCCTCGAACGCCTCCGCGACACTGAGCCGGCCGCGTAACCTCCGGCCGCAGCCCGTACCCACCATGAACGCCGCCGTTCAGGGTTTGTTAGTTTATGCAGGCAGGTCCGGGTGGCGGAATGGCAGACGCGCTAGCTTGAGGTGCTAGTGCCCTTTATCGGGCGTGGGGGTTCAAGTCCCCCCTCGGACACACGTTATACACACGGCCGAAGTCGTCAGAGACGACCTCGGCCTTCAGTGTCTCCTGGCCTGGCCGGTAGGTGATCCGCAGGCCGATGCGGCTGTGCAGTTCGGTTTGTTCGCGGGGATATGCCCCTTGGAACAGCCTGAGAAGGTCGATGAAAGCTGCGGCGATGGCGTCGAGTTGGTCTTCGGTCATTCGCTGGGAAGGTACATCGGTGAGGTCGGGCCTGACTTTGACGGCCTTCTTGATTGCGGTTGTCTCGGTGATCCATCCGGCGAAGAGTGTCAGGTCGCTGCCGGCGTCGAGCTCCGCCCGGTAGCGATTGATCTTGGCTCGGCATCCGTGATCGTTAGGCGGATGCCGACGGTGTCGTCTTCGCTGCTGGTGGCGGCGAGTGCGGCGCGGTGCTGAACGTCAGCCACTCGGCGCAGGTTGTCCGTCAGGGCAGAGCCGGTGAGCTCGTCCCGAAGGAACCGGTCAATCGGGTCGGTGATCTGGCCCTCGCACAGGTACAGCAGCGGTGGGTGGCTGATCTGCTGTTGGCGGACGAAGTCGCGGCTTGCGGTGCAGCGGTAGTAGAGGCGTCCGTGGTTGAGGTTGCGATCATCCGGCGTCCGCAGAACGACGATCGCCCACGCGGCTTCACCGGACCCTTCGGCCGTGCGAGCAATGCGCTATAGCCGGTGGCTACCGACGTCGAGCGTGCGTGGCGGCCCGGTAGCGTTTGATGTTACTGCCATAGCCCGCGATGGTTCGGCTGAGCTCCTTGGCCGTCTCGTTGCCGTGAAGCTGGCGGCCTGGGCATGGTGTTGGGCGTCAGCGAGTGGAGGTAGCATTGAAATTGCCGTGATTCAGCTCCCGACAGTGGAAACGGTCGTTATCTCGAAGACGGGTTTTAGCGGAGAGCGGCGGCGTTGAGAAAATTGCTCGCTAACCGCGTCGCTGAGGGTCTGGTCAGGCGATCGTGATGCTGGCAGTTCGCTTCATCCGGACAGATATTCCATGACCGCCTGCTGGGCGGCATTGTGAATCTGCCTCGCTCGGACGTCAGCTACTCCTTTTGCCCTTTTGAATACCGACTCTTCGGCCTTCAGTACGTCGCCGACTGTCTTAAACTTCAGACCTTCAATTACAGACCGCTGAAATTTGCTCAACGGAAGCACTGAGGTGGGCGCTCGGAGACGTGCGTCGAGAACGGCGTTACCGTCCGCGACCGCTGCATCCGTCTGGAAATCGAGGGTGTCATACGAGTCGTGGTCACGTCCGAACTCAATGACATCTCGGCCACTCAGATCGTTTCGCACGCCGCTGGCGTACTTCACAATGTTGGCTGCCTGCGTAAATTGACAGCCAAGATTGACGACATATCTTGTACCGAGAGCGCCATGTCGTTTAACGGCCCGAGATCCCTCCTGTAAAACACCGCTATAGCATAGGAACTGCATTGCTTCTTGGACGGGCTGTGGGGCATCGCGATGGATCCAGATGTCTCGCAAACCCCCGTGCTTATCGTCTCTGTAATGCCCTCTCTTAAGTGCAGGAAAAACGTAATCGTGCATGAAGCTGGAGCCCCACTCGATTAGGGGCCGATGACCAGGATACTGCTCAGCCAGGTTATTGTGCTGATGCCAGATATCTTGGCTGTAGTATTTTTTAAGGACGCGCTCGCAGTTTTGTTGGTTGAGCGGCATGGAATCCGAAAGTGTAGTAAGGAAAACTCGGGGGTTTCCTGTAGCAGCCAGGGCGAGAACGTCGAGCAATTCGCCGCGGGCGCTCAGATCTTTAGCTAATTCTTCGTCTTGTCGGGAAACTATTTCTCTCATTGATTTTATGTAGTTCTTCTCGCTTACCTCACGGTCGACGCTGACGATTTGAGCGTCATGGCCAGGCTGGAACGAATAGCCGAAGCTCGTGGCACCAGGGTAAACAGCGGCTTTAACTGAAAAGATATGGGCTGCGAAGTTCTCTCATGAGAGTAAAGAACTGCCGCTGCTGCGCCGGCACGAAGGCCTGAGCCGCCTCGTCGATGAGCAGTATTATACGCCGTATTCCGGTGTCGCGGCAAAGATCCCGGGCTGCCTCTACGAGTACCCCCGCGTCGGGTACCTCAATATCGAGCAATGCGTCTTTAGGTTTTCTCCAGGCGTTCTCCAAAATAGCCTGGACACGTTCAAGACGAGACGGTCGACCTCCAGGTTGCGGAGCGGCTCCGATTGCATTCAATGCCGCAGTTCGAGGAATCGACAAACCTTGATCATGTGCAGCGCGTACAACGCTATTGGCCAGCGCCGAGATCATCCATGGCAAAAACTGCTCAGGCCCACTGACCCTTACCAGCGAGGTTCTTCCAAAAGAAGCGTACGCGGGCAACACCCTTGCGACAGCAATCTGTTCAAGCATCTCCTGCTGCGCTGAGCGAAGCAAGAGCGACTTCCCGCTTCCCCTGCTGCCTCGAAGCAAGACCGGCGTTCGGCTCTTTAGTGAACTCAGCAAATCGGCATCAACTGGCGTCCTAACCAGGTATTCCAGAACCTTCTCCGGCTCAATGTCTTCGGTCATGAGGCGGAGGTCAGGAGAATGCATCGTGGTCCCTCCTCAGAAGGGGAAGACCCAGCATTCGCCGAACCGACGGGAGATGGCCTAATGCGTGGGATAGCGTTTCCGCCAGTCGTCCGTCATCAATGGGAAGGAACTCATCCGCGTAGCGGCAGTATAGAATAAAAATTACACATCGCGCGGCATCCCTGGCGGTCCTAGCCCAATCTACCAACGCATCATCAGAGAAGGTGAGAGTTGGGGGTAGCCTCTCTGTGACGGGAAGCTTTCCATGAACGAACTGCGAGCAATGGTGGTATGTGGCGCGGGCCATTTCGCGGAACTCCGCCGCTTCCTTTATGGCGGCAGGGCGGTATGCCTTCAAGTAGGTCGCAGAAAAGAATCCGTCATCCTCGACAACTTTCTTGGTGAAGGAGAACGACGCTTCATCTGCCATCCATTGGCGTCGGCGAAGGTCGTCCACCGAGAACGCGATGGCCGCAAAGCTAAGTTCCAAAAAGACCCGCAGATTTGCAAACGCCTGAAGGTACAGTCCCGAAGACGCGGAATACACTGTAAAGCCCAGTTCTCGGCGTGCCTTAACAAGCACTTCATGCTCCGGGCGACCCCTTAGGAACGCTTCCCAAGATCCGATGTCGGCATCCAACTGCAGGATTCTTCCCAACTCGGCTGGATGTCGGACAACCGACTGATCAATGCAGCCTTCACTAGCCCGATGTAAGGCTCCGAGCCGTTCTCCGATGCCCTGGCTGTCGGGTGTCTGCTGGTGGGCAGGCATATCCACCTTCCTGCAAGCGGTCTCCCCGAGTCAGTTCGACCCGATCCGCCGACTCAGCTGGGCGGTGGAGGTCCAAAGCAGATTATTGGCGAATGTGCGACGCTGGGGAAGACTGTTAGCAAGATCAGTACATGTTGATCTCAACTGTAGTTGATCAGTATCTTGACCAGCGCAATCCAGATTCAAGGGCATCATTTTAATCTGAGGGCTTCCGCAGAAGGCAGTGCGTGCATAAGGTTGGTCCGTGACGAGTCGTGAAGTTGCCGTATCGCGGGCACCAGGTGAGGCTCTCCGTCAGGGCGCCGTGGTCAGGCGTCGTGGCCCAAGGGCTGCGGTTCTGGTGAGATGGGAGAATGGGCAAGAAGAGCTCGTATCTGCCAGAGACGCGACCGTAAAATACGCGTTCGAGGGCACACGCCGGCTTGAGTGGTTACTCAAGCCGGGATTACTAGAATCCGAATTTCGCGCCGATCCAGCCCGAGTTTTTACTGATGTGATTCGGGATGAGGGAAAAAAGATTTTCTCCCTCCAGATAAAGCGTCGGATCATCGAGCTGGGATTACCAGCGAAAGAAGTGGACTCGGCCTTCTTGCACGCCAAATCGGACTTGGGCGGAAATCATCATCTCGTCATAAGCGCGGGCAGCCATTCTTGGAGTGATGAACCCGTCGACCCGTACGCGAATCTCAGGTCGCTACCTCCGCGCATCGCTCTTGACAGGCTCCTTTCCGGAAAACGTCTAAAGGCAGCGGAGAGGGAAGTGCTGATTGACAATGTTCGTGCGGCGCTTCCAGCGGACTGATTGGTGCGTCTGCACTGGAGGCGACGCATTGCCGACCATAGGCATTGAACAGCGTCGGAGGCGACTCGTCCTCATCCTGCGAAAATCAAATTTTCGGCCACAATGATGGTGTGCGTACCCGGCGTGTTGGGCCTCGGACACGTTAAACCCCATATCGATCAATGCGCCCGCCGCAAGATCGAATGGGGTTTTGTGCTTCCTGCCCTTTCTTGAAGTCCCTGCTATTCGGCGATGGCGATCGCTTCGCCGTTCTTCGCTCGTCCGACGCTGTCGGCGCTGGGCCGGATGCGCCGTCCTCCCCTACCGGTGACTCGGTCGGCACCGATTTCCTCTTGGGATTCCGCCCGCCTGCTCGGCCTCGCTGACGGGATACGCCGCCGGTTCGCCGACGGCGTCCTCGACCACCAGAGTGCCGTGACCGCAGACGACCACCAAGTCCCGCGCCTTCAGATACGCCGCGACATCGCCGGCATCCACCAGACCGGCCAGTTCCGGGTTCGCCGCAATCAGATCCTGCACGAGACGGGCTGCGGACCGGTACACCCAGCGCGGCGCGCCCTCGCAAGAGGGACGGGCACTGGTGTGCCCATGACGGCAGCGATACCCGCCCGGCCGTTCACCCAATGCCCGGACATCCGCACCCCCACAGATCAAAAGGCCGGTCAGCGCGTACCGCCGCTGCTGCCCGTCCTCAGGCATCGCGCGGGCGGTCATCTCCTGTACCGCGGTGAAGTCCTCGTCACTTACCAACGCCTCGTGAGTACGGTCAGGGCAGATCACCCGGTCCTCGCGGGCATCCGCACCCGGACCGGGCCGAGACTGGTGCGCCGGTCCCCCGGCACCGCTTCCCGGTGATCGGTGCTGTTGGACGTGCATGACACCGCCGGGGTCCGCCCCGCTGTCCAGGAGCCCGTTGCCGTCAAACCGACCAGCTTGCGGCACCGCCACCGTCTGCTGACCACCGCGACGCACTGGGGGCACGGAGACGCGGCCTAGTCTGAGCGCGTGGAATCACGGAGGCGCCTCGAGATCGATGGCTCCACTGCGGCCTGGTCCACCGCCGGGCACCGGCGCGACACCTCCAGGAGTGAGGCCAGGTGAGAGACGTGATGCCCACCCCGCGTGGTAGTCGGCTGCAATGGCCGGGACTCGTCTCGGCCTGGGCCTGGCTGCCACCGCACCGCAACGAGACGATGACCGGATCCCACCAGGTAGGTGTGGCGTTCAGCGGGCACCGTGACGTGCGGGTGCGATCGGGATCGCGGTGCAGCAGGGCAACGTACGCCGGAGGCTCGGTCATCTGCTCCGGCAACGAGCCGATCGTCTGGTCGGAGGTCCGGGAACCGACCGACGCGCTGGAGATCTATCCCACGACGGAGCTGCTCGCCTCGGTGGGCGGGCGCGGCCGGGCCGGCGGCTGGCCCGTCGAACGGGCGGTGGTCGGGGGCACCGATCCGGTGGTCGTCGGACTCGCCGGCATCCTGCGCCGGGCCCATGTCGCGTCGGCGTACGTGAGCGAGACCGCCGCCAGCGGTCTGGCGCATCTGCTGGTCCGGCACCTTCTCACCGAGTACGGCGGGCAGCGGCTGGCCTCCGTTCCCGGGCACACGCGGCTCTCCCGGGCCCAGGTCGTCCGGGTGACCGATCTCGTCTCCGCCGAACTGAACGGCTCTCTGACGCTCGACCGGCTGGCCGCTGAGGTGCACCTGTCGCCGTACCATTTCGCGCGTGCTTTCAAGGCGACCATGGGTGAGCCACCGTACGCGTGGGTGACCGCGCGGCGCATGGACGCCGCTCGCCGGCTGGTCACGACCACGGCGATGACCGTGGCCGAGGTGGCGGACGCCGTGGGGTTCGCCAACCTCAGCCACTTCCGGCGTGTCTTCCGATCGCACGCCGGTGCGGGACCGGCCACGTACCGCGCGGAGGCCGGGCTTTACCGCGGGGCTGCCGCGGCGCGCTCCTGAGCCCGGCCGAGCAGCTCGCGGCTGCCGGTCTCGTAGGCCACGGTGAGCGCGATGCCGGCGATGCGCGGCGTACCTACGGCGGTGAGGGTCAGGTCGTACCAGCCGGCGACCATCCATTCCTCGCCGTTCAGCAGGTGGTAGCCGCGCACGTTGCCGCGGACCACTGGACCGGACTCCGCCAGCAGGCCCAGGAGGTGCTGCGTGGCGTCGAAGCCGGGCAGCAGGGCACGCCACCGCTGGACCACCTCGTCGGCAGGAACAATCTCCGCCTCACCGCCGAACAGCGAAACGTAGTCAAGGGTGACCTCGTCGGCCAGCAGTGCGCGGACGGTGTCCCAGTCCCGCACGTCGACGGCCCGGAAGAAGTCGACGACCGTGGCGGTCACCGCGGCCTTCATGACGACCGCCCCGCGGCGGTGAAGTGGTCCACCACTGCGGCGACCGCCGCATCGACCTGGTCAGGCTGATCGTAGAAGTCGGTCTGCGCACCTTCGGCCCACATCGTGGTGGCGTGCCGCCCCAGACCGGCCGCGACCCGTCGGACGTTGTCCGGCAACACCGCGTCGTCGCTGTGCACCAGCAGCGTCGGCGTCGTCACGGCCGGCAGGTGGGCGAAGGCGTTGAAGGTCAGCCAGGGATGCCACGTCAGCACCGACATCTCGTTACGCCATTCGGGCACCGCGCCCCGCTCCGGGTTCGCGTAGTAGTCCATCTCCAGACTCATCGCGGCATCGGGATCCCCCGCCGCGTACGCCGGCACGGTCAGCAGCCGGCCGGTCTCCGAGTAGGTGCGGGCGGCGTGGCGCGCCGTGGCGAGCCGCTGCGCCACACCCTCGGCTCCGCCGTAGAAGGGCGCCACCGTCTCCAGGTCGTGGAACCAGCCCGCGACCGCGGCGAAGGCGCGCACCGGCAGCCCGGCAGCGACGGCGCCCAACACGAATTGGGCACCGGCGCACACGCCCACCACGCCGAGCCGGTCGGCGTCGATCCAGGAGGACCCGCGCAGGGCGCGGACCACTGCGGCGAGATCACCCATCTTGCGGTACGGCAGCTCGGTCTGAGCGGGCTCGGCGCGGCTGGCCCCGAAGCCGGCGAAGTCGAACGTCACCGCGGTCCAGCCCTGCTCGGCGAAGCGTGCCGCGTAGAGGTCGGGCATCTGCTCCTTGACCGTCAACCACGAGCCGGCCACCACCACGCCCGGCTGCGGCCCGGCGCCCGCGTCCGCGCGCCGGTGGATCCGCGCCGCGAGCGGCACGCCGTCCGAGACGATGACCGTGTCGTGGACCTGAACATCTACACCTGGAACATCTGTTTGGGTCACCCGTCCAGCGTTGGCGCCTCGCCGCCCGCCGGGGAGGTCGAATCTTGCGGACCTCGCCCGCTCCCGGTGCGGTCCGCGCACCGTCCCGTCATGGGAATCGCGGTGACGGGAATGCCGTTTGACGGCTACACGCTGGCGCGCGGTTCTCTCCGGCGCCGCCATGGTGTTGGCCCGTGCCTGAGAAACGGGGATCGGCCGGCGGAGCGACACGTGCGGCACTGACCAGACCCGGCGGGTATCGGTGCCTGATATCGGGACATCAGTCCCGACTGAGGAAGCCCGACAGGAGTTTCCGGAACTCGTGGGGATGCTCGGCCGCCGGCACGTGACCGCAGCGGCCGAGGACGTGCAGGCGTACGTCGAGCAGGTGGCGGAGAAGGGGCAGGGCGGCCGTCGTGAGCGGGGTGACCCGGTCCTCTGCGCCGTGGACGAGCAGTACGGGAGCGCGGATGGCGGCCAGTTCCGGCGCCGGAACGGTCAGGTCGTCGGCCCACCGTGCCCGGGGCGGGGGGAACAACGACGCGTAGGCGGCTGCCCCCTCTCGCATCGCGGCCGCACGCGCGTCGACGGCCGCGTCGGTCACCAGCGCCGGGGTGAAGAACAGGCGGCTCAGCATGGCCCGCGCCCCGTGCCGGTCGGCGGGGGCGGCCCAGATCGCGTCGAGGTCGGCGGACAGTGGCGCGCCGGGGGTGCCCATCGTCGAGACGGCGACGACCCGGGTGACCTGCCGGGGCCGTGCGGCTGCCAGTGCCAGTGCCACCGCGCCGCCCATGGAGTGCCCTATCACCGCGTACTGCTCGATGCCCAGAGCATCCATGAGGCCCGCGGTCTGCCCGGTCCACAGCTTGAGGCCGCCCCGGGAACCCGGCGGCACTGGGGTGCCACCGAATCCCGCCTGGTCAGGCGCGATCCAACGCCAGGACGGGCCCAGCGCCTCCGCCGTCGCGGCCCAGGCTCCGGACCCGGTCGTGCCGGGTCCGGAGCCGTGCAGCATCAGCACCGCGGGGCCGTCGCGGCTGTCCAGGACGTGGACGGGCGAGCCGCCGACGGTGACGGTCCGAAGTTCCGTCACCTCACGCCGATGCGGCGTTGACGGACTTCGAGAACACGTCCATCATCGCCCGGCCGAACTGCGGCATGTCGGGCCAGCCCCGGCAGGAGACGAGGTTGCCGTCCACGACGTCGGGAGCGTCGATGACCGTCGCGCCCGCATTTTCCATGTCGCCGGTGATGGGCGGGAAGCACGCGGTCTTGCGGCCCTTCAGCAAACCGTAGACCGCCGGCACCTGCGCGCCGTGGCACACCAGCGCGATGGGCAAGTTGCGTGCGAAGAAGTGCTCGGTGATACGCCGGACGTCGGCGTCGACGCGGATCCACTCGGGGGCGCGGCCTCCGGGAATGATCAAGGCGTGGTAACGCTCGACGTCGACCTCGGCCCACGGCACGTCGACCGGCAGTTTCCGGCCGTTCTTCTCCACGTAGGCGTCGGAATTGGGGTCGAACTCGTGGATGACCAGTTGCACGTCACGCAACGTCCGCGACGAGACGTCGACGTCCCAACCGGCCTCCTGCACGCGATAGTAGGGATACATGGTGTCGAGCTCTTCGGCGGCGTCGCCGGTCAGGAGCAGTGCTCTGGGCACCCGCTTCTCCTCGCATCCGGGGGCGGCTCGGCGGATCCGATCGGATCCGATTCGATCGGATCAGCATTCCCGGGGGGAACTCGCCCGTCAAGCCTCTGCCGCCATCACACCCACGTCCCCGACCTCGTCGAAGATCCGCCGGAAACGCTCGCCGGAGCGCAGGATGTGCCGGCGCATCGCGTAGGCGGCGGCGTCGGGGTCCCGCGCCGCGATCGCGGCCACGATCTGCTCGTGCTCGGCCATGGCCAGGTGGGTGACCTGGGCGTCGCGGTGCAGCCGGAAAAGATGCACGTGGCTGTGCAGGCGAGCGAGCGCCTCCCGGATGACCTCGTTTCCCGCGCTCAGCGCGACAAGATCGTGGAAAGCGGCATCGCGCAGACCGAAGGCGCCATAAGCCGTGGGCCCGGCACCGCCCTCCAGCTCCTCCATCTCGACCAGCATTCGCCGCAAGCCGTTCACCTGCTCAAGTGACGCCTGCTCCGCTGATCGGCGCGCTGCCGCTGGCTCGAGAAGCAGCCGGACCTCGAGCATGTCCTCGAAGCGGTGCCTGGTGATCTGCGGGGGAATGCGGTAGCCGGCGTGCGGCACCCGCACGACCAGGCCCTCGGCCTCCATGCGGTTGAGAGCGTCCCGGATCGGCGTCTGCGAGACCCCCAGCTCACGCGCCAGGGCGTCGATCGTGACGCGGGAGCCGGGCTCGATCCGTAGCGACATCAGCTGGCCGAGCAGGGTGTCGTAGACCTCGTCGGCCAGCCGGCCGCGAGACCGGCCCGGCGGCACCGGACCGGCCACGCCGTTTCGGTCCAGCGAGGTCATCGCTTCGTCATCCATCGCGACATGAGGTCCTTCCTGCGTCTTCGACCCCGTTGACATCAGTCACACCGCTCCGGCATTCTGACGCCCTCGGCCGGATCGTATAGGAAAAGTAGCGGACGCTCGTCATCCCGCAACCCAGTACATCGAGGCGCACTCGTGTCACCGGCCTCGGGGCGACACCCGCGAAGCGCGTCACCATGCCTCCCCGATCCAGCACCTGCGAAACGCAACGAAGCACCTGGCGAGGTTAGAGAAGTCATCACCCCCAGAAAGCAGGCAACAGAATGCGATCCCCACGGCGAATAGGACGACCTGCTCGAAAAGCATATTTGGTAGCGGCAGCCATGCTGCTGATGGGCACCACCGTGACGGCTTGCAGCGACACCGGCGACGGGGCCAGGCAGGTGAGCGCGCCCAAGGCACCGGCGACCATCCCGGAGCTCACCACCGACCCGCTGACCCTCAGCTTCATCTGGTTCGAGTGGCCCCCCGCCCAGGCGCTGGAGAAGTTCGCGAACGAGGAGTACAAGAAGGTACGCCCGAACGCGACCATCAAGGTCAACACCGTGCCGAACGCGAACTGGCACGACGCCATGTTCACCCAGTTCGCCGCGCGGAAGACCGATTTCGACATCGCGATCCTGGACTCGCAGCACATCGGCGAGGCGGTGACGAACGGCAACATCCTCGACCTCACGGACTTCGTCAAGAACAACATCGACGTCGACGCCTACGACCCGTACCTGCTGGCCGCCTACGGCCAGTTCCCCCAGGCGGAGACCGGTCAGCGCGACGAGAACGCCAGCCTGTACGGGCTGCCGCTGCTCGGCGACACCTGGACGATGATCTACCGCAAGGACCTGATCGGCGACCAGCCGCCGCAGACCTGGGACGAGATGATCTCAGCGGCCCAGAAGTGTCAGACGGACAACCCGGGCGTCAGCGGTCTGGCTTTCCACCAGGCCAACGGCTCCGACGCCGCGGCCGTCACCTACAACACGGTCAACGGCGTCTACGGCGGCAATCTGTGGGACGCCAAGGCGAAGAAGATCGAGGGTGTCCTCAACGACGCCGCCGGCCAGGAGGCGATGGACGTACTGGTCAACAGGATGAAGCCACTGACCGCCAAGGGCTCCGGCAACTGGTTCATCGACGAGGTGAACGCGGCGGTCGCGCAGGGCAAGGCCTGCATCGCGTTCAACTGGATCGCCGCGAGCGGCGGCCTGCTCGACCCGAAGCAGTCGACGCTCGGCAAGTCGAAGGAGGAGATCCTCGACAAGCTCGGCTTCGCCACCCTGCCGAAGCAGAAGACGGACCTGGTGCCTCTCGGCGGCATGGGAATGCACGTGTCGGCCTACTCGCCGGCGGCGAACCAGGCCGAGGCCCTGAACTTCATGAAGTGGTTCGAGCAGGCTGACGTCCAGAAGAAGTGGGCCGCGGCGGGCGGCGTGCCCTCGCGGACGGACGCCATCCAGTCACCCGAGTTCCTCAACGCCGGCCCGTTCAACAAGGTGTACGCCGACTCGGTTCCGCGGATGCGGGACATGTGGAACGTGCCCCAGTACGCGCGGCTGGTCGACATCGAGAACACCAGCGTCAACGCGGCTCTCAACGGCGCGAAGAAGCCGAGCGACGCGCTCAACGACATTGCCAGGGAACAGCAGGCCGTACTCGACTCCAGCGGCAAAAAGGGCGGCGGCGGGCTGTGAGTGACGCCGTTCCTCTGACGACCGACCGTCCCGGGCAGGTGGCGTCCGTGACGCCGCCGGCCCGGGGCCGGTCCCGCCGGTTGAGCGACCGCAAGCTCGCCGTAGCCTTCATCGCCCCGGCGTTGCTGCTGTTGCTCGCCATGTCGGTGTTCCCGCTGCTGTGGGCGTTGTTCCTGTCCTTCACCGACTACTCGGCCACTCGCGCAGGGTCCGGCACCTTCGTCTGGTTCGAGAACTACACCGCGGTCCTGACCTCGGCGCAGGTCCATCTCAGGGCCGTGACGACGTTGATCTACGTGGTCGGTGCGGTCGTCCTGCAGACCGTGCTCGGTTTCACCATCGCCTACCTGATCTCACGGCGTACGCACGGGCGGGGCCTGCTGACCACGCTGTTCCTGATCCCGATGATGCTGTCGCCGGTCGTGGTCGGCCTGTTCTGGCGATTCATGCTCGACGCGCAGTTCGGCGTGGTCAACAGCATGCTCGGCTCGCTCGGCCTGGAACAGGTGGAGTGGCTCACCCGGCAGCGCACGGCGCTGGTCTCCCTGATCGTGGTGGACACCTGGCAATGGACGCCTTTCATCATGCTCATCGCCCTGGCCGGCCTGACCGCGGTGCCCAAGTACCTGTACGAGGCCGCCTCGATCGACCGGGCGTCCGAGTGGTTCCGGTTCCGCACCATCACGCTTCCGCTGGTGTGGCCGCTGCTGCTCATCGCCGTGCTGTTCCGGGCCATCGAGGCCTTCCGGCTGTTCGACCTCGTCTACATCCTGACCAGCGGAGGGCCGGGGGTTTCCACCGAGACGTTGTCGTTCCACGTCTACAAGGTCGCGTTCCTGGGCTTCAACACCGGAACCGCCTCGGCGTACGGAATTCTCATGGTCGTCATCGTCATCGTCCTCACGCAGCTCTACCTGCGCTACCTGAACAAGCTCAAGGAGGACTGATGGCCGTCTCCGTGAACGAGGCCGTGCCCGCAAGTCCTGTCCGGGATCGCACGCCACCCGCGCGTGGCGTCGGCAGGGGACGGGGCCGTTCGGTGCTCGAGATCGCGCTGCTGACCGTGCTGGCCGTCGTGATGCTCTTCCCGGTGCTGTGGATGATCGAGACGTCCATCAAGGAGAATCGCGACGTCTACGCCGTACCGGCCAAATTCTTCGATTTCCAGGTCACCCTGGCCCATTACCGGGACGTCTTCGTCGCCCCCGGCGGCGGCCGATCGGACCTGTCCGTCGCCTTTCTCAACTCCCTCCTGGTCGCCGGCGCCTCCACCGTGATGGCCACGCTGCTGGGCGTCCCGGCGGCCTGGGCCTACTCACGGTTCACCCTGAAGGCCAAGAAGGACCAGCTGTTCTTCATCCTGTCCACCCGCTTCATGCCGCCCGTGGTGGTCGTGATCCCGATCTTCCTGATGTACCGCGTGGTCGGGCTCATCGACACCCCGCTCGGCCTGATCCTCATCTACACCGCCTTCAACCTGCCGTTCACGATCTGGATGGTGAAGGGATTCGTCGATGAGGTGCCAGCGGAGTACGAGGACGCCGCCATGCTCGACGGCTACACCCGCCTGCAGGCGTTCCGGAAGTTCACGCTGCCCCTGCTCGTGCCCGGCATCGCCGCGACGGCGGTGTTCGCCCTCATCTTCTCGTGGAACGAGTTCGTGTTCGCCGTCTTCCTCACCTCCAGCGACAGTGTCCGGACCGCCCCACCGGCCATCGCCGGGCTCATCGGCGGCACCACCGTGGACTGGGGTCTGGTGGCCGCCTCCTCCGTGGTTTTCGCCCTGCCGGTGCTCATCTTCGCCTACCTGGTGCGCAGGCATCTCGTCGCCGGTGTGACGCTCGGGGCGGTGCGTCGCTGATGGCCGGCATCGAGGTGACAGCGCTGCACAAGCGCTACCCGGACGGGACGGTCGCGGTGGAGCGGGTGGACCTGTCCATCGGCGACGGTGAGCTCTTCGTGATGCTCGGCCCGTCGGGTTGCGGCAAGACGACCACGCTGCGGGCCATAGCCGGCCTGGAGAGGCAGACCAGTGGCGACATCCGCATCGGTGCCACGCTGGTCAACGACCTGCCACCGGCCGAGCGCGACATCGCCATGGTGTTCCAGTTCTACGCTCTCTACCCCCATCTGCGAACCCGGGACAACCTGGCGTTCCCGCTGCGCGCCGAGGGACTTCCCAAGGCCGAGGTACGCGAACGGGTCGACGAGGCGGCGCGGCTGATGCGGCTCGGCCCGCTGCTGGATCGGCGGCCGAGCCGGCTGTCCGGCGGTGAGCAGCAGCGCGTCGCGCTTGCTCGCGCCCTGGTGCGGCGACCGCGCGCCTTCCTCATGGACGAGCCTCTCACCAACCTGGACGCCGAGTTGAGGGCGGACATGCGCACGGAGATCAAGCACCTGCAGGGCCAACTGGGGACGACGATGGTCTACGTCACCCACGACCAGGTCGAGGCGATGTCACTCGGTCACCGGATCGCCATCCTCAACAAGGGCCGCGTCGAGCAGATCGGCACGCCGCTGGAGGTCTACGACCGTCCGGCGAGCCTCTTCTGCGCAGCCTTCATCGGCTCCCCGCCGATGAACCTCATGGACGTCGAGGTGGCCGGCGGGAAGCTGCGCAGCAGGGGCGGACTTGACCTCACGCCCCCGCCGGGCCTGCCGCGCGACCGGGGCCTGGTCGCCGGTGTCCGGCCGGAGGCGCTGGAGGTCACGCCACCCGGTGCGGACCGTTCGATCCCGGCCCGCGTGGTCTCGGCGGAGTGGCTGGGCGACGAGATCATCTACGTGGTCGACCACGGCGGTCAGGGCGACGTCCGGGTCCGGATGGCTCCGACGGTCCGTTTCGCCACCGACACCCGGGTCGGCCTGCGGCACACCGGCGCTGCCCCCGCCGTCTACGACGTGCGTACGGAAGAGCTGGTGGCCTGATGGGAACCGTGGCAGCACAGGGGCTGAGCAAGTCCTTCGGCAAGGTTCAGGCCCTGGACGGGGTGACGCTGGACGTGCCGGACGGCTCGTTCTTCGTCGTGCTCGGGCCGTCCGGGGCGGGCAAGACGACGACGTTGCGAGCGATCGCCGGCCTGGAGAAGCTGGACGCCGGATCGGTGCATCTGGACGGCCGGGACGCGACCGGTGACGCCCCGGGCGACCGCGACCTGGCCATGGTCTTCCAGAACTATGCTCTCTATCCGCGGCAGACGGTGTACGAGAACATCGCTTCGCCGTTGCGAGCACGCAGGCGCTCCTCGGACGAGATCGCCGCGGCCGTCGACCGGGTGGCGGGCCTGCTGCACATCGAGCGCCTGCTGCAGCGCCGTCCCGCGCAGTTGTCGGGTGGTGAGATGCAACGGGTCGCCCTGGCCCGGGCGCTGGTCCGCAGCCCGCGCGCGTTTCTCATGGACGAGCCCCTGACCAACCTCGATCTCAAGCTGCGCGTCGAGATGCGTACCGAGCTAACCCGCATCCACCGCAGCCTCGGAGCCACCTTCGTCTACGTGACCAACGACCAGGTCGAAGCGCTGTCCATGGCCGACCAGGTCGCCATCCTCAAGGAGGGGCGGGTGCAGCAGGTCGGGACACCGGCCGAGGTGTACGAGCGGCCGGCCAACCGGTGGGTCGCCACATTCGTCGGGAGCCCGCCGATCAGCCTGCTCGCCTGCCGCGCCGAAGGAGACCGTCTGATCGGTGCGGAGGGCTGGTCGCTGCCGCGGCCCGGCTGGACCACGGCCGGGAACGGCCGTCCGCTGCTGCTGGGGCTGCGCTCGGAGGACCTGTCCGTCGAGCAGCGGGGCGACGCGTCGTTGCCCGGGGAGATCTACGGGCTCGAGCCGCTCGGTGACCGAACGGTGGTCGACGTCCGGGTGGGGACGGAGATCCTCAAGGTAAAGGCACGACCCACGATCAACGGCACACCGGGCGAGCGGCTGCTCGTCACCGTCGACCTGGATCGTGCCCACCTGTTCGACGCGAGCACCGGGCAGTCGCTGTCCTCGGCCACCCGGTAAGGAGCCCCCACGCGATGAGTGACCCGATGAACGTCCTGGCCCCCGAGCACCGGCTGCTCCGGATCGGCGACACCTGGCGCGGCGCCGCGAGCGGAGCCACCTTCACCGTCGAGAACCCGGCCACCGGCAAGGCCATCGCCGAGGTGGCGGACGCCGGTGCGGCCGACGGGCTCGCTGCTCTGGACGCGGCGAGCAAGGCGATGGCGGACTGGGCGGCGACCCCGCCGCGCAAACGGTCGGAGTTGCTGACCGCGACGTACCGGGCCCTGATCGGACGGTCCGAGGAGGTCGCCCGCCTGATCACGCTCGAGATGGGCAAGCCGCTCGCCGAGGCGCGGGCCGAGGTGGCGTACGGCGCCGAGTTCTTCCGCTGGTTCGCCGAGGAGGCGGTCCGTGTCGAAGGGCGTTACAGCACCGCGCCCGGGGGCGGCTGTCGCATCCTTACCGTACCGAAGCCGGTAGGACCGTGCGTGTTCGTGACGCCCTGGAACTTTCCGCTGGCCATGGGCACCCGCAAGATCGCTCCTGCCCTGGCCGCGGGCTGCACCACGATCACCAAACCGGCCGCGCTGACGCCTCTCACCATGCTGTTGCTGGCGCGCATCATGGAGGAGGCCGGCGTCCCCCCGGGCGTCGTCAACGTGGTGACCACCAAGCGGGCCGGCGAGGTGGTCTCGGCCCTGCTGTCCGACCGCCGGACCCGCAAACTCTCGTTCACCGGGTCGACCGAGGTCGGGCGCGGGCTGCTCCGGCAGGCCGCGGAGAACGTGTTGCGTACCTCGATGGAACTCGGGGGGAACGCGGCCCTGATCGTCTGTGCCGACGCTGACCTGGACGTCGCGGTCGACGGGGCCATGGTCGCCAAGATGCGCAACACCGGGGAGTCCTGCATCGCGGCCAACCGGATCTACGTCGAGGAGCCGGTGCGCGAGGACTTCACGGCGCGCTTCGCCGCGCGGATGGCCGCGCTTTCGGTGGGTCACGGCCTCGACGACGGCGTGGACGTCGGGGCGTTGATCGACGAGCCGTCGGTCGCCAAGGTCGCCGAACTCGTCGCCGACGCGGTCGATCGCGGTGCGCGGGTCCTGGTGGGCGGCCGGCGCCCGGACGGACCGGGCTACTTCTACCCGCCCACGGTCCTCGTCGACGTGCCGGAGGACGCGCGGATGCTGACGGAGGAGATCTTCGGCCCGGTGGCGCCGATCGTCTCGTTCACGTCCGACGACGAGGTGATGGCCAAGGCCAACGACACCGAGTACGGCCTGGCGGGCTACGTCTTCACCCGTGACCTGCAGCGGGCGATCCGGTTCGCCGAAGGGCTGGAAACGGGGATGCTCGGCGTCAACCGTGGCCTGATCTCGGATCCGTCCGCTCCGTTCGGCGGCGTGAAACAGTCCGGGATCGGCAAGGAGGGTTCGCACGAGGGGATTCTCGAGTACCTCGACTTCACCTACGCGGCGATCGACCTGCCGTGACCGGCCTGCTGTTACTCCACGACCGCCGACGTTCCAGAGAGGCACCGACATGCTTGAGACCGTCCGCGGACCGCGCCAGCTGATAGTGGGCGAAGGCGTCAGGCAGAACATCCCCCGTCTGGTGGTCGAGAGCGGCTCGCGGGTTCTCGTCGTGACCGACCGGACCCTTCTGGGGCTGCCGGCCGTGGCCGAGATCGTCGCCGCCGTCCGGGACAGGGTGGACGCTGTCGAGGTCTTCGCCGAAGCGACTCCCGACGTGCCGCTGCGCGACGTGGCCCTGGCCGTCTCGGCGGCCACCGCAGTGGACGCCGACGTGATCCTGGCCATCGGCGGCGGCACGGTCATCGACCTGGCCAAGATGGTCGGCGTGATCCGGCGCCACGGCGGGACGCCGGGCGACTACTACGGCGAGTCGAAGGTGCCCGGCCCGACGATTCCGCTCGTCGCGGTCCCGACGACGTCAGGCACCGGCTCCGAGCTCACCCCCGTCTCGGTGCTGACCGACCCGGACCGCGCACTGAAGGTGGGGGTCTCGAGCGTCCACATCGTGCCCGACTTCGCCGTCGTCGACCCCGAACTCACCTACAGCTGTCCCCCGACGGTCACCGCCCACTCCGGCATCGACGCGTTCTGCCACGCGGTGGAGAGCTACACCGCGCGGCCCCGGCCCCACGGGCCGCGCGACCCGGTGGAGCAGGTTTTCCTCGGCCGCAACCGGACCACCGACCACTACGCGCTGCTGGCCGCGGAGCGGATCGCCCGCAGCTTGCGCCGAGCCGTCCGGGACGGAGGCGACAAGGATGCTCGCGCCGACATGTCGTACGGGTCCATGCTCGCCGGGATTGCCTTCTCCCACGCCGGCAACGCGGCCCCGCACGCCCTCCAGTACCCGATCGGCGCGGCGACGCACACGCCGCACGGCCTGGGTGTCGGGCTGCTCCTGCCCTACGCGCTCGACGCGGCCCGGCACGCCATCGGCGACCGGCTGGCCGCCCTGGCCCGGGTGTCCGGGCTGGACGTGTCCGACGCGTCGGACGCCGAGGCCGCGGAGGCCTTCCTCACCTGGCTCGACCAGCTCCTGGCCGACATCGGCATCCCCGCCACCCTGGCCGACATCGGCGTGGCGCGCGCCGACCTCCCCCGCTTCGCGGAAATGGCCGGTGGCGTCACCCGCCTGATCCAGAACCATCCGGGCCCGACCGACACCGCCAGCCTGACCGCGATCCTCGAAGCCGCCTGGACCGGCGACCGGAAACGCAACGTCCTGTCATCGATCAGAATCCCGTGACCCGGCCTTCACCTGTGGAGCAGCCGCTCGGTGAGACGCTGAGCGCCGATTCAGATCCCGGAACAGGAGCGGCAGGCATCCACGCCGTCGACGGTGACCTGTGGGTACTGGCTGTCGAACCCGCCCGCCACCACCACGAAACGCACTCTGGTCCGGCTTGCGCAGCTGCGCCGGCGCATCGAACACAATTACCGCGAAGTCCAACCGGCCTCGGGCTGGACCATTTCGAAGACCGTCCCTGGTCAGCGCGGCGCACGCCTTCCTGACCCTGCAACGCCTGAACCCAGAAACGATTGCGCCGGAATGACGCTCTACGCCGTACGCCGACGCCTGCAACACCTGCTCGCCGCCCTCATCGAGACCTGCCCGACCTGCCAAACTGTCGGCTCCGCCTGAAAACTGACCACGTGGTTCCGCGTGAATCGGGACCACCTCGTGAAGCATCGAGCCGCCGTGCCCCACGCTGCCCGCCGCCAGGGCGGTCAGGGGCCGAACCGATCGGCATTCGACTGAGGCGCCTCCAGGTCAGGCAAGGCGGCACGGACCGGGGTGGCGTGGCGGAAGCCGATTCATGGTGATGTTCATGGAAGTCGGATCCGGCGACGGCTGCCGGACAGCCGCCGTGATGGGCGGCATCGGAGGGGAAGTCCGCCTCCTACGGCTCTGCCAGAACCAGGACCAGCGCGACGGCCTTCCACTGGCAGGGCAAGGAGAGGCCGCCGGCAGCAGACCGGCGGCCTCTCCTTGCCACGTCGGGTCACTTCTGGAAGGTCACGGCACCCGTACGGGTATCGCCGCACCGACGGGCGGGCATGTCAGCGGCCCTCGGGTGACCCGTCGCTGACGGCCGCGCCGCCTTCGGAGGTGTCCGTGAGGTAGACGTGCTGGTGTCCGTTGCCGGCGTCGATGTTGATCTGGTCGAGCTGGGTGGCCGTAACCGACCAGGCGTTGACCGCGAGCAGCCGCTGCCGCGACGCCACCGCCAGCAGGGGGGCCTGCTGGTCGGCCGGTAGCGCGCGGGCCGCCGCGGCGGTGTCGAGCGCGACCGTGAGCTGGTTGACGGCGTTGCGCAGGCCGTTGCGCGCGATGTTGGTGGCGGTGCTGCCCGACGGGGCGTCCTTGTGCCGCTCCACCTGCTGCGCCATGATCTGCTTCCACTCGGCCAGCTGCTCGGCGGTGACCGGCCGGGTAGCCGCAGCGCCGGTGTCCGCGGCCGGCAGCCCTGACCGCAGCCCGTCCACCACCGGCTTGACCTGCTGCGAGGTGCTGCGAGCCAGCGCGGTCAACTCGACGATCTGGGTGGCGTCCCGCTTGACCTCGTCCGCGCGCAGCGAAGTGATCGCCGCGTCGGTGGCGCTGGGACTGGCCACCTGCACCCCGATGAACAGGCCTACCGCGGCAGCCGCCAGCAGCGCGACGGTCGCGCGAAGCGCCCTACCGGGCATCTGGCTGGTTGTTGGCGCCTTGGGCGTCGGCTTGGTCCACGATGGCTTGCCGGTCTTGCGCGACATCGCACACTCCTGTTCGCAGCGCACGCAACGTGCATCACACCACGACACTAATAGATCTGAATCGATAAATACTATATGTGCGCACCGAAAGTTCGGGCGAGAGCAACGAAAGCGGCTGGCCGCCCGCCTAGTCATGCTTTGTCATGATCCGCGTCGTCGGCGTCGTTTCCGTTGTGGGAACGGGGTTCGGCAGGTTGGGCATGCTCCGAGGAGATAGCTCAGCAGGAGCTGCAGGCGTCGGAGTACGGCGTAGAGGGTCATTCCGGCGCACGGGTTTTTGGGTCCAGGCGTTGCAGGGTGAGGAAGATGTGCGCCGCGGAGACGAGGGTGACGTGGTGGTGCCAGCCTTGCCAGATGCGGCCCTCGTAGTGGTCGAGACCGAGGCCGGTCCTGACTTCGGGGTAGTCGTGTTCGATGCGCCAGCGCAGTTTCGCCCAGCGGACCAGGGTGCGTTTGGCTGTCGTGGCGGGCAGGTCGAAGAGCCAGTACTCGATGGGATGCGGGCTGCCGGGTGGCCATTCGGCGATCAGCCAGGTCTCGGGCAGGTCTTCGCCGCGGTGCGCGGACACCAGGGTCCGCCCGGCCGGGCGGACGCGGGTGAACACGAAGTGCGAAGACATCAGAACCTGTCGGCCGGCACGCAGACGTGAACCGGGCCGCCAGGTTACCCGCCGGGCCCGGGCGGAGCCGGTGATGATGAGTTCGGTGAGGGTGGCCGCCGGCTGCTGGTAACGCGGTGTGGGGTGGGAACCGACGCCGGCGTACTCGCCGATCGTGCAGCTTGCCGAGGCTGGATAAGCGGTGAGTCTGCCGCTGACCTACCAGGTAGGGCAGCCCGCGTTCGGTCAGGGCGTGGCCGGTGTCCCCACCGCAGGAACTCGTCGAGCATGTCCAGGGCGAGGCGCCACTTCTCCCGGTGGGTCACGTCGTCGCTGATACCGGCTCGGCGGCGGCGGGCGTGGACGTCGGTGGTGGCCTTGGGTGAGGCGGGTCCCAGGACTCGGGCAAGAACAGCCGCCAGTCGACCGGGCAGGACGCGGTGTCGGTGACCATGCTGACGCTGACGGCGATCTGGCAGTTGGTGACCTTGCCCGCAGTGCCGGTGTACTGGCGGGCCACGCACGGCGATGCGGTGCCGCACTTGAGCAGTCCGGTGTCGTCGATCGCCCACACTGCCGGGCCGATCGCCTCGTCGGCCAGCGCGGCGATCCGTTGCCGGACCGGCTGCACCTGCCACGGACTGTTGGTCACGAAGTGGTTCAACGCCTGCTCGTGCGTGCCCTGCAACCGGGCGGCCATCGGCTGGATGGATTCACGCCACCCGTCGATCATCAAGCCCTGCAGACAGGCGGCCGCACGCTCCTGCCAGCCCGCCCCTGTCAGCGACGCGAACACGTCCGACGCGACTCCGACAGGTCATCACGCAGCCGGTCAGCCTCAGCAACGTCCATACGTCAACGACAGCAACCCATCGTTAACGGTCACTATCAACCACCCGAAAGTGACAAAGCATTACTAGTCCCCGTCGGCGAAGGCCGCGGCCACGTCACCAACCAGCGAGCCGCCCGCCTGCCGTCGCACCTCAGCTGCACGCCGGTGCCGACGACGGTGACCGCGCCAACCCGCGAGCAGCGCAATGACCGTCCAGCTGGCCACTCCGGCAACCAGCAAGCCCAACTTGCCGCTGGAGTCGACCCGCGCGGCGTCCTCGATCTCGACGACGCCGCGCGGGTCAACGAGCACCGTCAGGCGGTCCCCGACCCGGTACGAGGGGTTAGTTCCGGCGTACGTCAACGGCTCCCGCAGCACGCCTACGTCGTCACTACGCAACAGATACGTGTGCGACTTGCCCGTGACCCGATCGTCGAGGATGGTTACATCGTGCCGCACTCCGCGCTGTTCCAGCGCCAGCTCTGGAGCCATCTGCACCGAGCCCACCAGGACGAACAGCGCCGGCAGGAGAGAGAGGACCGACAGCCATGTCGCCTGGTGCAGCAGCCTGATCGCGACCGCGAAGGACAGGCAGAACACGAGACCGGCCACAATCGGAACAACGGTGGTCCCGACCACCAGATAGGCCAGTCCTGTGTTCAGCACGGCGATCGCCCCACCGAACAGCACGACCAGCACCGTCCTCAACACCGACCTGCCGGATGTCGGAAAGACCTGCGGGGGTTCGCTGAATGCCGGATTCACGGCCATGATCCTAAACGGGACCCGGCTACCGGTGCGCCAAGCGTTCTTCTTGCACACCCACGCAGAGCTATGTTCGTCCGTAGCGTCGGATCCTGGACTGCGGATCTGTCAAGAAAACGGCTCTGGCGCAGAAACGGTGGTCTGGGCCCTGTCCTGTGTGGTTGGTCGTGTGCGGGATCATGATGCTCGTGTGACGTGATCAAGACCGTGTTTCCCGGCCCGTCTGCGCTGGTCATCGACCACGTCATGGATCTCGGAGTGACGGTGCGGATCGTGGCGCGGACCCCGATGACTGCGGCCGCCTGCCCGGAATGTGGGCAGCTCAGCGAGCGGGTGCATGCCTATCACGAGCGTCGACGACTTCGCGTTGCGGCGAGGCCGCCGCTATGCCACCTTGCTGCTCGATGCGCTCACCCATCGTCGTATGGATGTGCTGCCCGACCGCACGGCCGACACTCTTCCCGCCTGGCTGCGGGAACACCCCGAAGTCACGGTGGTCTTCCGGGACGGATCAGCTTCCTACGCCGAAGCGATCCGCGACGGCGCGCCGCAGGCGATACAGGTCAGCGACCGCTGCGTTCTGGTCTCCGGCAGGTAGGTCAGCCGCAACCCGAGGTTGCGATACACCTCAAACTTCTCCTCGGGCGCAGCCTTCCGGAGTACGCCGACCATCCCGGCGACTTCGTCGAGCAGCGCAGCGATGTCATTCGGCGGACAGGTAAGCAGGGCTCTGCTCTGTGGCTTTCAGCGGGCCGGCCTGAAGTTCAGCGAGCATCATCTTCCGCTCGTTCCGGGTCTCGGCGATCCAGGTGGTCACATTGCGGGCGGTCCAGGTTGGCGGTGGAGGCACGTTGAAGGCGTACGGATCACGGGAATGCCCGTACCCCGCAGGCGGTGTCAGTGCCGTGACGGTCCCGTGTCAGAGCAGGCCGTGATGGTGGTCCACATGACGACAGCGACTACGACGAAGTTCATGCGGCGCGCGGGAACGGCCGCCCTGACCGCCACCCTGCTGACCGGAACGGCCGCCCCGGCCCAGGGCGTCGGTGTCGACCGGCCGGAGCTCCGGAAGGTGGTCCAGGAGATCGCCGGCTCCGGCTTCACCGGGGTGCAGGCCCGCGTCTCCGACGGCCGGCGCGACTGGGCGACCAGCGCCGGCGTGCGTGAGCTGGGCAAGCCGGGCGTGCCGCCGGTGAACGGCCGGTTCCGGGTGGGCAGCAGCACCAAGACGTTCATCGCGACCATCGCCCTGCAGCTGGTGGCCGAGGGCCGGATGGGCCTGGACGAGCCGGTGGCCGGCCGCTTGCCCGGGTACGGCCTCGACGAGCGGATCACCCTGCGCATGCTGCTCCAGCACACCAGCGGCGTCTTCAACTTCACCGGCGACTACGACCCCGACGGCACGCTGGTGCCGGGAATCGTCTGGTCCGGCGAGGGGTGGGTGCGGGACCGCTTCAAGACCTACGAGCCCGGAGATCTGGTACGCCTGGCGCTGTCCCACCCGCTGCGATTCGCCCCCGGCACCGACTGGAGCTACTCCAACACCAACTACGTGCTGGCCCGACTGCTGATCGAGGAGGTTACCGGCCACCCGTTCGGCGCCGAGTTGCAGCGGCGGATCCTGCGCCCGCTCGGCATGCGGCACACCGTGGCGCCGGGCACGTCGCCGGAGATCACCGGTCCGCACGCCCACGCCTACTACCGCTACGACGGCCAGACCGTCGACGTGACCCGGCAGAACCCGTCCTGGATCGGTGGCGGCGGCGACATGATCTCGACCACCGAGGACCTGCGGACGTTCATCGCCGCCCTGATGAGCGGCAAGTTGCTGCCGGCGCCGCTGCTGGCCCAGATGCGCACGCCGAACCCGAAGTTCGGTTACGGCCTGGGCCTGTTCGTGCTGGACGGCAGTACGCCGTCGCCGTTCCCGCTGCCCGCCTGCGGCGTCCCGCTCGTCACCCACAACGGCGGCGTGCAGGGGTACGCGACGATGATGTACAGCACACTCGACGGCGGCCGGACCCTGACCGCCTCGCTCACCTACGTCGACGACGTCACGATGACACAGGCCGGCGCGTTCCGCGAGGCGATGCAGACCCTCGTCGACGAGACCTTCTGCTGACTCAGAGATCGCGGCAACGGCCGATCCAAACCATCCACCCACTCGGACACGCACGGCGGGCACCTCACCCACTGGCCCTCCTCACCGGAACCATCCCGGCTTACGCCGCTCTCAGCGTCGGCCGGGCGCCGGTCGCCGGTCGTCGCCGTTGCCGCCACCAACGACGCGCCGGTCGAACCGGGGCAGGCGTCAGCCGGCCGTCAGCTGCTCGCCGGCCTGATGCACGATCTGCGCCATCCGCATGGCCGTGCCCGCCGCCCGCGGGTGCCCGGCCAGGTTCAGCAATTCGGCGAGCAGTTGCCAGAAGTCGGCCGCCTCGGGGGTCAGTACGAGCGCCGCGACGACCGCGTCGATGGCGCCCGGCAGATCACCGCTGAGGGCGCGGACCTCGCCGTCGATGCGGTGGGCGAGGTCGAACCACGGGTAGTCGTCGATCAGCTCGGCGCTGATGCGGCGCTGCTCGGCCGCGGCGGCGCCGCGTATCCGGGTGAGCGCCGAGGTGGCCGCGTCGGTCAGCTCCCGCGGGCCCACCTCCACCGGCGCCCCGTCACGGGGGCGGCGTGTACCGGGGCGGCCGTGGCCGAGCGCCGCGGTGACGGTTCGCCACGTGGGCTGCTGCCAATGCCGGGGCAGGGCCGTGCCGGTGAGCAGGTGGGGCGGGATCAGGGCCCGTTCGGTGGCGAACCGTCGCCCGTCGCGGTCGCCGTTGGCGGCCAGTTCCCTGGCGACGGAACGGGAGTAGGCGACCACCTGCGGCATCCCGGCCAGTGCGAAGGCAAACATGATCGCGTTGTGGTCGGCCACCATCTCCTCGACCTGCGAGTGCAGCGCCTGCAGGCCGAGCGGCATCTTCTCCACGGTCAGCGGCGCGCCCTGCCACAGGCACCGATGTGCGCACGTCGCGCCGGCCAGGGCGGCCAGCCATGCGTCGGCGTCGCCGGCGGTGCGGGTACGGGTGGCGGCGGCCTGCGCGCGATCGATGAGCGCCGCGACGCCCCGGCGCCCGGCCGGTGACGCCGCGGGGACCAGGCCGGTCCACGTCATCCAGGGCCGGGTCCAGTCGGCCACGGTGGTGGGGATGCGACCGCCGGCGATCAGGGCGGCCAGCCCGTCGGGGGTGTCGGCCCGCGCCGCCGCGCGGATCAGGTACGCGATGGCGATCGCGGCGGCCTCGATGTCGGGCACCTGTCCGGTGGCGGCCAGATCGACCAGATAGCGTACGGCCGCCGGCACCGCGTCGTCGGGGCGTTCGTGGACGACATACCAGAGCGCGCCCTGCAACAGGCGGTCGGCGTTGGCCGCGGTGGCATCCTGGTCGCCGGGCGACTCCTCGGCCCCGATCCACCGCACGAAGAGGTCACCCACCCACTGGCTGGGCGGGTAGTGCGCGCCGCTCATGGCGTACCCGGCCATCGGCACGCCCTCGCGCACGGCGGGGATGCAAGCCAGGAACGGCACCCCGGCCGCGAATCGCAGCCCCAGATCCTGCTCGCAGACCATGGTCAGCAGGTGGGTGATCCGGTGGCGGCGGCGCCGGTAGGTCTGCGCAGGCAGCCCGGAGGTTCGTGTGCCTCCCGCCGCTGCGAGGCCGCCGGCCAGCAGCACCTCGGCGAGCAGCGTGTCCACGACGGCGGCGATCGAAGCCGCACCGGGCACCGCGTCGATCGCGACCAGCGGTTCGCGGGCCGGTGCGGTCACGAGAAGAAGTTGACCATGGTGACGATCTCCCCGGAATTCTCCCGCGCCAGCGTGAATCCGCGCCGCAACCACTCGCGTAGCGGCCGCCGCCCGGTGCGGGTGTAGTCGGAACCGCGCTGGTGCAGCGCCACCCCGAGGTCGTCGAGGAACTTGCCCGGCTTGGCGGCGGCGCTGACCTCGCCGATCAGGGCGAACAGGTCGCGCAACTCCTGCAGGGCGTCCTGCCGTGTCCGCAGGTGACCGAGCGGCAGGTACGCCACCTCCGAACCCAGCGTGAGTTCCTCGAACACCACCAGGCCGGGCAGCGCGGGCGGATCGTCGAAGAGTTCCCGCACCATCCGGTACGCCGGGTGCCCGCCGCGGTCGATGGTCACCCACTCGCGCAGCGAGTCGTCGCCGACGGGCGTCGCCACCGGAGCGGGCTGGTCCAGCACGAAGAGCACCATCAGGTCGGCAGGAGTGTCGTCGCCGAGGGTCCCGCCGCGCACGTAATCGGCGATCGCGGTGTCGGCGGTGCCGTGGAAGGCCAGGAAGCAGAAGGCCCGCGCGTGCTCACGCAACCGCTCCAGCCGCTCGTCGTCGAAGAGGCTGTCCAGGTCCCGGATGTTGCCGCCGGAGCCTTTGCCGACCGCCCCCACTTCCTCCAGGACGAGCGCGAACGACAGCACATGCATCATGGACCCCCGACCGTCGACGACGCCCCAGCATATCGACGGCCGCCAACTCCGCGGTAGTCGGCGGCGTGCCCCTCGTGGCCGGGGTCGCGGGCAGCCCGTCCGCTGGCGTCCCGGCCGGAAACACCTTGCCCTGTTCTGACCGCTGTACCCGGGCGGAGGAAGACCGATAAGCCGAAGCGCAGCTGATTCGATAGGTCCGTGACAACTCGCGCACGTCCGGCCGGTGATTTCGACTATGAACAGCACGGCGCGGGCTACGCATCCGTACGCCGGCCGGACCGGCGGATCGCGGCTCGGGTGCAAGTGGCGCTCGGTGCCGACCGAACTGTGCTCAACGTCGGGGCGGGCGCCGGGCCCTACGAGCCGGCTGACCGTGACGTGCTGGCTGTCGAGCCGTCGGCGGCTATGCGGGCTCAACGTCCGGTCGCAGCGGCGCCCGCGGTTGACGCGGCGGCGGAGCACCTGCCGTTCGACGACGACAGCTTCGACGCAGCCATGGCGATGTTCACCGTGCACCAGTGGGGGTGACGTCGATCAGGGCCTGCGCGAGATGCGGCGGGTGAGTCGCGGGCCGGTCGTTGTGCTAACCCTCGACGTCCCGGCATTGCGGCAGTTCTGGCTGGCTGACTACATTCCCGAGATCGTGGCCGTTGAGCAGGCGCGGTTCCCGACGCTGGAGCAGGTGACAGGCGCCCTCGTCGATGGCAGTGCCGAGGTCCGCGTCGACGTGGTGCCCGTGCCCCGGGACTGCACCGACGGGTTCGGTGAGGCGTTCTACGCCCGCCCCGAGGCCGCGTCGAGGGTCGCGCGGTAGCGGCTGATCTTTACGTTCGCGCCCGCGATGCCGTGGCGCAATCGGTCGATCTCACCAGCGGTGTCGTGGGCGGCGTGCAACCAGGCCCGCCGTGATGACAGAGCCGGTGAGCCTTTCTTCGGACCTTCGACGGAAGTTCCTCATCCGGCCGCCGAGAAGGAGCGAACACAGCGACTGTCAGCGACGGTCGGCCGGCCGAAGCATTACGGCATACAGGTCACGAGAACCGGGCTCGTGGACATTGCCGTCGGAGTCCCGCCCGATCGGAGCGGACTCGCCAGTAAGCGGGAAATACCAGGCTTCCTCGACATCGGCCAGCGGAGAGCAGTCGTCTCCGCCCGCTCCGTCCCTTGCGACGACAACGACAGCCTCGTCGGGCATATTGGCCAGGATGTCCCGCAGGCCGGCGACGGTGATTGTCTCGAGGGTGAGCATCGGGTCCACTCGGGCATTCTGATCCCGTACGTATGTGTTCTCTTCGGGACTCACGTTGCCATGATGGGGTACTCGCAACGAAAAGGCAGACTTTTCAAACGAGTTCAGCTGCTTGCCGACCGGCGTACCTCCTGGGGTTGGTCAAAAGGGCGGGCGACGTTTTATCCCCCGGTCCAGAGGTACTTTGCAGCCATGGGTGAAGATGCAGGCGGCGGGCACGAATTTGTCGTAGTTGCCAACCGGCTGCCGGTCGACGAGATAACTGACGGCGATGGGCCGAGCCGATGGGAGCGCAGTCCTGGAGGGCTGGTCAGCGCTCTGCACCCGGTGGTACGTCAGAGGGGCGGCGCCTGGGTCGGGTGGACGGGCAGCGCTGGAGACGCGCCCGATGCCTTCGATGTCGACGGTATGCGGTTGTGGCCTGTGCCGCTGAGCGCCGAGGACGTCGATCGTTACTACGAAGGCCAGTCGAACGCCACCATCTGGCCGCTGTTCCACGATCTGGTCGAGCAGCCGACCCATCGCCGTGATTGGCGACAGGCCTATGAGGCGGTGAACCGCCGCTTCGCCCGAGCCGCGGCGGAAGTGGCCGCACCGGACGCGACGGTCTGGGTGCATGACTATCAGTTGCTCCTGGTGCCGGCGATGCTTCGCGAGTTGCGGCCGGACGTGCGTATCGGGTTCTTCCTGCACATCCCCTTCCCGCCGGTTGAGCTGTTCATGCAGCTACCGCGCCGCCGGGAGCTGCTGAAGGGGTTGCTCGGCGCCGACGTGGTCGGCTTCCAGGGTGCCCTGGCAGCGCAGAACTTCCTTCGCCTGACAGGGCAGCTTTTAGGACTGGAGCCGGAAGACGACCGGGTGGGGGTCGACGGACGTACCGTCGTGGCGCGAGCCTTTCCGATTTCCATCGACGTCGCCGAGGTTGATCAGTTCGCTGCCGACCCCGCGGTGCAGCAGCGTGCCCGGCAGCTACGGACCGAACTCGGCGGAGACCGGCGCCTACTGCTGGGCGTCGACCGGCTCGACTACACCAAAGGCATCGAACAGCGGCTTGAGGCCTACCATGACCTGCTCGCCGACGGAGAGATCTCCAACGACGACGTCGTGCTGGTGCAGGTGGCTACCCCCAGCCGGCAACGCATCGCGCAATATCAGCAGCTACGCGAGCGCGTCGAACGCGAGGTCGGGCGCACCAACGGTGAATTCGGCGATGTCGGCCG